>CAYQFQ010000001.1:0-46549 GCA_964416925.1 uncultured Candidatus Saccharibacteria bacterium
CCTACTGGGCGCACAAATGAAAAATATGTAAATATTTTTCATTTGTGCGCCCAGAGTAAGCAATATGAATTGCTTACGTTAGGGGTCGAACAGCGGAACTATGTTTTTCTAGTAAGAAAAACAAGTGAGCTGGTGCCCAGACTTTTCCGAGTGGCGACGAGGAAAAAGTCGAGGGAGAAAGTGTACTCACGTCCCCTATTTTAGGAATGTGACCACAGACATTAAAGATAGTTAGGATACTGTCCATGTAATGGAAGACTCCCTACTGAAAAAATTAGATTGGGCGGGGTCGCGAGATTTTCTAGCAAGAAAATACTTGTGACCACAATATTATGTGATGCACGGGTGGCGAAATTGGTACACGCACTTGCCTTAGGAGCAAGCGGAGCAATCCATGGAGGTTCAAGTCCTCTCCCGTGCACAGACAAAAAAACACTTTATAAGTGTTTTTTTTGTGCACGGAGTAAGTGCTTAATAGCACTTACGCGAGAGGACTTGAAAAGGTTGAATATATTTTGATTAGTGAACTCACAAATCTAAATATGAAACCTATACCGAATCTGTAAGATTCAAGACCCCTCTCTCGCGCACAAAAAACTTAAACGAAATGCGACTAAGCATTTCGTTTTTTGTTTTTACAGCGAGAGAGGGCTCGAAAGCCGGAGGCAGACGTGCCGAGGCGAGGTCGCGGGTTTTGCTAGCAAGCAAAAACCTGTGACCAAGTCTTCCTCGCCCACATAATAATTCTTAATAAAAAACCTTTATTTAGGGACGTTTTTTATTACTTGACTTTTAACATCAAATATGCTATACTTGTTAAGGATTTAAAAGTGGTGGAAATATCAATCAAACTCAAACGGAGGACGATATGGCAAACAAGAAACAGGAAAACAAGTTCACCGACAAGGACCTCGAGCGCATCGATAAGAAGCGCCAAGCGAAATTTCGGCGCCTTCTGCTCCTGATCATCGGTTCCCTCTTCGCAGGCGGTCTGGTGAGCGGCATCTTCACGAGTATCGCTTATTGGGGTTAACCCCCAGAAGAGCAAATGGCGGGTTCCTACGGACCCGCCATTTTTCATTTCCATATCTTCCCCACTTTATATCTGTCTCACACTATTTCACAAGTCCCTCCCGCACATGCAAGCTCCTTTTTCACTTCAGTCTCATCTTGTCTCTCGTAAGTAATTAATTTCGCAAAATCAATTGTTCCTAAAGCTTTAACCATCTCATTATATTTCTTTTCATCTATTTCTTCATAAGGCGCAAGTTGATATACATGATCATTTCTTGGTAAGAATGATAATCCCCCGATTATGTCCCAATTTTTGTAAAGCCAATTTGCAACATCTATCCACTCACTCTCTCCGACATAAATAGTCACTGATGGATTGTGTTCTGTGTAATTTTCCTTCACCATCTTCCAAAATTCGAGTTGATCAAGTGCAGTCAAGTCATCTTTAAACTTAGAATTTTTTGGAGCCTTAACTGGAAATTCAAACACATAAGTCATTGCACTTTCTTTCGACTGACCAACCTCTGGATAGTAAGGAACTCCCTGATCTCTCATCATCTTAAACAATGAGTCTGTGGTCGAAATTCTTATTCTTCTAATATAATACTGTGAATATCTTGTATGCATTCCTGAAGCGCAATCTACGGTCTGAGATACTGTTCCGGATGGCTTAACGCAAGTTGTACAAGTTGCTTCATTTATCTTAAATCTCTTAGCGTAAGTCTGGTTTGTCTTTATTACCTCTTTTCTGAGTTTTCTTAGAATCTCTGGGTTCCTAACTGCTGGACAATCCCATTGACCCGTAATAGACACACCAATCAATCTCTCTTTTTTACAATTCTCTGTCCACTCTTTAGACAAATAACCAAAATTAGTGAGAGTTGCTTGATATGTTCCAAGCATAGTAGCTAGTTTTATTTTTCTTAATAATGACTTCTCATCATCTTCATATCTTGCAACAACCTCAGAAAGATTACAGAACTGCTTATTTTGCAGAATGATTTCTCCACAAGGATTTACACCCATCTGTGTGACATCATTGTTTAAAACTTTTAGTCTTCTCTCTGGCAAAGCCTTTAAAAGACCTCCCTTATTGAAAATTCCTCTTTCTCCAGATCCGCTCTTCATCAAAGCAATCCATTCTTCCAAGAATTCAGTCGAAGAAGGTTTAGAGACATAAACGACTGAGTTATTTGCAATACTTCTTTGTGGTTCAGTAAGATAAAACTGTCCTTTCTTTGCATCTCTCATTAGTTCATCATCAAGATCTGAAAGTGAAATCAAAGCACTTCTTCTAACTCCACCTGAGACGACACAGTCACCAATCGAACAGACAATATCATGAACATCCAAGTTGTTTAATCTTCTTCCCTGTTTAGACAAGACCTTCTTCTTAACCAAATTTATCAATCTTATAAGTGGTTCCGGTCCAGAAGCTTTTCCACCCATCACTTTCAACCTAGCACCAGCTGGTCTAACTTTTGAGTAATCAATTTCAACATCATTTCCTTCAAACCATGTCTTCATTGCAAAGACTAGTGCATCTGCCCAACCTTCTTTGCTGTCAGGAACAACAAAATTTGGAAGTTTCTTACCGGACTGAAATTTTATCTGTGGCAACTGTTGTACGTATTGGCTTTCAACAGAAAAACCCACACCTGTTCCACACATTGAGATATACATTATTTCTCCAAAATCTTGGATGGCCATAGGAGCTATAAAAGAACAATTGTAAGCGCAGACATTTGTCTTCTCAGCAGCAGGACCAGCAAATTGCAAAAGCCTCATTGATGGCATTACTTCCTGTTTAAGAATTCCCTCTCTTAACTCTGCATACTCTGCGTCCTTAATTAAGTTGCCCATCTTACCTTTCATGAACGCCATATATCGATCAACTGTCTCAATCCATGTTTCCCTTCTTCCTTCCGTATCTATCCATTTTGAATATGATCTGTAATATACAAACTCTCCCAATTGATTATGAAAATATTTCTTGCTTTCCTCTGCAAGCTTTCTTAAATTTGCAGGAACTTGTACCCCCTGCTCTCTAAGTTTATTTCTTTCTTGTCTGTATATGATATATTCCTTCGCAGATTTAACATATTCACTCAAAATAAGTTCTTTTTCAACTATATCTTGGACACCTTCTACATCTGGAACAAAATCTTTGAACTTTTTTATTATACGAACAAGTTCCGCATAGACCTTTGTAGCAACTAGTTCTGCTTCTTCGTAGGTTCCCTCATTCATAACGGTCATCGCCTTGAAGATTGCGTTGGCTATTTTTGTAACATCAAAAGGAGCAAGTGACCCGTCTCTCTTTTTAATATTTTTAATGAATACAATCTTACCTTTTGGAGTCTCGTTGCTCTTTACCATTTTTTTATTATTAATTATTAAATTTACACCTAATTTTACATCAAATACGCGCGAAAAAAAGTCTAACAAGGCTTTAGAAACCAAAAATAAGAAAGTGTAAAGAACGACCTCTAAATAGTCTCTCAAATTATGATTTATTTACTCAAAAAAAAATAAATTTCCAAAAGACTTTTTTTTGTTTAGAAAATTTCCCACAAAAAATACCCCGTAAATGGGGTTTCTATATTATTTTTTGACAATTGAAATAATATTTCCCACCTTAATACTGTTTTTTTCTACAAAACCATCGCTAACTTCTAAAACGTATTTTGAATCAAAAACTGTTCCATAAACTTTCGGAAAAGTACTAGGTGAAAGAGATTTTTCTATACCGACAACCTTAAAATCCTGGTCTAACCAAATAATATCGATTGAAAAATTCATATCCTTCATCCAAAAGCCATAATTACCCACAGAGTCAAATACAAACAGTATTCCTTGGCCTTCAGAAATTCCTGATCTCCCAGAAAGACCGAGCTCTTTCTTACAATGATCATCTGCAATCTGTGCAAGAATCTGTTTTTCACCCAAAATGAGAGTTTGGGTGTCATATTTACCACAAATATTATCAGAGTGACCCAAACAATACACTATGACAATCACGATAGCGATAAACAAGAGAACACAAATCGATACTTTCTTATATGTTTTAATTAAATATGTAAAATTACCCATAATGTGATTAAATTTTTCTAATTGCAATCGTTAATCGGCATATCAGAAGATGGGTTCCCATGTTTTATCCATCCACCTTCAACACAAATCCAAGAATCTTCTGAACCTCCTAAAATAATTTTTATTCCGAAAATTGCACCGAGTATAAGTATGATCAAAATAATAATTGTGCCAGTCCATTTCATAAGTGAATTATAACACTTGGATATGTAAAAAACATTAAAGGCTCGGGGACAACTGTCCCCGAGCCTTACTGCTTTGCCTTACCTCGGAATAGGAAAAGGATGCTGCGCGACGAGCAAACCATTTTCAAAGATACCGAGATGTATCGGATGTACTCCATTCTTCGCCGTAACAATCGGGATATCATGAAGAGCATGTTCTAGTTTACGATGATCACCGTAGGTTCTCCCCATAAGGAGTGTTCCAGGTTTAGCTGGGTCAGACTTCTTCATAGCAATAACGAACGGACGTTGACTCATGTTTTCCCCTCTCCTCTTTCTGTCTCTAACTCATACTCAAAAAACATCTACTAAAATGTTATAAGAATACGGAACGAAAGTCAAACCACATAACACAACAAAATCAAAGACAAATATATATTAATTGCTCTTAAAAGTCTTAGCAACTGCTTTGACTACTCCTTTATCAAAAGGTTTAGGTAAAATATTATCTACAGTAGGCTTTTTCACACACTTTGCCAAAGCCTCCGCAGCTTTAACAAACATTTTTTGCTCAAACTGTTTAATATTGTTATCCAATATTCCGCGGAAAATTCCAGGAAAACCCAAAACGTTATTCAGTTGGTTTGGAAAATCAGAACGTCCTGTAGCGACGATAAATGCTCCAGCACTTTTTGCGATATCGGGCATTATTTCTGGTATTGGATTTGCCAAAGCAAAAATTATCGGCTTTTCATTCATTGTCTCTACCATCTCTTTTGTAACAAGCCCTGCTTTACTAACCCCAATGAATATATCTCTTCCTTTAATAGCTGTCGCTAAATTGCCTGAAATCTTTTCAGATCCTCCTGTCTCTTTTTTTACCAAACTAATCAGTTCTTTCTTTTCGATATTAAGATCTTTTCTATCTTCAGAAACAATTCCGTGACTGTCAGCAAAAATTATTTTCTTAAACCCATAACCGACGAGCATCTTAGTAATTGCTGTACCAGCAGCACCAATTCCGTTTATTAATATCTTTGCATCTTCTTTTTTTATCTTCCTCAACTTCAAAGCATTTATTAGCGCCGCCAAAACCACAGTAGCAGTTCCATGTTGATCGTCATGCATTACGGGGATGTCTAGTTCCGCCCTCAATCTTTTCTCTATCTCAAAACATCGAGGTGCAGAAATATCTTCAAGATTTATTCCACCAAACACGGGGGCAATCTGTTTAACAACTTTTATTATTTCCTCGGTGTCTTGAGTATCAAGACAAATTGGAAATGCATCTACACCTGCAAATTCTTTGAACAAAAGCGCCTTCCCCTCCATGACAGGTATTGCACCTTTCGCGCCGAGATTGCCCAAACCCAAAACAGCTGAACCATCCGAGACAACGGCAATCATATTTTTCTTAATTGTGTATGTGTAAGCTAGTTTCGGATCTCTTGCAATCTCAAGACATACCTGTCCAACACCAGGAGTATAAGCTAAGGACAAATCATCTTTATTCTTTACAGCAACCTTTCCTTTTATTTCTATCTTACCTGAGAACTTCTTGTGTAAAGCTAAAGATCTTTCATTTACGTTTTTCATAATAAAATTAGTATAACACTAATCAATAATGATACAAAAATGGAATTAAAAAACCGCCCCAAGCTTTCGCAAATGGAGCGGCGGTTAAGTAACGACACTTAGAACTATCTGACCCCCGTGCCAACGAGAGAGTTGATCTCTGCCAACTCTTTCAATGCACCAGTGGTACCCTCAACCAATCGAATACGATTCTCGAGTTTCGACCCCAGCTTATCCGAAGCCGAATGTGAGAGTTTATTGATTGCTATACACCACTGAACCGAAGGTGGCTTTGTCGTCTGACGACCTCTCTGAAAAACCAAGTCCAAACTAAACGCACTTGCCCTTTCGCGAAGTTCGGTCTCTTGTCCCGGCAAGAAACCGTACAAAAGTACCCGCACTTTACGACTCGAGGGCGCTGGCTGGACCACAGCGTTCGGCCTGCTTTCCGCCAAATGACCGTGAGGCGTTGCGGGTGGCGCAACCATACGGTCACGACTTTCCGTAACCACCTTCCCCAGAACATCAACAAGAGACGCAAGACGCCCTATCAAAAGCCCGGTCAATCGCTCCGTTGAGACTTCATGTAACACTTCATCAACAGGCTTCTCCACCAAGACTTCATTCGTAATGTTGACCTGAAACGGAACGCCCCGTTCGAGAATTTCTTGCCGTAATTGGAAGAACTTCTCAAGAACCATCTTGCCGACCCCCGCACGTCCGGCAATGGTCCGCTGACGTTCTACAGGGAGAACTTTTTGACCCTGAGCAATAAACGCCCAGGCGAGTTCTTTGTCTTCGAAGAAATGCTTCACCGCAGACTCGACAACCTTCGACACTTCTTCTTCTGTCCAGGAAACCCTAATTTTTCTCTTGCCTGTCATACGCACATCCTTTCTATATTTTGAAGAACACAAACTCATTTACTTAGACTTTTTCCCCATGTCTAGTATAACACTAGACAATTACAAAGTCAATACCACCTATTAGGAGATTTTGACCACTTTATATAATAAAAGTTTCAATTCAAAATCAAAAATTATTAGTTTGTTTTTTTAATATGAAGACGAGAAAATTTGTTATTTTTTAATATTATCAATTACAAAATGTACTCTCTCCTCGGGTGGCAAAACTGGTACTGTTATTATTGAGTATCCATATTCTTCATATCCTTCCTTTATTGCATCATGAATAGCAAGGGCTGTTTCCCTATCCTCGAAACGAGACTCATCTTGTGTATATGAAGGAAGTGGATCTAACAAAAAAACCTTATCATATCTATTATGACCGAATTCTTCCAAGAGTTTTGATACGGGCATCTTGTAGTGGATAGAGTAACCATAATTATCTACAATTCCCCTATCTAGAAATACTTCATCTGTAGTTATTTTAGATTCTAATTCTATTTGACGTCTTATGACCTCCTGTTGAAATAATTCAGGATTATTTGCTGGAGAAAAATCACTATCCACCTTTTTCTTTTCCTCAATAAGTATTCTAGATACTTCAGGAACGATGACAAATCCAAGTTTAGAAAGTAATTCAATAAGTTTAGTTTTTCCAGTACCAGGACCACCAGTTATGACATACTTTTTCATATGCGGAGGGTAAGAGATTTGAACTCTTGATGGAGTTTCCCCCATGCCACCTTTCCAAGGTGGTGCACTAGACCGCTATGCGAACCCTCCCTAAATCAAATCTAAAGATTTGATCGGGCGAACCATTTTAAAAAAATGGTTTTAGCCCTCAGCCCATTAGATACTACAACAAAAAAGTTGTTTTTCCAAACAACTTTTTTCTATCTTCCAATTAAAGCTTTGATTCTATCTTCTACCGGTGGATGAGTACTAAATAAATTTGTTATTTTTCCTGCCCCGTCAAATTGTCTTTTTATTTGACTGGGGTTACCTGCTGACCCGAAGGGATTTGAAATAAAAAGATGTGCAGTAGCTTGATTTGGATTTTTCATTGGAATATTCACAGAATATATTTTCTGCAATGCTGAAGCTAGGCCTTCAGGATATCGAGTAAGCAATACTCCAGAGGCATCAGCTAGAAACTCTCTCTTTCTTGAAATAGCAAACTGAATAAGCCTTGCAAAAATTGGAGACAATATTATAAAAATCACACCGACTATCATCAAAATTCCACTACCCTTATTATCTCTATCCCCACCTCTCATACCGCTTCTCATAAAAATATTTGCAAGAATTGAAACAAAACCAACAAGCACCACAACAATAGTTGAAAGTAATATATCTCTATTACCAATATGAGAAAGTTCATGAGCAATCACCCCTTCCAATTCAGACCTATCTAATATCTTCATAAGGCCAGTCGTAACAGCAACAACAGCGTGTTCTTTATCTCTACCTGTTGCAAAAGCATTTGGTGACGGATCTTCTACTATATATATCTTTGGCATAGGAAGCCCGGCAGTAATAGAAAGGTTCTCTACTATGTGATACAAGTCAGTATATTTATCATGCTCTGCTGGAATTGCTCCAGACATAGACAAAACTATCTTGTCTGAAAACCAATAACTCAAGACATTCATAAAAATACTAAAGGCTACAGCAACATACAATATGATAGGACTTTGATAGTAATAGCTAATGAAATATCCAAGTGCCACAATTATCACAAAAAACAAGGACATCAAAAACCATGTCCTTCTTACATTATTATCTTGTTGTGTATATAAAGTAGCCATATCTTATTAAATATCACCTTTTAGAATTTTGTCCACCATCTCGATTTCATCCCAAATCCCTTCAATAATATCGTATTCTTTTGCCTCTGCTAAAGTAACCCACTTATACTCAGTACTATCTTCATCAAGCTTTACATCACCAGATTCATATTCAGCATAGTAGCTTAATACTATACACGGTACACCTTGCGGGGAGATGAACGCCAAATCCAAAAGATATGTTGGTTTTTTTATTTCAAGATTCACCTCCTCCTTTACTTCTCTTCTCAAGGTTTTTTCAATAGCATAATACCACTGACCAGAAACCGTAGAAGGTTTGAGATTCATATAGTCATCGACTTCCATTCCTCCACCCGGCACAGTCCATTTATTAGGAAAAGATTTTTTAAAAGGGGCACGTTTTGTTATAAGATATTTTCCATCTTTATAAATAATAGCCGTAACTGCAATCCTATGAAGTTCTCTGTCTTTAATTTCCATAATTATACATTAAAACCCATTTCGCCTTTTAGACGAAATGGGTTTTAATTAGAATTTTACTTCAACCGGCTTCTTTGCAGCTTCCTCATCTAGAGTAAAGAGCTCCATTTTTACGAAATTAAATATTTTTGCAATAAGATTACTTGGAAAGGCTTCGATTGCGATATTTAAGTCTCTAACATTTCCATTATAAAATCTTCTTGAGGCTTGTATCTTGTTTTCTGTATCTGATAGTTCAGACTGCAATGCTAAGAAACTCTGATTTGCTTTTAGATCTGGATAAGCTTCTGCGACAGCAAAAATTGTCTTCAAAGAAGATGTAAGCATATTCTCTGCTTTACCTTTGTCTGCAATATTCTGTGCACCCATAGCTGCAGCTCTAGCTTGTATAACTCTATCAAAGGTCTCACTCTCATGTGTAGCATAGCCTTTAACTGAATTTACCAAATTTGGAATAAGGTCATATCTCCTCTTAAGTTGTACGTCTATATCTGACCAGGCTTCTTTTGCTCTGTTGATAAAGGTTACAAATCTGTTATATGAAATAACACCCCACAATACCAATACCACCAAAATTCCTAATATTATATATATTGTCATAGTTTTATATTAAGCAAGTTACAAAACACTGCTAAAATCTTGCCCGTCTATTATATCACAATTATATACAAAAAACATATCCAAAGAGTTGCTTTAGTATTCTTTTCTGCTATAATGGCAAAGCAATGAATACCTTGGTCAATATATTACCTTATATCCAGCTAACACTTTCTGTGCTTATTATTATATCTGTCTTACTACAACATTCCGAAGCAGGAGCCGGTGGTTCATTTGGTGGTGGAGATAACTGGAATAACGCATACCACACAAGAAGAGGTTTCGAAAAATTCACATTCAATTCAACTATAGTTTTGGGAGTACTTTTTGCTGTTTCTGCCATTTTGGCACTGTTTTTCAAATAAACAGATCCTCCTCTTTAATTATTAGTTTAAGTTTTTACAAAGCTTTTTTTTAATCTTGTGAAAGAGAAGATCAAACATATTATTGGAATAAAATGGGAAATGCCCGGCTCAGAAATGATAAAAAATATCATCGCATCTTTTAGTTCAACCGAAAAAGCAATTTTTTACATTTTAACCACACTTTTTATAATTTCTGCCCTATTTTTACTTTCTCAGACAAATCAAAATTATCTAATATCTGTACCGGCTCGCGGTGGAACTCTAACAGAAGGGATTGTAGGGTCACCTAGGTTCGTAAATCCCCTGCTCGCTACGTATGATACCGACAAAGATCTTGTATCTTTGGTTTACTCTGGATTGATGAAATCAACTTCCGCCGGTAGTCTTATTCCGGATCTTGCAAAAGAATATAAAGTTTCTGACGATGGTTTAGAATACGATTTTATACTAAAAGACAATCTTACTTTCCAAGACGGAGTAAGACTAACAACTGATGATATAGAATTCACAATCAAAAAAAGCCAGGATCCAGATCTTAAGAGTCCAAAGAGGCCAAGTCTTTATGAAGTCAAAGTACAAAAAATAAGCGACAAGGAAATCAAATTTACTCTCAGTAAGCCTTATGCACCTTTTCTTGAGACTATGACTCTCGGTATCTTACCAAAGCATATCTGGAGCAATTTCAATAGTAATGAATTCTCTATGAGCCAATATAATGTTGAACCAATTGGCTCAGGACCATATATGGTTAAAAAAATGGACATCGTAAAAAAGAACATGCTCATTACGCCTGTTTATTATGAACTTTCTCCTTTTAAAAATTATGCATTGGGAGAAGCACTGATAAACAAACTTATAATTCGATTCTATTCGAGCGAGAAAGACCTTGTTAGCGCATTTAATGGCGGAGCTATAGAATCCATGAGTGGAGTTTCAAAAGAAAATCTATCAAAAATCGATACGAACCTTTTTAATTTGAACACCTCTCTTTTGCCTAGAATATTTGCCGTATTCTTCAATCAAAATCAATCAACTGTTCTTGCAAATAGAGAAGTAAGACTTGCACTCGATACAGCAATCGATAAAAACAAAATCATTTCCGAAGTCCTTGGTGGCTATGGTGTCACCATAGACGGACCTGTTCCAGCAAGACTTATAGACTTAAAAGAAGAAGATGAAGCTAAAATTGATGAAGCAACAAGAATTCAAGAAGCCAAGGATATTTTAATAAAAGGAGGTTGGGTATATAACGAGTCAAATAAAGTATGGGAGAAAATAGCAAAGAAAAAAGTAACCCAAACTTTGAGTTTTTCTGTTGCTACTGCAAACAGCCAAGAACTACTTGGAGTCTCAGAAATAATCAAAAAAGACTGGGAAAAAATCGGAGTCTTTGTAGATATCAAACCCTATGATTCAGGAGACTTGCAACAAAACATAATAAGACCCAGAAAATATGATGCGTTACTCTTCGGCGAAGTTATCGGAAGAGACATGGATTTATATGCTTATTGGCATTCATCACAGAGAAACGACCCCGGCTATAATGTCTCTATGTACACAAATAGTAAGGCAGACAAGCTACTTGAAGACGCCAGAAAAATCTCAGATCCGATAGATAGAAATGCTAAATATCAAAGTTTTTATAGCGAGGTGCAATCAGATATACCAGCCATTTTCCTCTACTCTCCAAAGTTTACTTATGTAACACCGCATAAGGTCAAAGGATTAGAAATAGATGTCACAACTTCCCCATCAGAAAGATTCTTGGATGTTAACAAGTGGTATATCGAAACTAACGACCTTTGGAAAATATTTATTAAATAATTTTTAAACTATTTTTATCAGCATTAATAACTAACACATGGAAAAAGATTCTAACAAAAGCGTAGGGGTGACAAGTGGCGGACAAATATCTCATTCGAATTCAAGTGACACAAGAAAAGTTTTTAAGAAAAAACTAGTTTTTGTGCGTAAGACTGGGGATAATCAAAGACAGCCTTATAGTGCCGGACATTCAAATACAACACCTCATACAGTACACAGCCCTGTATCGCATGCTCCTGCTCACACAATGAGCTCTTCGGCACATTCACCATCGAGACATAGAGGATTACCTCCAAAAAGAAAAACAGTTTCCAAGAACACCTCTGAACAGACAAACAGAAAACAAGCCGAATACACGATTCCTGCTGTTGGAGACAATATTAGAATCATTCCTCTCGGTGGTGTTGAAGAAATAGGAAAAAATATTACCCTTCTTGAAACAAAAGATGACATTATCGTTTTTGATATGGGTTTTCAGTTCAAGGACGAAAACACACCCGGAATTGACTACATCTTACCCAATACAAAATATTTAGAAGATAGAAAAGGCAAAGTCAGAGCAGTTATTATCACTCATGGTCACTTGGACCACATCGGTGGAATTCCTTATATTATGGAGAGACTTGGTAATCCCCCACTTTATACTAGAGAGCTTACATCTCTTATGATTAAAAAGAGACAAGAAGAATTCCCTCATACCGCACCACTCAATATTAAAGTCGTTGAAGCAAATACAAGTATAAAAATTGGAAATCTTTCAGTTGAATTTTTCTCAGTCAATCACACAATTCCAGATTCAATGGGAGTTATCGTAAAGACCGAAGCTGGATTAATCGTTAATCCTGGTGATCTTAGAATTGATAACATAGAAGGTATACCAACTAAGGAAGAAGAAGATTACTATAGTCAAAAATTTGGCAATCAAAAGACTCTTCTTTTAATGGCGGATTCTACATCAGCTGATAACCCAGGATTTAATGCATCTGAAAGTATTGTCTGTAAAAATATTGACGAAATCATTAAGAACAATACAAGAGGAAGACTTATTATTGGAACTTTCGCATCTCAAATCGAGAGAATGATTAGTATGGTAGAATCTGCAGAAAAGTACGGCAAGAAAGTTGTCGTTGAAGGTAGAAGCATGAAGAACAACATTGAGATTGTGAGAATGGCCGGAAGACTAAAAGCTGACAAAGGAACAATTATCACAACAGAAGAAATGGACAAATACCCTCCAAACAGAATCGTCATTATGGCGACAGGTGCTCAAGGAGATGAATTTGCTGCTCTCATGAGGATGGGTAACAAATCGCACAAAAACATCAGGATTGGAAAAACAGACACAGTCCTTCTATCTTCTTCTATTGTTCCGGGAAATGAAAAAGCTGTTGCAAAACTAAAAGACAATTTAGCTCGACAAGGTGCAAAGCTGGTTACTTATAGAACATCTGAAGTTTACATTCACGCATCCGGTCACGCAAAAGCAGGTGAACTTACTTGGATCTACAATAAAGTTAAACCAAAGTTCTTCGTTCCGATTCACGGAAGTCACTTTATGCTTAGAGCAAATGAAGAGGTTGCTATAGCTGCAGGAATAAGAGCAGAAAATATTATTGTTCCAGATAACGGAATAATTATTGAAATTGATAAAAATGGAGAAAAAATAACAGCATTAAAAGAAAAAGCCCCTGCTTCACTTGTTATGGTAGATGGATTTTCTATTGGTGACGTTCAGGAGGTTGTTATTCGAGACAGACAGATGCTTGCTCAAGATGGAATGTTTGTCATTATCGCAAGTATAGATATCTCGGAAGGAAAACTTAGGAAATCACCAGATATCATTTCAAGAGGTTTCGTCTATTTGAGAGAATCACAAGAACTTCTTAAACACACGAGGTTCATAATTAAAAAAACACTTGAAGACGGTGTAAAAAATATGAATCCTGTAAACTTCGATTACCTCAAAGATCAGCTTACAGATAACATAAGCAAATATCTTTTCCAGCAGACAGCAAAAAGACCGATGGTGATACCTGTGGTGATAGGAGTGTAAAAACAAGTCTAAAGAAAAAAACCGGAGGCTTAACCTCCGGTTTTTATATATAAAAAAATCCACCAGTGCACTGGTGGACGTTCACTATGTTTGAAAGGATCTTACTGAAGGACCCAAACACCCATGTGAACAAAAATGGTAGGTTTGCTCTCCGTAGAGCGCTCG
This sequence comes from uncultured Candidatus Saccharibacteria bacterium, assembly GCA_964416925.1. Lineage (GTDB taxonomy): Bacteria > Patescibacteriota > Minisyncoccia > Phycocordibacterales > GWA1-40-21 > CAYQFQ01. Next base: position 14,044 of record CAYQFQ010000001.1, read on the forward strand.
ATTTTATTGTAGGTCCGAGCAACCCGTCATGATTCGTCTCCGCTGCCAACACCTCCTAGGCATCATGCGAAAACTACCTCGAGCGAACAATACCCTGTTACACAGTTGGGTATCGTTTGACTTTGTCGATCACCGCCAATCTAGCCTTAGCCAGAAAGTCGATGTCTTGCTGTTCGCCTTAGCAAGATTTCCCGTAACTATCCAGTTTGTCGTCTCTGGAGAAGGGATTAGTTCCATATAGTGGGAACCGCACTTCAATTTCTTATACTAGTATAGCATATCCAAAAATAAAGTCAAGCTTTTTTATATTTAATCACTTATGATTACAAAATACCCTTATTTTATAAGGGTATTTTTACTTTTTACTTTCGACTTTAAACTTTTCGCTCATCTCGTATCCTTAATTCTTGAAACAGTCCAGACTCCGAGCAACATTGAAATACCAACACCGATAAACATAAGTCTCATATCTACCCAGAACAACAACACAGAAAATAGAGCAGGGCCAATTAGATAAGCTAACGGGTTTGCCATCCTAAACACACTTATAAGACCAGTATCAGAAGAATTTATATTCTTGAAAAAGTATGATTCAGACAATATTTCTACCGCACTAGCTCCAACTCTTGTTATGAACAAAATGATTGCCCAAATTACCAAACTTTTCACTTCAACAAAAGCAATCATCGCAGTAGAGACGGCCATAATAAGAAAACCTGAAATAAGCATTTCTTTCTCCCCTAGCACCTTATCAGCCAATCGTCCAAAAGGAATTTGAAATAAAATAAAAGGTAAAAGCATTATGGTAAATATAGGTCCGATTTCAGAAAGAGAAAAACCAATATATTTATTCATATATATTGGAGTATATATCACCATCCAAGAATAAAAAATCTGAAGGAGGAAAACTGCCCAAAATATTCCTGATAAATTTTTATTTTTGTATGTTCTTTTAAACGCAGCGATAATAGATGTGTCTGAACTCTCGGTATCTTCAAATTTTCTTATTTTCCATGAGATTATAAGCAGAACAAGGAAAGTTAAAAGAGACGATGCTAAATAAACTTTCCAAAAATCATTGCCATTTCCTACGAGTAATCCAGCAAGTGTTGGAGCAAGGGCCCATGCAACGTTTAAGCATGTAAAGTAAATACTTCTAATCCTTCCTGTTGATGCATCCGTGGAAAACTTTTCAATAAAAATATCAAAACAAATATAACTCATACTTGTAGATAAAAGCATCGCCAAGAAAAGAATGATCAGGGTGATTGGGTTATTTGCTAGAGCCAAGCCGAGTATTGATATAAAACCAAGAGTTAAAAAAGTTACAGCAACTTTATAAGCCCCAATCTTTGCCAAAATCTTTGGCATAAAAAGTAGAAAAAGTAATATTATAGCTGCTCCAACTGTATAAACATAACCAACAAAGTCTTCAGGAACAACATTACCCAAGAAGCTTGAGTTTAGATATGACGGGATAGCTACTCTTAATGAAAAGAAAAAACTTGTAAGATACAGTAGTGTCAACATCTTCTTGTTCTTCATAAGATAATTAAATTTTGATTATATCTAATAATAAAAACATAGGGATTTCCTTTCTTGCTTTGTCCTCAGCCTTCTGACGTGGGCCAAGTTGGCTTTTTCGATTTGAACTCCATTCCTCAATATTACATACCGCTAGTCCGTTTTTCTGTAATATTTTAAAATAAGTTTGTAGAGATTTGTGAAAAGTCACAGTGTATTCTTTTTTCTCTGGATCTTTTTCTCCAGGATTCATCTCAATTTTGGTCATTATATCTGATGCATACGCATCAACCCTTCTATACTGGAGATCTTTCTTTTCATCAAAACCCCAGTCACTTTTCTTTGGTATTCTAAAGCATGGATGATTCAAAACAATATATGCATGCCCTTTGGATTTTAATACTCTTGAGACTTCTGAGAAAGCACCACTAGTATTTTCGATATTTTGAAGCGCTAAAACAATCGAAAGTTTATCAAAAGTAGAATTTTCAAAAGGAAGCTTATCTGCCGGTGCGACTGAAAGCTCAATATCTTTTGGAGATTTTTCTTTCGCGATAGAGATGAGTTCCTCAGAAATATCGGTACCAGAAATACTTGCGCCAGATTTTATATACTCCCTTACAAAGAAGCCTTGACCGCATGCAACATCCAGGACCTTCTCCCCTTTTTTGAGAGACATTAGTCTAAGTAGATTCGGTAAAATCACTTCTTTTTGATATGTGTTATCACTATTTGTGAGTAAATCATCGTACCAATCTGCAACTTTTCCCCATGAGGTTTTTGTTTTCATCCTGTTAAATACAGTTATCTTTAATAAAGTTATTCAATTATGATTTTCTCATTATACTCACTTTTTCCTAGGTTGGTGTGTATATTTAACAGGACAAGTTCGTATATATGTTATTTTATCTCGCAAATCTGACTGGTATACTTATACTGTCATCATTTTGTGGTAACCCTGAAGGATTATCCTTTTTTAATATCAATTCTCCTATTGTTATTGATGTTCCAGTCGCTATATTGAAATCCAAGTCTGCAGTAAAGTCTACAAATTCTGTTGTCATCCATTCACCGTCCGCAGTAGCAATACCTTGAGACAATACATTACCATTTATATCTTTTAGCTCGATGGGAAAACTTGCTTCAAAGAACCAAGTTCCTCTAGCTTTCCCAAAAATGTGAAGTGGACTTTTTATTGTAGAATTTGGCTCTGGATAATTAACCTGAATTAAATCAGACTTATCTATCACAGGGATTACAACCGCACCTCTTCTACCCCAGTCAAGTGCTAAACCAAGACCTATTACAATGACAGCAATTAATCCAATTATAATTATAATATTTCTCATCCTGTTAAATACAATTATTTTAATAAAATTATTTTATTGACCTTTGTTGAGATAATCACTTTTTCACATATCCACGTGTAGATTTAACAGGACAGGTGTTTTCAATTCCCAGAAATCGGTAACTCACAACCACTCAATTTTGAAAGATTTTCTAGACCTTGTTCACCCTCATAGATATTTTCCCCAATTATCCAAGACGGAAAATTTTTAATCTTTTTTTCAGTACATAAATCTGCATTGTCTGGACACTCAATATATTTTACATATTGGAAAGAACTACCAAATCTTTCTTTTTCTGCTTTACAATGTGCACACCACTCTGCACCATACATAGTCACATCTTTACTTGCGAGGCACTTCGCAAAATTATCTAAGTTAACCTTCGGTCCCCTGTTATTAAAGAAATAAAGACCCCATATTGCTATAATGAGAACTATCGCGACGCTAAGTGAAATGTAGGTATTTTTATTCATTACAACAATCAACGAGCTTAGCTACTATATCCTGTAACTTCCAAGGCTTTGCTTCTTCTTCCTTTGACATATCTTTAATCTGACAAATATCCAAAACCTTCAATCTCAAAGCAAAAAATATTGAATACATTTTGTAAGAATCATCAAAAAATTCTTTTGCGAGTTCTTTTTTACCCTCAGCCAAGAATTTTGTTCCGACTTCCATAAGTCTGTATGATGATGCAAGTAAGTGTTTTGAAATACACCATGTCTCACCCTCTGTCTTGTCTATCATCCTCTTAAGGAGCTTTGTTCTAAGAGTTCTAACTTCGTTTAGGACATCAAAGTACTCATCTTTCCCTGTCTTTTCTCCGGTAAAGAAAAGGTGCTCTTCAATCCCAAGAAGATTCATAATGGCAATGCTTAAATCTTCTTCTGTTGAAAGATCTACAGTTCCAGACTTTCTCATCTCTTCTACCCTTTTGATAACATCTTCAAATTTTGTGATTTTTTCGCTCATATCAATAATTAATTAATTTCTAATACTAAGATTATAGCACGAAAATCAAGGCCCCCAAACCTATCATGATTAGCGATAAAATGACTCTAGAACGCTTCGTTCCGCCTCTCCTCACCTTATCTATAGTTTCAAGCATTTGCTTGTTTGCAACAGCAAATAGAGCGAGAACTAGCGGTAATACGAAGATAAGATTGTATATTATTAAATAGATTAAACCCCTCATAAAACTCGTCTGGTCGTGCAAAAGACCAAGCACAAAAACATACGGTCCTCCGGTACAAGGGAATTCAAATAGTCCAACAAGTATTCCCATTATGAATGATGCAGGTACAGAAGCCTTTTCAATATAGGTAGCTATTTTTTGATGAGTAAATTCTGGTATTTTTAACTTAATCGGAAAATTTGGGAAAATATCCCCAAGAAGACCAATGAATCCAAAAACTATAATAAAGATCGCTCCCACCTTCCCCATTATGTTTGATATACCAAACACATCTAAAACCTTTAGCGCACCGAGACCAATCAAAACGTAAGTTAGAAAAATTCCCAATATATATACGAGGCCAATTTTGATAATTTTATCTCTCAGACTTCCAAGGCTAAAAAGAAATGCGATTGTAAGGAACAATACTGAGAAGGCGCATGGATTTATACTATCCACAAGTGCTGCAGCACCCACAAGAAGTGGTAGCCAACCTTTGAATTCTTTAATGCTTGGCAAATCTATATTAATGAGACCGGTAGAAATGAAAACCGTGAGGAGCACAAGTATGGTCAGGGCCAAAATACTAAAGAAAACTTTTTTGTTCATAGCTGAAGTCTATCAAAAAAATAGCTTGAACAAAAGCCTTTTTTTAGGTATTATGAGCATCTTAACCATTGGGGGATCGTCTAATGGTAGGACTTCGCCCTCTGGAGGCGAGTATTTTGGTTCGAATCCAAGTCCCCCAGCAAATTAAAGGCCGAAAGGCTTTTTTAATTTGCTGGGGGAAGTGAGTGATAGTATCACTCACGCCTTGGATTCGAACGCCGGAATACATTTTTCTTAGCAAAGAAAAATATGAGGCGGTGCCTAGACTAATCATACGCGACGGCGTATGATTAAGCCGAAGGAGAAAGTGTATTCACGTATCCAAGTTCCACAATAAACACTCATCAACATATTTGTCAGTACAAATTCTGTCACAACACACAAAGCAAATAAACCTAGAAATTATCTGGTGAAAAAACAACAAGATTATCAGATTAAATAATTAAAATAATGGAAACCCCAAAAGGACTTAGTTACAAAATAACAAATCCCGAATACAAACTTAACCAAAAAGATTTACAAGAGGCAGAATCTCTTATTAAAGGAATTAATTATGACGAACGCACAACAAGACGGAGAACTGCTTTCATAGGTGACGGTTATCGTTATGCATCGGAAGCTGTTCACAAACGTTGGGGATTAAACTATTGTTTTGTCGAGTTAGGACACGAAGAAACTAAAATTAGATATTTTTCTTCCTCAGTTAATAAACAAGCAGGGCATGTCTGGTGGAATAAGATTAAAAGCGACAATAATTTTATAGACAATATCATTAAAGAAACTACCAGTCTTCTTAAGCTGGGTGAGCTTAATAGGTATTTAGTTTTTAACGATAATTTTTCAAAATCAGAATTGAGCAAAAATATAATCAATTATCTTAATTGGACTGTTAAAATTCATGAATTCTCACAAATGTGGGCTGGTATCGATTATCTTAAGGAAATGGTTGACCATGAAGTGAGGGGCAGCTGGAATGGTACAGCAGACGAACTTGACAGGTTTATCTCTTCGATTTATCTTCCCTCTTCTATACCTCTACCAAACGCAGAAGAACGTGATTTATTGAAACTAGTACATCTAAGTGGTGATGACTTAAACTCACAACTTGAAATTCATTTCAACAAATATAAGCATATTACCGTAAGGAATATAGATGACCCATCCTTGAGTTATGAATACTATTTGGATAGATTGCGAAGTTTAAAGATAGACAGTGAATATGAAAATATAAATAAAAAACTGAGTGATTTTGATAACCAGATAATTACAGCCGACAGACTTGTTAACGAGAGTAATTTACCAGAAAAAATAAAGAAAAGTATAAGTTTTATTAGATGGTTTTTATTCTTTCGCACTGAAATATCTGATTATTTCAGAATAACGAATGGTGTCTTTAGACCAGTTTTTTTGGCGCTATCAAAAATTTTTGGTGTATCATTTGAAGAAGTACTTAATATGACATACAAAGAGATTCTAGATTCGCTCGATATGGGATTATCAGATAACCAAGAATTAAGAGAAACGATTTCAGATCGTACAAAAAATGGATATGGCTACTTAATCATTACACCACCGTACAAATCTTTTTTGGTTACAGGTAAAGAGATTGATGCTGTTGATATTTTTTTTAAGAAAAACACAAAGACAGAACAACCAAATACGATCAAAGGGAAATCGGCCTTTAAAGGAATTGTAACATCAACAGCTAGAGTCATTATAGACAAATCGAAGGCAAATGAGTTAAAGGAGGGAGAAATTCTTGTTACACCAATGACTTCACCAGAGTTCTTTCATGTTATTAAAAAGTGTGCAGGTATCATTACTAATGAAGGAGGGATAACAACTCATGCGGCTATAATGGCCAGAGAGTTTAGTCTTCCTTGTGTCACAGGAACTCAAATAGCCACGGAAATTATAAAAACCGGAGACAATATTACTCTTGATGCTGATACTGGTATTATTACCATTAACATTTAATAAGTTTTGATTTATTTTATATCAATGATAATATGAGAATATTGAATATGGTTATTGACAGTTTTCTTGTTTAGGGCCTAAATAAATTATTATGGAAAATCAAATAGAAAAAAAATTTATCAATCCAGAAATTAACGATAAACCAGAATGGAAACTTATAGCTAGGTATGTAAAGTTTTTTCTAGAAAGCAGAACTATGGGAAGACGAGCCCATTCATGGGACCATACTTTGTTCACAGCGAAACAATCTCTTGAAATTTTAGATAGATACCACAAAGACCAACCAGCTTCTGATGATGAGAGATTCTCAGTGTTCATCGCTTCCCTAATCCACGATATTATCCAACCAGATGATATAGTAAACAATGAATTATCTGAGCAAATGGAATCGGAATGGAATTTTAACAAAAGTGGCAGTGAATATACTGAGGGTGTAAAAGCATTAAATTATTTTGTTGATGAACTCAATAGGAAATCTGAAACTTTAAAAACTAGTGACGTCCAAGATAAATTACTAGAGATGTTAAACAGAAACAAAGATAATATATTAAAAATCTACACTGAAAAAGAAGCCAAGAATTTAAATGAATGGGAAAAAATTGGTGAGTCTTCTAAAGTCTTAACTATCTCGGATATCCGTGGAAATTGGAATTCAGACGCAATTGTTAAATTGGCAGTAGCATATACATATATATATGGTAAAGACCCTTCAAAGAAATTAGACGGAGACAACCTTATTGATTTACTGTCAACAAAAGTACTGAATAAATTAACTGTCTCGCCAAAAAATAAGGAGGACAACCCAGCCAAGTCGTTTTACTACGATTTTTTTCATAATGAGAAAACAGTACAAGAAATCAAAGACATTTCACCAGAAACATATAAAGATTTTTATGAATCTATTAATCAACTCGAGGCCTTAAAATTAGAAAAAGGATTACTTGACGATATGCCTGAAATTAAAGATATCTGCAAGAAAAACGGTATCGGAATATTTGGAATGGTTCATTTTTGGCATGATTTCGAAACTAAACATCACAATTCAACTTCACAAGAAGCGTATGCGGAATTTGTAAAATTTCTTTCTGAGAGGAAAGACGTAGATAGTATCATCGAGAAATATAATCTTACTTCTGATGAAGCTGACATATTGAAAAGATTAGATATCGAGACAACAACAATCATGAATAAAATTAAGTCTTTTCAGGACGATCTTACTAATGCAGAAAACTATTTTGATGTTAAATTATGATTAATTTAGAACAAATCAAAAAAGAAAATTACCAACGAGCATTCTTTTTTAAAAATCTCGGATATCTTTTTGTTGACTGTGCATTTGCTTGGTATAAAAATAGAGATTTTCTTGCCGTTTATCAAGATGGAATGCTAGGTCAATACATAAGTAACAATGCAGCAGATAAATGCCTAGAGGATGGGAAAAAAATTTTTAACAGCGAAAGAAATTTTCATCTATTTGAACAAGGTTTTCGTGAAGTAATAAAGGAAATAGAAGAATATTTACCAAAAGCTAAAAAGTTAGAAGAAGTAAAAATAAACGACTTTTTTGACCTAAGGGCCTTAACCAATAAAACCTTCTATTATTTTGAAAAAACAGAATTTTATTTTACCGACGGTTGTTATGCCGGGGAGATGAATAAACTACTACAAAAAAATTTATTAACACTTGGTGATGATTTGAAAGTAAAGGCCAGACCACTACTTGTAGAGTTACTAACAACAATTCCATATAAATTCACTGAAATAATTGCCCAGAAATACAATTTGGACAAAGAAGATATGAAATCTTATTCCTTTGATGAAATTCAAAAGTTAATACAGATAAATGAGCCGTTAGACCATAAAGTCATTGAAGAAAGAAAAGAATCATACGTGGTTTATTGCGAAAATAAATCAGTTATTTCACAGGAGGGAGAAAATAAAAAAATAATATTAAAGAGATTTAAAGAACCAGACTATTCACAGACAACAGAATTTAAAGGTACTGTAGCTAGCAAGGGCAAAGTTATAGCTAAAGTAAAAGTCATATTACCCGAACTTCATCAAGACTACAATCTTTTTATAAAAAAGTTACATTCAATGGATATGGATCAGGGAGATATTTTGGTTACAGAGACAACCTCACCTGATTTTGTTCCTTTAATGAAGAAAGCTGGGGGTATTATTGCAAATCAAGGAGGCTTAAATTCCCATGCAGCGATTATGTCTAGAGAGCTTGGTGTTCCATGCTTGGTAGGAACATATCATGCCACTGATATTTTGAAAACTGGTGATTTGGTTGAACTTGATGCTAACAACGGAGTTGTTAGAATTTTAGAAAAAATTTCGAAATGAGATTCCGTCTTTATAAAACTCACACCTTGATTTTATGCTCACAATAATTTTCGAAGCCCACGGCACAACATTTGATAACGAAGCACACCTATCATCAGGTCACAATGATGTGGCTCTTTCCCCTCTCGGTGAAAAACAATCTCTTGAAATGGGCGAACGATACAAAGACGATCGTTTTGATGCTATTTTTGTATCAGATTTACAACGAGCGGTAAGAAGTGCCGAGATGGGTTTTGGAACTAAATGGCCTATTATAAAAGACGCCAGACTCCGCGAATGTAATTACGGAGACTTCACCCAACACCCAAGCGAAGAAGTTGATATACAGAAACCACTCAGGATCAATGAACCTTTTCCAAACGGTGAAAGCTACACCCAAACAACAGAAAGAATGAAATCTTTTCTTGAAGATTTAAAAAAGAATTATGACGGAAAAAGAGTGATGATAATAGGTCACAGAGCCACACAATACGGTCTTGATAATATAATCAATGACGTGTCACTTGAAAAACTCACAACAACTCATTTCAAATGGCAACCAGGATGGAAGTATAATTTCTAGTCAAATAATTTTATTCCTCTATCAACTCAGTTCTAAAATCGAAATAGATTTATCTTTTAACTAGATATATAATAAATAAATGGAACAAATAACTATTAAGGAAACTAATCTCGAACAAGTTTATAGGCATTCTGAAATCGGAGACTTAGAGGAAGACGCAACATCCTTAATTGAGAAATTAAAAGATAAAATTGATCAAGGATTCTATACACTCTTAGTGAGCGACGAAACGGGAGGGCGATTACCAACCCTTCTTGTTAGATCAATCATAAAAAAAATACATCCTAAAGCTAATTTACAAACGCTTTTTATTAATGGAGGAAAAATGCTCCATATGTTAATACAAGACGACAAGCCTGATGAAGAAACAAGCTTCACTGAATATATAAAATTCATCACCGAAGAACACAATAATGCATTGGTGGTAACTCAGGTAATGAGATCGGGATCGTCTTTGGCAATTTTAGCTTCAATGTTAAAAAATAGTGGTTGCAACCATGTTGATGTCGCAACAATTAGATCTGTTTTCGACGATATTATATACAGCGAGGACAAAAACCGAATTGGAAGTGGCGAGGTCTTTATCGGAAAAGAATATGCAGATACAAATGAGTTTGATGATAAAAATAGAGAACTATCAGGTGTAACAAAAGTTGAAGGTTCGGTTGTCCATCCTAACTCAATAAAAAAACTTGTTGGTGAAGACGAAGCAAAAAAACAACAAATACAAGCAACAATAAATGAAGCTCGTGATGATATCAAGATTATGGCGGATCGAATTTACAGAAAAGTTTGGCATAAATAACTAAATGAAACTAATAACTTTAAACACATGGGGTGGTAGAGCAGGAAAAGAAGGTCTCCTGTCATTTTTTGATAAATATAAATGCGACACGGATGTGTTTTGTTTACAAGAAATATGGTCTGCTCCCCACGAACATCTCGAAGGGCTAAATGTTGGTGGAAAGAAACTAGACCATAAAAATATCATGGTTCATGGTGTTCAGGACATCTCTACTCTATTGTGTGATCATAATAAGTATTTCAGACCTCACCTTGCTGACCATTATGGGATAATGATACTTATTGATAATAAATTTGAAATTGTTGATGAAGGTGAAGTTTTTGTATATAAACAAAAAGGTTACATACCTGACGGCGATGTTGGTAATCACGCAAGAAATATTCAATATGTCACCACAACATTAAATGGTAAGCCAATAACTATAATAAATTTTCATGGATTGTGGAACGGCAAAGGCAAAACAGACACAGAAGACAGATTAAACCAGTCAAAGAATATTATAGAATTCACAAAAACCCTAAAGGGAGATTTTATATTGTGCGGGGACTTTAATCTCCTCCCCTCCACAGAAAGCTTAAAACTTTTTGAATCCCACGGACTAAGAAATCTAATTAAGGAATACAATATAACTTCTACCAGAACTTCGTTTTATGAGAAACCAGAAAAATTTGCTGACTACGTCTTTGCGACAGAAGGAATAAAGATAAATGACTTTAAAGTACTCCCCGATGAAATCTCCGACCATGCTCCCATATTTTTAGATTTTGATATTATTTAAATTTGTTGTCACTTCAAACTTCATCGCCCTATGCCCCTTCACATCACCAACCCTATCCTATCTTCTCAAATATTCATAGCACTTTTTGTCTTGTGTTTACTATTTTCTTTACGAAGAAAAACCACCGAAGGCTTATCACTTTCTGTGACTCAAGATTTAAAAGGCTTTGCAATACTAGCTATCATTTTTGCACATATTGGATATTTTCTTGTTAGTGACAATAATTTCTTATATCCTCTCTCAATACTTGCTGGGGTAGGTGTCAATCTTTTTTTGTTCTTATCTGGTTATGGACTAACAATAAGTTCACTTACAAAAGATTTTTCATTAATAACATATTTCCGTCACCGCTTGTCTCGCTTATATATTCCTTACTGGCTTATTGCGATTGTCTTCCTTCTTCTTGATTTTATAATTTTGGGTATTTTCCGAGATTGGGGCACAACTTCTCAGATAATTCTTGGATTTATTCCGCGCGCAGACATATTTTTAGACTTTAACTCTCCTCTTTGGTATTTCACTTTCACTATCTTTTATTCCTTAATATTTCCTTTTGTTTTTTCAAAAAAATATCCATGGATCTCTGCAATTATTTTGTATTTAATTGGCCTAATTCTCGTCTTCTCTAATTTACCAATCATACAAGAAGTGATACACCTATATAGAGTACACATTTTAGCCTTCCCCTTAGGAGTCTTACTCGCTGGTCTAATATTTAAATACAATTTACTTGCAATCCAAGCAAAGGAAATACTTACCAACACTAGATGGAAATATTATACATTTGTCGGCCTACTTCTTTGTACAATATATTACACTGCTATTCACTCTAACGTTGGAGGGTATCCATTATTTGAAGAGCTAACAAGTTTGATTACTATCGGAGCACTTATACTACTATTTATTATTTCAAAAATAGAAAGCCGTTTATTTTTCTGGTTTGGAATATTTTCATACGAGATTTATCTATTCCATTGGCCAATTCTTTCTCGCTTTGATATTTTTTACAGATTTATCCCTGCTTGGCTTGCTACTATTCTCTATCTAATATTATTTATACTATTGGGTTGGGCAACTAACGTTATCGTAAAAAAAATTATTAAGTCGTAATATATAAATTTCATAGTACCAGTAATAAAGAAAGCAATCCGTCTTAATTAATCTGGTTTGCTTCGTCATTTCATTCCTCGCAAAGACAGAATAAAAAAAAGGAGCCCCTTCCGCGCAACAAATGCGGTGGGGCTCCGATGGACTCTTCTTCAACCGATGGTTCTTATTCTGATGTTACTCAGTAGTGACCTTCAGTCTAGCCTGTGTCCTATTGGGCTTTTGAGACTCGTGCGGCCCGCCCGTTACTCGTTCTTGACGAGGTGCCGGATGGTGCACGTGGCCGGGATGGCGGCGCCGATCGCGATGGAGGTGGAATTGGCCGAGCTCTGGCGAATGGTGATGCCGATCTGACCCGAATTGAACTGGCTCATGGCTTTCCGTAATTATCAACAGCATAAAACTATGGCTATAAACAAGGAGTCGTTTAAAGAATTAATAAGGGGTTGGTTCCGTAGAACCAGCCCCAGTTTGCCTGACAGCACTTCAAGTCTCAATCTTGTCTCAAATGAGCTTTACGCACCATCAAGTGGGTTCGCCGATTGATTTAGAACACGACCACCTTGGCCTGACCCGAATCAAAGGCGCCGCTTGCCGTTTCGATCGTCTTGCCCGCCTCGTGGGACATCGTGATCGCCGCTGCCTTGATGAACATCGCGCATCCGCCACCCGAATCAAACCGCCACTGACATACCTTCCTCATACTCGCCTTCTCCTCGTTTACCCCCAAAACAACTTCAGGGGTATGTTTAGTCTTTATTATATACAATCGATTAATTCGTTCAACCATAAGTTATCAACATCATAATTACTTATAAGAGATAATTAATCTTTATACAAATCAATGGTAGACTGTTGTGTATGCAAGAAGTTATAGGTCATATTATATCTAACAACCAAATACTTGGCCCTTTGGCTTTTATTGTTTTCAGAGCACTCGCCATAATTATTCCACCAATTCCTGGAGTTATTTTTGATCTAGCAGGATTTATGGCCTTCGGACCAATATTATCTTTCTTATATGCTGAAATTGGGGTCGTCATTGGCGCAATGATCACTTTTTTTTTAGCGAGGTATTTTCGAGAACCGCTTGTCCATAAATTCGTTGCAGTAGATAAACTTAATAAATGGCAAGAGCAACTTTCAAGTAAAGTAGAATTTTGGAGCTTGGTTGTTTTACGCTTTATGGCTAATCCGATTTTTGATTATCTAGGATACATATCCGGTCTAACAAAAATATCTTGGGTACGTTTTTTGGTAACGACAGTCATAGGGGTTACACCTCAACTATTCATAATTTATTATTTCGGTTTCTTATCATTTAATAAAAATATATATTATGGTGGGGCTGGATTGTTGTTTGCAGTATTTTTACTATATTTTGCGGTACCTTATGTGATGAAGAAATTAAGGAAATAATATAAAATAGCCCCTCACCAATTTTCTTAATTGGTGAGGGGCTGTTTTGTTTTTAATATTTAAGGTATTTTCTAACTGCAAGGAAACTGGCTGCCAAACCTAACACAACACCGGAGCCCACGATAATGAAGAATACATAAGCAAAGTGATTAGCAAGATATTTCAAAAAACTGAAACCTGCAAAATATTCAGAACTATACTGATTGAGCCAGAGGAAAACAAAAATGAGTAACAATATTGTTATCGCCGATGAAATCAAACCGCACAAAACTCCAGAAACAAGAAATGGCCCTCTGACATATCCATGACTTGCACCAACAAGTTTCATTACGGAGATTTCTTCTTTCGATATAAAGATTGACAATTTAATCGTATTAAACGTTATCACGACAGACATAAGAATAAAAATCACCGTAAACCACAAAGCTATAGTCTGCGCAGAATTTACAATAATAGTAAGTCTATCTATTACGACTTTATTCTGATTATAATTTACCTTATCAATTATATTTACCCCATCTTTCATTAAAATGCTTGGATTCTCTAGAAACTTTGCGACACCGGCATATTGTGATGGTTCCTTCGCTTTGATATTTAAAGAAGCCTCAAGTGGGTTTTCTCCGAGCTCCTCCAGGGCCTGTAGCGTAGAAGCATCATTTTTTCTCCTCTCTGTAAAATCTTTCAATGCTTCTTCCCTTGAAACATAGCTAACCTGCGAAACTTCTGGTAACATCTCAAGTGACTTTTTTACGGCGAAAATATCATCCTCCGTAGCGCTTGTCATAAAATACACGTTCACATCAACCTTATCTTTGACTTGAGTAATTGTAGAATTAAAGAAGGCACCTAAAAAGATAACAGACGCAATAATACACAAAGTGATAGTCATAATCGTCACAGAAGAAAGAGAAACAAATCCGTTTCTGAAGAAATTGGTCCAGCCTGAATTTAGTATTCTTTTAATATTTGTCCACATGATTGTTTACTTAGTGAACGGAGTGAACTTAGAAAACAATCACCCCTTCACCAATTTTTAATTAATTTATTTCTGTTAAATATCAACGCTTCATTCTAACTCTCAAACGATAAACCACAAGGTCTTTATATAAAATTGGTGTGGGGGTCTAGCAAAATATAATCGTAATACTCTTTATTTTACAAGACGTACCTTCCTTCTTTGTCGTCCCTGACTATCTTGCCTTTATCCATACTTATAACCCTTTTTCCTAGTGAATCGATTACCCCTTTGTTGTGAGTGGTCAAGATAACTGTCGTACCCAAATCATTTATCTTTTTTAGAATCTGAATAATTTCGAAAGTGTTTATCGGATCAAGGTTACCTGTTGGTTCATCAGCAATTATAATATCTGGCTGATTCACAATGGCACGTGCAATCGCTACTCTCTGTTTTTCTCCTCCCGAAAGTTCTTTGGGAAAACTATTTGCTTTCCTTCCTAAATCTACTAATTCTAAAACATGTGGAACATCAGCCGCAATCTCTTCGTCTGACCTTCCAGCAGCCTCCATTGCAAATGCGACATTTTCATAGACTGTTTTGTTTGGTAATAACCTATAATCCTGAAATACAGTACCAATCTTTCTTCTATATTTATGTAGTTGTTCGTGTCCAAGTCGATGTATATCAACTGATTCAAAATACACCCTACCAGAGGTTGGTTTATCTTCCGCCAAAAACATTCTTATTAGTGTAGTTTTACCCGCACCAGAATGGCCAACAATAGAGACAAATTCCTTTGGTTCAATTGTTAATGTAATGTCAGAAATCGCTGGTGTGTCCTCGCCAGGGTATATTTTTGTTACTTTATCAAAAAAAATCATTACTCTGATTATATCACAAGTTACTTTAATTCAAATTATTTTCTGCATCAATAAATTCATCTAAATCACCTTCAAGAACCTTATCTATATTGCTAGTTTCCACATCTGTTCTGTGGTCTTTTATCATCTTATATGGATGAAATACATAAGAGCGAATTTGATTACCCCAATCAATTGAAACTGACTTACTAATGAACAAACCTCTTTCTTGAAGTTTCTTTTCTTCTTCCCTCTTTGCAAAAATTTTACCTTTCAAAATCTGAATTGCTTTTTCTTTATTTTGCGCTTGAGATCTTTCATTTGCGGAACGAACAGAAATACCAGTAGGAATGTGAATTACTTTTACTGCAGTTTCTCTTTTGTTCACATTTTGCCCTCCTGGGCCACCAGCCTTAGACATCTCAAATTTCAATTCTGTTTCTGGAACATCTAAGTCAGTATTTTTATCAATCTTTGGAACTACCTCAACCATCGAAAAAGAAGTCTGTCTTAAACTTTTTGAATTGAAGGGCGAAAGACGGACTAGACGGTGGACACCAGATTCTTTTTTTATTTCACCGTAAATATTTTTTCCAGAAATTTCCAATGTTATATTCCGGTATCCTCCGTGATCATTCTCAGTTTCATCTATTACTTTATAACTCCAGCCCCTATTTGTAAAAAACTTTCCGTACATCTCGAAAAGAATTCGTGAAAAATCTTCGGCATCATCACCGCCAGCACCTGAGAAAATAGTCATAATAGCGTCACCTTTGTCATATTTATCTTTGCCTTCGATTTCATCCTTGAGAGATTGCATTTCCTTTAGTAATGACTGAGCTTTAATCTTATCAGCCCAAAAATCAGCTTGTAACATGAGCTGTTCTATTTCCATTATTCTTTTCTGCTTGTCTTCCATAGGACCAATATAGCAAAAAAACGAGTATAAAAAAAGTCATAAAATAAACAATGAGCCAAGGGCGAGGATCGAACTCGCGACCTGTGGTTTACGATACCACTGCTCTACCAACTGAGCTACCTTGGCAAAAATACACGGAAGCCGTTGACCAGGAGACTAGGAAGTCTGATTGGTCACAAATTTCTTTCGTCGTCACTCAAGAAATTTTCGACCCCAGCTTGTATGTTTTTTCTACTGAAAAAACATTACTTCGCTTTTCAATCCTGACACGTGTGCAAAGCAGTTTGCACACTCAACAGCACCCTCCGTTACACTACGGGAGCCGTTGACCAGGATTGAACTGGTGACCTTGTCATTCGTTTACACCTCATCTTACGAGAGGACTAGACTGTATCTTTCCGCCTGAGGCGGACCCTTGTCAGTCGTTCGAGCGCTTTTTATAGCGCTACGGTCTTGTCCTTTTTAAAAGGAGATTAACCGTAATTCGGGATTCATATAAAAGTTACCAATTATATGGGCAGGGGTTCACGACCCACCAATGACATGCTCTACCAACTGAGCTACAACGGCAAAACAACACTTCGTAAGAATAGCTTATTTATTAAACTTTTTCAATCTAAAAACCACACCGTGCTGGTGTGGTTTTTTAAACTCTTGCGAGCTTGACCCATTACTCTATTGAACTAGAGTTGATACATTTGAAACAGCATGCTGACCTATTGAAAGCGCCATCTGCAAAGTATCGAAGAACATAAGAAGGGTCTTCTCGAATGCGTGAAAAATTTCAGGCATGAGAGATCGAATAAAAATGATTGCCAGAGCTAAACCGATTGCTCCCAGGATTCTCATAAATTTATTAAAATTACGAGAGAAACTTTGATCTGCCCGACAAGCAAATCCTCTGGCTAATCACCAGATGTCCCCTCTCAAATGGAAGCTTTTTATAAACTTTCATTTGAGAGGGCATCTTTTTCCCTTTTCAAATAACCTTCCCTATCTGACACTATTATAGCATAGAACTAAATAAAAAGCAACCCAGTAGTGAATTTTGGCTTTGTCCCCTGATGATACTAAATAACCATTTCCCCTTGTAACTTAAAATATAATTACTGCTATTTATATAAAATTTGAAGGACATCTTCTAAGCCAAAATCTACTACTGGGCAAGCATAAAAATAGGGCTAGACACTCGTGTGTCTAGCCCCCGGTTTTAAACCCGACTGGTAAAGCCCATTGCTGCAGCTTTTTCGCTATACTTCTTCGCCTCCTCAGAGATAGGCCGATTCAGTTCATCAAGTTTTTGCTTGAGCTCCATAATAGAGATTTCAGGGTCTCTATCGTTATTGATGTGAACAGTCCTTCCGGGAAATTCCGCGGAAAAACGTTCGATGGCTGGGACCGTAAGTTGCTCGTAAACACCAAACCTGTTTTTCAGAGCTACTTCTTTGTCATCGGTACGAACCCCTCTATCGGCGGGATTTTTCCCGAGCCTCCTCCAACAAGCTTCGGTCGGAACATCCACCACAATCTGAACGACTTCATAGATGCCTATTTGTCTTATCTTGTCGGCAATCTGGCGCGCTTGATTTGATGTCCGAATGCATCCATCCAAGACAACGTCAGTCTTGCCATGCTCAAAGGCGTCAAAGGCAGCCATAAATTCCGGCAGAGTGACATCATCGGAGACGAGATTTCCGGAATCCATTGCTTCCCTGACGGCTACTCCACAAATTGGGGAATCCCTCAGTTTCATGAGAATCCCACTCATTGGAAAAACCCGAGCGTCTATTCCGATTCTGGGCAGGAGTTTTATCAGCGTGCCCTTACCACAAAACGGTTTTCCTGCAAAACTATATACAACCATAAAGAACCCCCATAAACTTGGACGCCACATTAGCGTCCTTCCTGTGAAAGATTAGCAACTTATAATAAATAAATCAAATAGTGATTAATGGGCGTGAGATTCTTCCTCTTCTTCCATACGAAAGATTTTTCTTTTTGCATAACTTGCAAATCCGGCATGAAAAGCGACGAACAATATTAAAATAATTGTAATTATAATATAGGTATATTCAAGATACGTTCCACCAAGGCGATAAGACTGACCAAGGAAATAACCGCACATCATTATAAAACCATACTGAAAAATAGTTACAACTATAGCACTGCTGATAAACTTTCTATAAGAGACTTTAGTAAAACCAGCACTCACAATAAAAGGAACACTTAGACCGTAAGCTAGTTTTATTAAAAACATCGTCGTCTTAGTATGATTTTCCCAGAGTTTTTTAACAACATCTTTCTTCACTAAAAGTGAGGTAAATTTTCTAGTGAAAAAGCTGACAAAAAAATTATCTTGGCCATATCTACCAATATAGTAATAAATAGTATCAGGGATAACGTCACCCAAAATTAAAATGCCGTAGGCCGGCAAAACGTTGAAATCCCCTTTAAATACAAGAAATCCTGCGATAAGTGATGCCATCGGACCCTGAATTGCAGCGATTGGAAACAAAACTAAATATTTATATTTTATAAGCAATAAAAGAATCTCTTCCACTTGAGGATTATAACATTTTGGTGACAAACTTTCAGCTAGTTTTAGTTGATAACCAAACCCAAACAAAAGTAAAACCCCACCTAATAATTAGGTGGGGTTTTACTAAAATTTCTTTATCTATTAAATCTTTTTACAAACCAACCAAAGAGACTGAATTTACTTTCATTTGTTTTCACAAAAGTTTCGATCTTAGTCTGATGATCTTCTAAGGCTTTTATATCCGCCAAAATTATTGTTTTGTCGGTAGAAGATGCCATTTTCTCTAATTCTTTGTTTAGCTTTTCAATTCTGTTCTGTGTCTTAACAATATTACTTCTTATTTGCCCTAGATTCTTATAATCCGAACCAATAAGAAATGTTTTGAATCCATTTCTTCTTTCCACCTTTTTAATTGCATCTACTGTCTCGTCTGTCGAACTTGACTGCTCACGCGCAATCTCTCTAACTTGTTTTCCTACTTTTAAATTCCTGTCTGAAACATCATTTAAACCCTTCACGAACTTAGATACTTCACTTCTGTGCTCGTCCGATTGTGACCACTCTCTCGGGGTTGAAGTACTTGTACTTGCCAATCCTCTATTATTATTTTCCCAACCATCACCACGAGGAGATGTTGAAGCGTTTACACTTACTAACATTTTACTCTTTTGACCATTTCCTTCACCGTTTTGATTCTCTTTTGCATAAACGCTTAACGACAAAGTTAAAGCTAGAAACATAATTACTAGACTTGACCACAATACTTTATTATTTGATTTCATATATTAATTTATTAATTAATAAAGACACGTAGATTCACTGGCTTCTATTTCGACCAGAAATAAACCC
This sequence comes from uncultured Candidatus Saccharibacteria bacterium, assembly GCA_964416925.1. GTDB lineage: Bacteria > Patescibacteriota > Minisyncoccia > Phycocordibacterales > GWA1-40-21 > CAYQFQ01. The sequence continues at coordinate 33,825 of CAYQFQ010000001.1, forward strand.
CACAACCTAATTATAGCATTAAAATCAGATGTTAAGACGACGATAATGCAAACCTGGTTATACAATGATATAATACTCATTAATTACTAGTTAAACTTAAATAACATGGCAATTACATGGACACAAGACTATAGCGTCGGAGTAAAAGAGATTGATCTACAGCATCAACATTTTGTTGACTTAATGAACCAAGCTTACGAGGCGATATACAGAAATGAACCAAAGGAAAAAATTCTTAGCCTCGTAGAAGAAATATTCTCACATGGAGCCATACACTTCCATACAGAGGAAGGATATTTTGACAAATTCCAATATCCCTATGCTGAAATGCATAAAGAAGCACATAAAAATTTACTTGAACAAACAAGCGTATTCAAATCAAAGATTGGTAGTGAGATTGACTATAAAAAAGAAGTGTCAAATTTAATAGACTTTCTAGAAAATTGGCTAGTTGAGCATATGCTCACCCACGACAAAAAATATACAAAATTCTTTAATGACAATGGTCTATTCTAGGCTCTAACGCAGTTTGATACATCAGAAATTATCTGCTCAAGCTTGAAATCTGATTTTGTGAAGAATCTCTTAATCCCAAGAGATAAATATGATTTCACTTTATCTAGTGTCGCTGTGTTTGATACTACAAAGATCGGTATATTTTTCCACAAATCATTGGTTTTTAATTTCAATACTAAATCTAAACCGTTTTCTTTTCCCAAAAGATAATGGTCAAGCCAAATAGCATCTATTGGTTCTTTTGACAAAATATCCACCGCCCCACCCACAGACTTAGCACTAAAAGTAGAGAAGTTATTTTTCTTTAATTTACTTATTATCGCCTCAGATAGTGACCTCTCATCTTCTACTACCAAAACTTTTTTGTCCATATAAGTTTTTATTAAATAATCTATTAAAATAAATCTAGACCAACGGCTTGGCACCAACCTTCTTCTTCATACCCTCAAAAGGTATAAGTGCAAAGAAAGTTGTACCCCTGTTTTCCTCAGACTCAAACCATATCTTTCCATTAGCACCTTCTATTATAGACCTAACAATATATAGTCCAAGCCCTGTACCCTCTGATTCATATTCAGTCGCATTATCGGCTCGGAACAACTTTGTGAACATTTTATCTTTATCTTTTGCAGGAATCCCAAGTCCATTGTCTTTAACCGTTATCATAATACCTTTGTCCGAAGTAAACCCTACAACCTTATCAGTATGGGTCTTAATAGATATTTCTACGATTCCTTCATCGTGCGTATATTTGACAGCATTGGATATCAAATTTTGAAATACTATGTGAATTAGTTTAGGGTCTAGATTTATTTTAGGTAATGCTTCTAAGTCTTCTTTTATTTTAATATTTTTCTTTGAAATTTTTTCTTGTAGTTCACTCAAAACATTTTTTACAACGTCCTTCAAATCCACAGGCTCAGGTTCTACAGTGAAAGTGCCAAGGTCGATCTTAGAAACATTAAGGAGAGAATTGACCAACTCAACCATTCTTTTGTTAGCTGAATATATTTCATCCAAATACTTCTTTTGATCCTCTGTGATGTGTCCTACATCGCCATCTAGGATCATTTCGGCGTACCAATTGATAGTAGATAGTGGAGTGCGCAATTGATGGGAGGCTAGAGATACAAATTCTGACTTAGCTTTATCAACCTGTCTTTCTTTGGTTATATCTATGGCCATTGCAGAAATACCAACGATTGTACCATTTAAGTTTATTATGGGTGATAGGGACAAAGATACATCAACAATTGAACCATCCTTTTTAAGTCTCTGTGTAAGATAATGTTCTATTCTATCGCCAGAAATTATTCTTTTAATAAGTTGATTCAATTCATCAATTTTGTCTTTTGGTACAATAATGTCAACCGGTTTATTAATCATTTCTTCAGCCTTATAACCATACAATTTTTCAGCACCTTTATTCCAACTTGTTATCTTACCATTTAAATCTTTACCCAAAATTGCTTGGTCTGAATTTTCCACTATTGAAGCCAATCCCTCAGCTTTTACTTTCTCTTCCTTAATATCCTCGAGGATATTCAAAACCGCGGATCTTTGTTTTTCTAGTTCTTTACTTTTATTTATTATATCTCCTGTCTGGTCTGATACTTTTTTATCAATTTCAGCTCTAGATTCTGCTACCACATCAGCCATTTTATTGAAAGACTGCCCCAATTCTCCAACCTCGTCTTTACTTTCAATTTTTATTCTATATTCTTTATCACCATTTATATATTTCTTCGTTGCTTCAACAAATGAAAAAATTGACTTAATTATCTTATTAATTGACAGAATAATTATTAAAATAAAGATAATTAAAGAAATAACAATATAGATCCAAAAATATGCAAGGAGCGTATATTCATCCTTTAAGGCGTCTGTTTTATCAACTTTCGTAATAAGACACCACTGCGTGTCTGGTAGATAAGTATGTGTCGAAATAACATCTACACCCCGATAATCTTTATTTTCAACCGCATCTGTATGACCAGAAACATTTTTTAATCCACTATATCCATTTTTAACAATATATTCTACTTCATTTATATCATAACAAGCTCTAGCATTTTCTGTGTCGATCTTAGTATTTAATATCTTTGTCTCATCCAAAAATTTTACTGACGACAAAAGAACAAGGTCCTTACGAATTATAAAATTTTCTTCCGTTTCTCCAAGACCATTTTCATTAATGATGATTGGGTATAAACTTTTAGGCGAATATCTTAAAACCGAAACCCCAAGAAAGGTTCCATCATTGTCTTTCACAGGAGACGAGAAAGTAAAATTTAATTCTTTTGTTGTTGAAGAATAATAAATATCTTTAAAATAAACTTTTTCCTTTGAATTTAAAAAATATTCGTCCTGCGATTTGTCCTTGCCCACCTGGGACGTGTCAGACGAAGAAACTATCTTCCCTTTTTTATCTAGGATAAAAGTTTCAATAATATCAGTGTCTGCATCAAGAGTTCTTAATAATCTTGCATCTACTTTTTGTTTGATTCCTTTATATGGAAGGCTTGTTTCTGGTTCCTTCAAAAAATCACGATAAACTGACGTAGCAGCTAAAATATCAGAAGTTATCCTTTTCTCTTTCAAAAAGGTAATTATGTGCTCAGCCCTGGCCCTTCCGCTTGAATACAGATAAGAATAAATCGTTCTCTTTGTATCTTTTAAGGAGTTATACTCAACCAAAAAACCCAAAACTGAAAAACAGATGACTGCCCCAACAATAAAAGTCAGATTAATTTTAGTTCTTATTTTCATTTTGGTTATTCTTATACCTTAACAATTCACCCTTTAGTTCAACCATCTTAAGTTCCCTATCCGACATAAAATTTATTAAACGCTCGGATTCTTTAACTTTTTCCCGGATTAATTCTTCTTTATTTTTACTTTCAGTAATATCACGTACTATTACTTGTAATAAGTTTGAATTATTAACTAAACGACTCAAAGAAACGAGAGCTAAAAATTCTTGACCATTTAGTTTTTTGTGTGTCCATTCAAACTGATTGAAACCTTTTCCCATAGCCAAATCAATCATTTCTTTGGCTTTATCCTTTGATAGTCTGCCATCAGGCTGATACTGCGGTGATAAATCAGACGGATTCAAATGACTTAGATCCTCTGGTCCACTTAAACCAAATAGTTTTACTGAAGCTAAATTACCATCAGAAAAACGTCCGTCTACTGAACTTAACATCAAAATAGCATCCAAAGAATTATTAAATAAATCTTTATATTTTTTCTCCACACTAAAACTTTTTCGAGACAATAATACCGAAATCAATAAAGTAAACAGTAATAAACCAAGCACAACTAGCTCAATTTTTTCTATATAACCATTTACCGAAGCAATATCAGAAGATAAATCATAGTCTAACAAAACTACTCCAACAGCTTTATCCGATGCATCTAATAGAGTAAAGCCAGAACAGGCCCTCGCTGTTTCTAGATTTATAATTGAATTGTACTCTAATTCAGAAAGAAATATTTTTTTTGCATTCTGCTCATTAAAACAAGAAACATATTTATTAGCCTTGTCATTTTCTATGTTGACCGTACTATTTGTCAAAATCATATCGGAAAAATCATTCCAATTATCGGCTTTTCCAGAATTTTTTCTCGTAGCCTCCCAATCTACAGGATTTAGCTTTTCTTTATCTACAAAAATTGAGAATTCGTTATTCGTTTCCTGTTTTAAAATACTTAAAAAGTGGTCAATTTCTTGTCCAAGTTCAATATACCCAATTAATTTGTTGTTATCATAATATGGCTTTACCACTCTTAAAGCAAAGGCTGTTTTACCTAATTCGATACCAGAACCAACACTCTTTGATTCTACAGCCTGTCTAAAGGTGACTCTGTTATTCAAATCCCCTTTTACTGCCTGATTGTGTAAACGAAGAAAAATAGTCCCATCTGGCAACATAAAATAAAAATGTGTAATTCCATATCCAGTTTTTAATTTCTGAAACAAAGCCTCTCCGTATTGATATAATGCATTAGAATCTTTCTTTAAAAAAACTTCTTTAAAACCTGGATCTTGTAAAATACTATCTAATGTAGCAGACAAGGCCTTGGTATCCTGTGACTCAAATGTTTTAAAATAACTACTGGAAAAAACTGTAACATCTTCTACTCTTTCTTTGAGTAATATCAACTCATTCGATTTACCCGCATAATAGACAAAAACAAACAAGGCAACTAATATAGCTATGAGAGCATATATAAATAATGATTTTTTTTTCATATAAAAAAACAGATCCCTACTCAAAAACTTTTAAAAATTAACCTGGGTTTAAACATTTTGTCTATAAAATCCCGACAAACAAAATTACTTCAAAAAATCTTTTATCTTTTGGATTATCTCAACAATCGGAGTGTTTGATTTTATGAAATACTTATTTGCTCCAAGCTCTATGACCTTCTTCTCATCTTCTGCTTGCGATAAATTCGAAGTAACAATAATTGGGGTCTTTATTCCCTTTGCTCTTACAGTTCTGATTATCTCAAAACCATCAAGTTTTGATAAGACAAGGTCTGTGACAATAAGGTCATATTGATTTTTATCAATGCTCTTTAGCGCCTCTACTCCATCATAGACATTTTCAACTTCAAAACCCTCCTTCACAAGTTTGAGTTGTAAAGCTCTTGCCATTGGTTTTTCATCCTCTGCAATCAAAATTTTCTTCATCGTTGCTTTATTATATCATAACTTAATTACAAAAAACCACCACAATTATCAAGGATTTTCCTGCCAACTTGAAATAACTATTGGATTAAAACTACTTGTTGTGACTTCTAACTTACGAGTAACGGAACCCACTGAACCTGTATTACTAATTGACCTGTTATCTCCCCCAGTATTAGTCACCGTATAATTACAACTATTTGTACCAATTGTAATACTATTACTACCTGTATACGAATTATTTTCTCTCATAGCTTCTAAGGCCACCTCGGCACAAGCCTCAACTAAAGATCTTGTCTGCTGAGAATTCTTAAGATTGATACCATTTTGAATGGACCAGAAACTTCCAGTAGATAGCCATAAAGAAAGACTGAGTACTATACTCCCTATTATTATTACTATATATAATGTTCCAAATCCTTTTTGTTTTTGCATTTGATTATCTTCTTATTCCCCCACTACCATAAAAACTATTCGTATATCTATCATTTGAGCTTGTAGCCATGTTTCCTACTGTATAACTAAACTTAATAACACCAGGAGTTACAGGTTGTGAATAATTTTCAAAAACTAAGTTACTAACCAAAACTTTGTTGTTTGTAAGTTGAACGGTGTCTTGAGATCCTTCAGTAATGTATAAAGTTCCAGCACCACCCAAAGAGAAGACTGTCGGATTAATCGTACTAGATGCCATCTCTAGACTCAAAATTGTCGAGGTTGATGAAATCGTCGGACTATTGATTGCCGTAGCATTGTGAATTGTTGAGGTTATCAATCTTGATATCCTTGAACCCTGATCGTTTACTTCAAGAATTAATTGGCTGTGTTTCTTTGAGGCCTGCATTGTTCCAACAAAAGAAGCAAGTGCTGTCACAAGAATACTAAAAATAAAGATATATATTATTGTCTCTATTAGGGTGAATCCTTTAGTTTTTTGTAATTTTTCCATTTTATTGCGATTTTATTTCAAGCACACGGGTCATCCATCCACCGCTTGTTCCACCGACAACCACATTTCGCGCGCTCCACGAGGAAACACCACCATTAGTATCATGACCAGCAACTTCTGCTGTTGCATCAACTCGAGTTGTTCGTTGTATCATGCCTGTTGGAGGATTTTGAAGATTTGTATTAGTATTTCTGTGCCCAGCAAAACCTATCACCCAGGAAGTTCCGTTAGTAACACCAAGAGTAAGCGCGGGGTAAGTAACCGTGGTGCCGGAGCTAGATTGAACACCGTTTACACCAATAGGACTTGCGGATTGCCCACGATATACATGAGTAACAATTTCACTTGCTCCTGTCCAACCATTACTTGAATCTGCACCTGTTGCTATCCTATAAGCAAGAGTGCTTCCATTGGCATTGCCCCCACCAGACGAACTAATAACTGTCCAACCAGAAGGAGTTGTTGGACCAGTGGCATTTCCATCTCTGTAAGCAAAAGTTATAAGCAGATCTCCAACGTTATGGGCTGGAATAGTAGCATTAACTCCTTGAACAGCAGAGGATGCCACAAAGGTAATTGTGCTACATGCTGACGTAGTAAATGTAACATCTGATCCATAACTAGTTCCAACAGAATTTGTGGCATAAGCACGAACATGATAAAGGGTATTACAGGTTAGTGCTGTAATACTGCTTGTAAATGATCCGGTACCCGTTCCATCTGAAGTCTTTGTTGGAAGAGCAATTGTTGGATTGATTGATGTACTCCAAACAATACCTCTTGATGTAACTGACGCCCCGCCATCTGAAGTAACATTACCTCCACCAGTTGCTGTCGTTCTGGTAATACTTGTAATCGGACTAGCGGTTGTAACTGAAGGAAGAACCGGTGTTACAGAGCATGAGGTATTTGTATATGTTCCTGACATCGTCCCCGCTGTACACGTTCTTGTCTCTGGAGTACATGAGCTTGGATAAGTAACTGAAGATGAAAGATACGCGGTATTGAAGTATCCACTTATTACACTCCCCCAAGGAGTTCCGGTACATCCAGCTGTACAAGTTGTTGCTGTATAGCTTCCTGACAAAGTTCCATTTGTACATGTCCTCAATTCAGAGATACATGCACCGGACGGAGATGATGACGCATATGCTGTGTTGGAAGTTCCGCTTGTCATTGTGCCCCAAGGAGTTCCAGTACAGCTAGCCGGTAATGTTGTAAATGTTCCATCGGCAGAGTATCCCGTCCCGGTACTATTTGTTGCATAACCTCGATAATAATATGTGGTACTTGCTGTTAGACCTGTTCTAGTCTGAGTAAATAATCCCGTGGTCGTAGCTCCTTCAGCGACACAATTTGTTGTTGGTGCTGGTGTAGCTCCGTAACATGTTCCACGTGCCGTTATAGAAGCTGGAGTTCCAAGAGATGAAACTGTGGCTCCGAGAATAGCACTCGATGTTGAAACAGAAGTAGAAGTTGGAAGTGTTACTGTTGGAACAACATAAACAATATTTTCCTCGTTTGTTATGGAACAAGTTTTAGAACTTCCAGATGTTAAGGTGACCACACCAGAAGAATTACAGTCCCCAGCAAATGTTGTTGTATGTGTAGAAGAAGTTGCTTCTGTTACGGTATATGTTCCAGAATCAAAAACAGTGGAAGCACCAAGAGTAACTGTTGTGGCGCCCACTTTGTATGGAGCAAAATCAGAAGATGTTTTTGTTCCACCGTGATTGATAACTGTTTTATTTACAGTTAGATATGCAAGCTTTTCTTCGTTTATGATACTACAATTTTTTGTTTGATTTGGAACAAGAGTGACCGCTCCACCAGAACTACAATTACCACCAATGGTGGCTGTATAATCAGCATTAGAACTTTCAGATACTGTGTGTGTACCAGAATCAAAAGTATTTAAGTCACCCGAAATAACAGGAACAGCATCAACATAAAGAGTGAAATCTCCAGCAGTTTTATTTTGTCCATGATTAACGACTGTCTTGTTTACAATAATTTTAGCTGGTTTTTCTTCGTTTGTTATTAAACAAATTTTAGCATCACCGGGAACAAGTGTTATAACTCCAGAAGAATCGCAGTCACCTGTAAATGACTCTGTGTAATCTGAAGAAAATGTCTCTGAAACAGTATAAGTGCCTGGTGAAAAAGATGTTGAAGAAGCTAAAGTTATTGTGGTAGTACCAACAGTAAATGGTGCAAAATCAGAAATAACTTTTGATCCACCGTGATTGATCACAGATTTTGTAACAGTTAAACCTGCTGGTGGTGTGATCTTTTTCCAGTGAGTTAGATACGTACTCGCAGTCACAGAATTTGAATTCGAAATCATGTCGGGCCATGTAACTAAAACATCTATCTTTTTCTGGTTTGTATTTATCGTTGAGATGGTGAGCTGTCGAGTAAAAACACCTGAATTGTCAGATGAACCAGAAAGAACCCATTGCCCAGTAGAAGTTGAAAGACCATATGTGCCATCTATAAGATTACTAAAATTATTATCTCTAATATTTCTAGAAACCTCTACAGCTTCACCTACTAAAATACTCGCACGTTCAATATTTGAAGCGTGAACCATCTGCCTATTTACACCTACCGTTGTGTTCATTATTGCAGATACAAATACCAAAAAAATCGAAATCGAGATCAAAAGCTCGACAAGAGAAAATGCTTTTAATTTATTAATAAATAATTGTTCCCTTTTCATTTATAAAAATATTTCTTACTTCACCATTATTGTTGGTTATGGTTGTTGTACCGGTACTTAATGCAGAACCCGTTGTTTTTTCAAAAACGACTTCAGCAAGCCCACCAACAACAATTCCACTGGGGAAACCCACTATTTGATCAGAAGAAGTAGTTCGTGAAAGATAATTTACTCCTTTAAATACTACCGCTCTATCTGAAAAGATTGCTGTGCCCCATACAGAATCACCTTGCACCTGTTCTGAATTTGTCTGGGCATGTCTAAGTGCTTGTACATAACCACTGACAGAGATGTCTAAGCTATTTCTAGAGCGAAAGTTGGTATATACAGAATCTCCAACAACTATCAACAATATTAAAATACCAATTACAACAATTAATTCCACGAGGGAAAATCCCTTTATGTTTTTTTTAGAACTGACTAGATAAACCATAGATTGGTCCAATAATTCCTGAAACAACTAGTCCAACAATCAAACCAACAATAAGTAATACAATTGGTTCAAGAATGGAGGAGAGATCTTGTGACATCGCTTCTGTTTTTTCTTCAAAAATAATTCCTATTTTCATTAATGTTTCCGGCAATCTTCCGGACTTTTCTGCAGAAACAATAAGCTGCTGAATCGGTAGAGGAATCAAATTATCCGATTTTGGAAAAGATGCGAGAGCTGACTTGAATGAATCTCCATGAAGGATACTTTTCTGTAGATGAGCGTAAAGTTTACGATACATATGGTGTTCTGTTCCATCCAAAAGTGAACTGAGTGCTTCATTTGCTTGAAAACCAGCTTGAAGTAAGGCTCCTAAAATATAACCAAAACGGCCAAGCTCTACCCCCTTAACCAAAGTATTAATACCAGGAATAATAAATAAAACCTTTTCACCAATAAATTTTGTTTTTCTAAAAAAGAAGACGAAGAAAATCATCAGAAAGATAGCAACGATAATAGTCGGCACAGCAATGGCTCCAAAATCTCTGAGAAAATTACCAAACCAAAGTAAAACCTTAGTAGTAATAGGCAGTGCACCCTGGGACTCATTAAAAATTGAAACGAGATTAGGTAAGATAAACCATGCCCCACCTATAGCTAAGATAATAGCAAGAGACAGAACAATACCGGGATACAATAGAGCTGATCTAAGCTTAGATCGAAAAGCTTTTTCCTTATGTTGTTGAACAGTCACAAGATTTAAATGCTCTGGTAATCTACCGGACTCTTCTCCAGACCGTATAAGCGAAATTACCCTCTCAGGTAAAATTTGTGTCTCAGATAATGCCCTCCACAGTGGCATTCCAGAGACGACCAAATTTTCAATGACAGTAATCATCTTTTTCATTTTCCACGATTTTACTGATGCGCTCAAAGTAGACAATGCATTTGAAATACCCATCCCAGAAGCAATAAGCAAACTTAGATTTTCTACAAAATAATCTCTCTCGTCTCCAAAACCGATACTTAGATATGGCCAATCTGATCTATATTCAAAAACCGGTGATTTAAATCCCTCTTTTTCGTAAGATTTTTTTAATTTTATATTATTCATTCTTGATTAGACTATGGATTAACCACCCTCAAAAGTTCTTCAAGAGTAGTAATCCCCCCTTTAACTTTTTGAACACCATCTTCAAACATAGATTTGAAACCCTGTCCCCTTACGAGTGTCGTGATATCTTTTGTTGATGGGTTCTTGGCTATTAGGTCTTGCAGCTCCGGAGATGTAACAATATATTCAAATACTCCAACCCGTCCCTTATATCCAGTTTGTGCACAAACATCACAACCCTTTCCCTTATAAAGAACCAAGGATTTTTCCGGAAAAAATTTAGAAACGTCCGGACCAAATTTATCAAGATCCTTTTTTGACGCAGTAAAGCTATATCTACAAGTATCACATATTTTTCTAGCAAGTCGCTGAGAAAGAATAAGCTCAATAGTTGAACCTAACATAAATGACTCAATACCCATATCCATAAAACGTGGAATTGCGGTTGCTGCGTTGTTTGAGTGAAAAGTAGACAACAGTAAGTGCCCTGTTAGTGCTGCATTTACAGCAATATCAGCTGTTTCAAGATCTCTAATTTCACCAACCAAGATAACATTTGGGTCCTGTCTCGCTATAGCACGGAGTCCTTTTGCGAAAGTTAAATTTGTTTGGGAATTTGCTTGGATTTGATTTATACCCTGAATCTTATACTCTACTGGATCTTCGATCGTTGTTATGTTGATTTTCTTGGTATTTATAACCCTGAGTAATGAATACAGTGTTGTTGTCTTTCCAGAACCAGTTGGACCAGTAACAAGAATCATTCCAAAAGGTTTGTGAGCACTCTTAACTAATTGTTCCTGAAGTTCGCTAGATAGACCGAGGTTACTTAAGGTTAAATCTTCTATGTATGAAGAAAGAATTCTAATGGCCACTTTCTCGCCATCAAGTGTAGGAATTATAGAAACTCTCAAATCTACTGGTTGAGCATATTCCTTTGAGCTAAATCTTATTGCGCCGTCTTGTGAGCTAAAATGTTCATCAATACGAAGTTTAGCCAAAACCTTAAAACGGTTTACGATATTTTCATAAAATTCCTTTGGTATTTTTCCTGCTTCATGCAAAACACCATCGACTCTAAAACGAACCACAACTTCTGTCTCCTGAGGTTCACAATGAACATCTGATGCTTTAAGCGAAAGTGCATCTTCGATAATCTGGTCAACAATTTCAGGCGTTGCTTTACCTTTACTCTCAAGAAGCTTAAGAAATCTTGTATTTAGTCCATTCGTATAGTTAACAAATAGATCATCTATTTCTTCTTCTAAAGCAAAAGCTACTTTAATTTTTTTATTAGGGAAAATACTCTTTAACACGTCTGGTAACTCTGCGTTTTTTGGATCATTTGTTGCAAAAACTATTTCGGTTTTTTTCTGTTCATATATAACAACATTAAACTTCTTGGCTGTATCCTCAGGAATCATTAAGACAACTTCTTTCGAAGGAGCATTAGAACTTAGGTTTGCGTATGGTACACCTAGAGACTCAGCAATAGCTTGTCCAATTATATTTTTAGATATTAGCCCTTCAAATAACAAATAATCAATAACCGATCCCCTACGGTCTTGAGCATACCCCTCTGCTTTTTTTATGTCATCAGCAGTAATATAATTACCTTCAACAAGAATCTTTTCTATAGCTGATTCATCAAATTTCATAATAATTTTTATTATTTGTTTTTAAAAAAAACTTTTGCTTTTACTAGTAATATTTTAACATAAATTTAAATATATTGTATATAGTAAAACTATAACATTACAAAATACTTAGACCTCGCTATGCTTTGTGTTCTCCGGCTTTCGAATCCCACAAGAATACGACCGGTTGGAATTTCGACCATTACATGGTCAGTACCCTCATTGGATTTTTTGTTTCGCTCTGCTCACAAAAAATGCTCAATGAGGCTTCGAATCCCAACGCAAGTGAATACTGAGGGGATTCGGCTATTACATAGCCAGGTACTTTTCCATCTCGAAGACTCGATAAGGAAAAGTCTTTCGAATCCCACACGGAGGCAAGCAGTTGCGAGACTAGCGGGATATATTCGGTCACGAGTTTTTTGTTCGCCGTCGCTCACAAAAACCCTCGACCCCGACTCGCTATTTTTCCTGCTAGAAAAATTAGCTCCGTCTTTCGAATCCCAGCGTGAGTGAATACTTTCACTCACTCCGGTCGCGCAAATAAAATAGCCCCCTTTTGGGGGCTATTTTTATTTGCGCGACCGGTGGGATTCGAACCCATGACCTCTCCCGTGACAGGGGAGCGCTCTAACCAGCTGAGCTACGATCGCATTAT
>CAYQFQ010000002.1:0-275 GCA_964416925.1 uncultured Candidatus Saccharibacteria bacterium
AATTATTGTCATGGACAATGGCCGTAAGGTAGAAGAGGGAACTCACTCAGAACTTTCAAATAAAGACAGTGGACTCTATAAGGATCTCTGGGAATTACAGGCTGGAGGGTTTATACAGAAATAACATGCAAGACGATAGGGAAATAATATATGATATAAAAGAGAAAAAAGGTTTGTCTAAAGAACAGTTAGAAAAGCTTCTTTTGGAGTGGCAAAAGAAACTAAACATGGAGGATTGGAAATTTGATCTTAAAATTGTTGATTTCAAAAGGAAG
>CAYQFQ010000002.1:285-15397 GCA_964416925.1 uncultured Candidatus Saccharibacteria bacterium
GCGCGAGACGCTGTGGTGAATGGTGAATTGGTGACTTTGTAGCAGACGTTGAAAATAAAAAAGCTTCCATTCTTATGACGCGGGACCCCTGGCGTAATGATGAAGAATATACACTAGTACACGAAATGATTCATGTAATGATTTATGACTTTGATAAATATAGTGAAGATTTAATCTTAAAACACTGTATCCAATCTGGAAATGAGCACGAACTCTATATGGATAAACTTGAGAACTTCGTCCATCACCTCACTCGACTTTTTGTTGGACGTACTGATAGATAAACCTTTACCTATAAAAAATTACCACCCTTGTTTAAAACACAAGGGAGCTTTATTATTACTGAATGATTAAAGTATCCCTAAATATAGAACTGGACTATGAGATATATACTGATTTTATTGATCTATCAGTCGCAGGAGCTAATTTTGGTAAGGAAATCAAAGATGATCATCCCAATATAACCATTGCAAACTATAAAAAATATATAGATGATTTTTATATTGTAAACCAAAACGAATTAGAGAAAAAAAAAGAACAGATAAATAAACTCTTATCTGACAAACAAAATAAATTTCTGTGGGAACTTAAAAAAATATTCGATATGGATTTCTCAAATGATATTTATCAAGGATATCTTTCTATATTTAATTGTAATCCTCGCTGGCCAGAGACAAAGACTTTTCAGATTTTTTATAAAAAGGATTTATTATATATGCTAGAAGTGGCTTGTCATGAATCATTGCACTTTGCCTTTTTTGATTATTTAGACAAAAACTTTTCTGAAAGTATTAAAGGTATGGATAAAAATTCCGGTGTTTTGTGGGAAATGTCTGAAATTATTAATGTAATTATTCTTAATTTACCAGCGTTTAGAGAAATATTAGAGTTAGAAGAAAAATTATTTTATACGAGTTTGCAAAATAAGCTAACAGAAGCTCGCGTTCTATGGAATAACCATAGTAACGTCTATGATTTTATTCAGGATTATCTTCAACACATAAAATAGTAAAAATCTCTAAATACCAAATCTAATTAGTCGTTATTAAACGCATTTCTTATTTAAAAACAAGTAATACTAGCTTAAATAACCCCAATCTTTTAGCTTTTTCATATCTTCGGTTTCAAACTTTAAACCAATATCATTTCTAAAGAAAACCTTTGGAATAATAATTTTTTTTGCAATTGAAAGTGATTTTTCTCTGGCTTCTTTAATTGTTGGCGCAATCGCTGTCGTGTACATAATGTAACCGTCAGTATTTGAAATATATAATTCACCCTCATGTTTTCCGACTCTCATTGCAATTTCTTCTAAGTGCACATGTTTCTTTTCTTCCTCTGTTAATTCAGATAGATATACATTAACACCAAAGAGGGTATCTTTGTGACTATTCCTGCCGTATGGGAATGGGGGAGTTGCAAGTAAGTTTACTACTCCAAAACCTTTTTTATATTTTAAATCATACTTTTCACCATTTGCTATAGCATAAAGAAATTCGGACCATGGAGAATCATGTATTTCTGTTTGGAGGTGTATTATTGGGGTACCAAATCTAGAGGTGGCTTCAAGAGGAACAATTTTATTTTCTTTTACCATACAATTTACTTCAAAATCACCCCGAAATCCTATTTCTTTTAAAAATGGTTTTAATTTTACTAAAACTTTTTGAAAAAGTTTATTGTTTTCATTATTGTCATACCAAGCTACCGTACCCATTTCACTAGTTACAGGCCCAACATCTCCAGGGAAAAATCTTGTATGCTCTACATTCATCTCGATTGGACCTACCCAATCTGTCCCATTAAAATATCTACCAACACCGATCTCAACTCCCTCTACATGTTCATGAAGTGAAATAGTCTGTCTATTTAGATACTTGTTTTGTAGATAATTTTTTAAAACACTTATTACATCACTACCGTCGGCAAGTTTACCAACATAAGTCAAAAATTTTGAATCATGACCATTGTGTTTAACAACCCAACGAGCTGGATTATTTTTTATGTAAATAACTGCTTCTTCAATATCATCAAAATCTTTTAATGGGACAGTTGTGAGTCCACATTCTTTAAAAATCTGTTGCCCATATTCTCTTTCTCTTTCTAATTTATCCGCCATCGCACAACCACCGACAACTTTGTAACCTTTATTTCTAAGTCTATCTTGTACTTTTCCCCAACCAACATCGTCAAAAACGATGAGACCATCTTTTCCAACCCATTTGAGCTCTTTACGCCAATTGGTAACTTTATCAACAATATTATCAAGATTCCTTTGGCTAACTCGTTTTCTGATGTATAGTTTTACATCATTGCCTTCTTTTTTAAGTTTATGTGCAAGTCCTAGAGCTATACAATCTGTTGAGATAAACAGTATTTTCATATGTCTACATATATTAGCTCTAATTAAGTGAAAAATCAAAGTGTTATCCATAAATGGCTTTGTATATAGCTGTAGGCATATATTGACTTTTGGTCTTCTTTTTGCTATAATAGTATAAGAGGTTAAAAGTTGGATGTTCCAACTTTTGTTATTTGTCAAAAAAACAACTTTGGAGGGTAAGATGAATTTTCTGTGGCTGGCACTCATGGCTTCTGCACTCTGTGCAATGGCCAATCTGCTTGATCGTGGATTGGTAGATGGAAAAGACGAAGGATCAAGTGTTCCAACACTGACAGCAATTGGAGGATTCTTTAATCTTCTGATGGCTATCGTCTTGGGAATATGGGTTATTCCGAGATTCGGGATTAACCTTGCAGTGTTTGGTCCACTTTTTTTCAACAGTCTGATGTACGTCATAGCAATATGGTTATATCTTACATGTTTGAAAACTGAGGATACATCTCGTGTGATTCCTTTTTACCAGGTCATTCCAATTTTTGGTATCGTAATTGCTAATCTGATAATCGGTGAATTGCCGACAGGTCAGCAATTAGCTGGAATCTTCGTCCTTGTCATTGGGGGCACTGTTCTTTCTCTGAAGAAAGGAGTGATCACTGGCAAGTTGGCAGGCCTAATGATTTTGTCATCAGCATTGTTAGCAATCAATGATGTAGTCTTTGGATTTTTTGGTAGAGGACACGCTGTGTCAGAAACGATATTTGCGGATTGGTGTGGGAAGGCATTCTTTGGACTCTTGGCACTGTTTTGGCCAAGTGTTCGTAGAAGCTTTATCCATGGTATTCGTGCAAAGATGGCAATTTTAGCAAGCACAGAAGTATCATTCGCCCTTGGAGATGGACTCATGGATGCTGCTAAACTCGTCATGCCGATTGCTGTGGCTCAAGCTGCTTTCTGCACACAACCACTGTTCGTTCTGGTTGGCGTCCTCCTCTTTGCGCGTCGTTTTCCTTCTCTGAAGGAAGACTTCAGTCGCAAAGAAATGGTCTTCAAGGCCATTGGTATAGTTGTGATGGTTGTGGGAGGAATCCTGCTTACCGTCTAAGGTTACGAAACAAACACCGCCTTATGGAGCAATCCAGAAAGGCGGTTTTCTTTTATTTAAAAATGATATAATGTTTGTATGTTAAATATAAATATAAAAACAATCCCCGATAATGAACAAAGGTATGACACTATTGGTGACTATTACAAGAAAGATGGCGTTGATGAAATTAAGGTTTCGAATATGAGCAGAAGAGAATATGAATTCCTTGTTGCGATTCATGAAATGGTAGAGCAGTTTTTGTGTGAAAATAGGGGAATAACAGATGAAGAAATCACAAAGTTTGATGTTGAATACGAAGCGAAAAGAATTGAAGGTGATGATACAGAACCAGGAGAAGATATTCATGCTCCATACCACACAGAACATATGTTTTCAGAGAAAATAGAAAAACTACTAGCCGAAGAATGTAAAATAGATTGGAACGATTACTGTAAATACACAAATAGATTTTCCGACAAAAAAGTAATTATTTCTCACAAAAACAAACTATAAATATTTCATATATTTAAATATGATATTTTACGAGATTTGCTCTAGATTTTTTGAGGTGTATAATTGTGTGATATTAAACGTAAACACCAAATAATAATTAAATGCTAAATTTTTTAAAAGAGAGTGAGATAAAAGAGACTTCTGTTGATGCTGTTATTTTAGGTGCAGGCTTTGAGGGCGAGTATAGCTATAGATCTGGAGCTGATAAAGGGCCTGAAAAAATCATAAACACTTTTGAAAATAACATGGAGATTTTTGATCGGTTTACTCTTAATGAACCCTATAATTTAATAGATTTGGGGTACTATGAGCTTAAGGGGATAAACAGTTTATCTCCCGAAAAAGCTATTGAAAGTATAAAAAATAATATTAACCTCTTTAAGGATAAGTTTGTTGTCTTGTTGGGAGGGTCACATTCGGTTTCTAACGCTTATTTCCTTTCACTAAAAGAAAGATATCTGCCTCAAGATGTTACCATCCTTCAAATTGATGCACATCCCGACCTTAGAGAAAATACTGAAGACTATAAGAAAGGTGCTAGTAGATTTGATCACGCATGCACAATGAGAAGAGGTTGTGAATTGGGTTTTAAAACAGTGCAGGTAGGCTTGCGAACTATTTCTATATATGATCATGAATATATTTCAAAAAATAATCTAACAATTTTTGAGTGGGGTAAGGATGAAATACATGATATAGAAAAAATTATCTCATCAATAAAAACAAAATATGTCTACTTAACGCTTGATATAGATGGTTTAGATCCATCATGCGCTCCAGCTACCGGAACACCTATCCCGGGTGGTTTGAGCTTTTTTTATGCACAGAAACTAATAAGACGATTGATTGAAACTCAAAATTTAGTTGGAGCAGATATTGTTGAAGTGGCTCCATTTGAGGATGATGTTTTGACACAGTACACAGCAGCCTTACTGTGCTACAACATTCTTTCGTATAAGATCTTAAAAGATAAGAATAAATTAAAATTTATTTTTAAATAAAAAAAGATGACATACGATTTTATCTCAAATATTGAAAGTTGTTACTCAGGTATTTCTAATCTTATATATTATTCTCATATCCCGACAGGTATTGTGTCTCTTTTATTAGGTTTATTTGTCTTTGCGAAAAACAAAACCATTCAAAGTAAAATCCTATTGTCACTTTCTATTGTTTTTGCTTTGTGGTTATTTTTAAATCTAATTATATGGATAAGTCCAAACAGTTTATACGTTATGTTGTTCTGGTCACTATTTGGCATTCTTAGCGTTCTTCTTTTTCTTTTGTGCATATATTTCACCTATGTTTTTATAAATAAGAAAGATGCGTCTATTAAATTAAAGCTAATCTGGCTTGCTCTTCTTTCGCCGATGATTATATTTATCAATGACGGTTTAGTAGCATTTGATATTCCTAATTGTGAGGCAATAGAGAATCCCTTATATATTAATTATTATTATTTTATTGGTGTACTGTCTTTTGTCTGGATTATTATTTTCTCAACTGTTAAATTTATCAAGGAAAAAGAAGCAGAAAATAAAAAACAAATTGCCTTACTTGGTATTGGTATTTCCTTGTTTCTCTTATCTTTCTTTACTGCAGGGTATTTTGCTAGTCTAATTGATAATTTTGAACTTGAACAATACGGCTTATTCGGCATGACCATCTTTATGGCCTTCCTCGCTTATCTAATAGTACGATTTAAAGCATTTGAAATTAAACTGATTGCGACACAGGCTCTAGTTGTCGGTCTTGTCATACTTATCGGTTCACAATTTTTCTTCATTCAAACGAATATAAATAGAATTTTAACAGCAATAACTCTAGTGATAGCAGCGGGCGTTGGTTTAGAAATTATACGAAGCGTCAAAATAGAGATTGCTTTAAAAGAAGAACTTGAATTAGCAAATACAAATCAACAATCACTTATTCACTTCATATCTCATCAACTTAAAGGCTTCTTTACAAAGAGCAAAATGATTTTTGCCGGAATTATTGAAGATGATTTTGGTCCATCTCCTGTAGTCTTGAAGGATATCGCCAAGGAAGGATTGAAATCAGATGATAATGCCGTCTTAATGATTCAAAATATTCTAGGTGCGTCAAATCTTAGAAAAGGTACTGTTGCTTATGAATTTAAACAAGTTGATTTATCTTCGTTAATAAAGAGTCTGTGTGAATCTTTCAGTCTAGAAGCTAAAGAAAAGAAACTTGCATTCGAAATGAATATACCGGAAACTCCAGTTGTGGTAAATGCTGACGAAAAACAGATTTCTCAAGTCTTTAAAAATCTTGTCGATAATTCCATTAAATACACTCCATCTGGTTTTGTAAAAGTTTCTCTCGATGTCATTAAAGATGGGACAAAGAAAAGAGCCTTGTTTAAATTGGCCGATTCTGGTGTAGGACTTACGGATGATGATAATCATAAATTATTTACTGAAGGTGGAAGGGGTGTTGATTCTGTAAAAGTAAATGTAAATAGTACTGGTTATGGACTCTATATCGTCAAAAAAATAGTTGAGACTCACAGCGGCCGTATCTGGGCGCAGTCGGAAGGAAGAGGAAAAGGTTCATGTTTCTTTGTGGAGTTGAATGTAATTTAAAATACAGGCATTTAATTTTCTATCTTCGTCTTTGCGAGGAATGAAATGACGAAGCAAACCAGAATGTCTTAAGATGGATTGCTTCACTTCTCGTTCGCAAAGACGACCTATACAGGACGATAGAAAAAAAAAAAAAAAATCCGATTCAGTCGGGCTCTTTTAATAATTGAGCATATCTGATATTATTTCGTTATGTCAAAAATAGTTACAGATGAAAATAGAATTGAAGAATTTTTAACACGCGGAGTGGAAAATATCTTCCCAAACAAAGAATTCTTGAAGAAACAACTTCTAAGTGGTAAAAGACTTACGATGTATCTTGGTATCGACCCTACTGGTCCCACACTTCACTTAGGTCACACTATTCCTATTAAGAAACTTGGTGAATTTCAAAAGCTTGGTCACAAAGCCATATTGCTCATAGGTGACTTTACAGCAATGATTGGAGATCCAACTGACAAAAGCGCAGTAAGAAAACCTCTTACTCGTGATCAAGTAATGAATAACTGTAAAATATATAAAAAACAGGTATCAACTTTTCTAGATTTCGGTTTTGGCGGTGCTGATTTAAAATACAACTCTACTTGGCTTTCTAAACTAAATTTTGGAGATGTTTTGGAACTTGCCTCAAAGATGACCGTTGATCAGATGTTGAAGAGAGATATGTTCCAGAAGAGAATGGAAGAAAAGAAACCTCTATATATTCATGAGTTCATGTATCCTCTTATGCAAGGTTATGACAGCGTTGCGATGGATGTAGACGGAGAAATAGGCGGAAATGATCAGACTTTTAACATGCTTGCCGGAAGAGATCTAATGAAAGAAATTAACGGAAAGGAAAAATTTGTTATGACAGCAAAATTACTGACAGATTCAACTGGTAAAAAAATGGGTAAGTCAGAGGGTAATATGGCTGCGCTTACAGATAATAACAATGAGATGTTTGGAAAGATTATGAGTTGGGTAGATGGAGTTATGTTTTCAGCTTTTGAATTGTGTACGAATGTCCCAATAGAGGAAATCAAGAAAATGGAGGAAGAATTTAAAAATGGCTCAAATCCAAAAGAGATAAAACTAAAACTTGCTTACGAGGTTGTCCGAATTTATTACGGTGATATAAAAGCACAAGAAGCAATGAATGAATGGCAAAAGACTTTTAGTCAAAAAGAAATGCCTACTGATATCCCAACTATTAAGCCTTCAAAATATGACATACTTACAGTACTTGTTGAATCAAAAATCACACCTTCAAGAGGTGAGGCACGAAGAAGTATTGAACAGAAAGGTGTACGAGTGAATGAGGTTGATGTAATAGACGACAAGCTTGAATTAAAGGCAGGTGATATCGTACAAAAAGGAAAAAGGTTTTTTGTAAAAGTTATATAAACATGTCAAACCCTGTAAAGAATTTTTAAGCACAACGTCAATCTTTTAATTAAAATAACTCTCATAAAATACAATCATTATGTTAAATCTTACGCGAAGTGAAAATTCAAACAGGACAGGCAAACAAATATTACTCTCAGGAGTAAAGCCGACAGGAAGATTACATATAGGTAATTATTTTGGTGCAATGAAGCAATTTGTAGATCTTCAAGACAAATTTGAAAGCTATATTTTTGTTGCCGACTATCATGCGATGACGACAGTTCAGGACAGGAAAGAAATGTCACAAGGTATTATTGATATTGCTTTAGATTATCTTGCTGTAGGACTTGATCCAAAGAAAGCTGTTCTCTTTAAACAGTCGGATGTTCCTCAAGTTGCAGAACTCGCATGGATTTTTAATTGTATAACTTCAGTGCCATATCTTATGAGGGCACACGCATACAAAGATGCAGAAGCAAAAAACAAAGAAATTAATGTCGGGGTTTTTGATTATCCAATTCTTATGGCCGCTGACATTTTAATTCAAGATGCAGATATTGTTCCTGTTGGGCAAGATCAAAAGCAACATGTTGAATATGCAAGGGATACTGCACAGAAGTTTAATAGAGTTTATGGTGACACATTTAAAATTCCTGAACCATACATTATGCCTGAAGTCGAAACAGTGATGGGAACAGATGGAAGAAAGATGAGCAAGAGTTATGGAAATGTTATCCCGCTTTTCGCAACTGACGAAGAAATTAAAAAAGCTGTGATGAGCATTCCGACTGATTCAAAGGGTGTAGATGAGCCAAAAAATCCTGCAGAAAATAACATTTTTGCCATCCACAAATTACTTCTAGAAGGCTCAAAATTGACTGATTTAAAGGTTAGATACGAAAAAGGAGGATTAGGCTACAAAGAGGCAAAAGAGCTCCTAATAGAGGATTTAAAGGCCTTTATAGGGCCAATAAGGGCTAAAAGAGAGTCTTTAGCCAAAGATTTGGACTCTGTGATGGATTTGCTAAAAGAAAACGGAGCTAGAGTGTATGAAAGAGCTGAAAAGAAGATGAAAGATGTAAGGGAGAAAGTTGGGGTAGCAATTTATTAAGTAATAGTCGCCTCCTCGGCGACCCGCCGAAGAGGCGGGTATAAGGAAGCCAAGAAAAAGTTTAAAGCGAGAGTTGCAAAATAAATTTAGTGTTGTAGAATTGAAAACAAAGCAATGAAGTCGCAAACACGATTTCGGCCTAAATTAAGAATCGGCCATGCTTGGGGAAGAAACCCTAAAACAATGAGAATTGTTCGGGCAAGTAGAACCCCTTAAACCCTAGCAATTTTCTTCGAAAGAAATTTGAACGGGCAAGTGAGTAAGTGAGGTGGTACCGCGCGAGAGCGCCCTCGCAAAAATCAAAACAATCTTTGATCTTTGCGAGGGCGTTTTGTATATCAATATCATGAAAATAATTGAACATTTTCCGAATTTAATACAAACATTACATTATGACTGTGGGGCAACAGCACTCCTCAGTATTTTTGTGCATTTTGGTGAATATACAGACGTCAAAGATCTAAAACGAGAGTCCCAAACAAGAAAATCTGGAACAACTCCCGAAAGATTAGTAGAGGTTTGTCTAAAGCACGGAATAAAGGCAAATTTTTCTGAGAATATGACAATTAGTGACCTTGAAAAGAATATTGACAAAGATCTTCCTGTCCTTATCTCAATCCAGATTAAGAGGAAACCATTTAAAGATATAGAAAATATTTGGAGCAAAGGTCATTTTGTAGTTGTGATAGGATACGATGATGAAAATTTTTACTTTGCGGATCCTAAATTCCCTTTTATTACTTTTCTCAAACGACAAGAACTAGATGAGAGGTGGCATGATAGTGATAATTATCCGAACATGATCAAAATTAGAAGGCGTCACTATGGAATTATTTTTGATCCACCCAATAATTGGAAAGTTAACAATGGACCAAAACATTTAATAGAGACATTAGACACAATGATGAAGAAATATAAATTAACATTTAAAAAATAATTATGAGAACATATATAAAAGAATTAGCGACAAAAGTTGGAGAAGAAGTAATAATACAGGGGTGGGTGGATGTACGACGTGATCACGGCAAACTTATCTTTATAGACATGAGAGATATGTCAGGTAAAGTTCAGATGGTGGCATTACCAAATCACACCGAAGCTCACGCACTTGCAAACACTGTCCGACCAGAGTGGGTTGTAGAAGTCCAGGGTAAAGTTAACGCAAGACCTGAGAGAATGATAAACAAAGATGAAGCAAACGGTTCGGTGGAAATTGAATTGCTTTCAATGAAGGTTTTGAACGAAGCTGGCGTTCCACCTTTTGATGTTCGTGGAGATGGAATTGAAATTGGTGAAGATGCAAGACTTAAATATAGGTACTTGGATTTACGAAGACCAAGAATGCAGAAAAACATAAGAAATAGAAGCAAGGTTGTAACCATGGTTAGAAATATTTTAACTCAAGATGGTTTTACTGAAATTGAAACTCCAAATCTAACTATTGCAACAGCGGAAGGATCAAGAGACTTTATTGTTCCATCCAGACTTGAACCAGGAAGTTTCTATGCTCTTCCTCAGTCTCCACAACAATACAAACAGCTTTTAATGGCTGCCGGTTTTGAAAAATATTTTCAATTTGCAAGATGTTTCCGTGATGAAGATTCAAGAGGGGACAGACAACCTGAATTTACACAGATGGACTTGGAAATGAGTTTTGCATCTGAAGAAGATGTTATGGCGATTAACGAGAAAGCAATAATTGAAGTCGTCACAAAGCTTTATCCACACAAAAAAATTCAGCAAATTCCTTTTCCAAAGATTCCTTACAAAGTTGCTATTGAAAAGTATGGAACAGATAAACCGGATATAAGAGAAGATAAAAATGATAAGGATCTTCTTGCTTTTGCTTGGATCGTTGATTTTCCGATGTTTGAAAAAGGAGATGATGGTAAATGGACATTTACACATAACCCATTTTCCGGATGTAAAGCAGAATCATTTGAGAACTTAATGAACAAGACAAATATTGAAACAATTGTGGCCTCTCAATACGATATTGCCCTCAACGGATTTGAAATGGGAGGTGGTTCTGTTCGAAACCACAGACCAGACGCATTGAAAAAAGTACTCGAAATTATGGAATACTCAGAAGAAAAAATTCAAAGAGAATACGGACACATGCTTTCGGCTTTAGGCTCAGGAACGCCTCCTCATGGTGGTATTGCTTGGGGGCTTGATAGGTTTATAATGATACTTGAAAACGAACCAAACATCAGAGAGGTTATCGCTTTTGCAAAGACAGGAGAAGGAAAAGACTTGATGATGGGTGCACCAGGAAAAGTATCTGCGGAGCAATTGAGAGACCTAAAAATTGAATTAAAAGTCAAAAAGAATTCTTAACAATAACAATGTATACAATAAGAAACGGTCGTTTCTTATTGTATACGAGGAAATATAATGAATTATGGAAAATTGCATATTTTGTAAAATAGTAAAAGGAGAAATACCTTGCGTAAAAATATGGGAAGATGAATTACATCTAGCTTTTTTGACTCTGGGACCAATAAATCCTGGTCACACTTTACTAATTCCCAAAAAGCACACTGATTACCTTTTTGATATGGAAGATCCTGAATATATAAAATTAATGGAAAAAGCAAAGATTGTTTCAGCTATGTTAAAGTTAAGTTTAAAACCAAAAAGGGTTGGTTTAGCCGTTGAGGGTTTTAGTGTACCTCATGTTCACTTACATTTAGTACCAGTTAATAATAGTAATGAATTAAATCCAGAAAGAGCCACAAATCCTAAAATAGATGAACTTAAAAAAATTGCAGAAAAAATATTGAAAAATCAATAAACGTGATAAAATTGTTCTAATAAATGGAAACAGAAGCAAAAAAAGTTTGTTATTTGGTCAAAACAGAGTCATTTGAGGGTCCACTAGACCTTCTGCTTTCTCTTATAGAAAAAAGAAAAATGCTCATAAATGATGTTTCTCTTTCAAAAGTGGCAGATGACTATATTTGTTTTCTACAAAATAAAGAAATTTTCCCAATCAAAGATACTTCTGACTTTTTGGTCATTGCCTCAACATTACTTTTGATTAAATCAAAATCACTTTTACCAGGACTACTCATTACGGAAGAAGAAAAATCAGATATTCATGATTTGGAATTAAAACTTAAAATATATAAAAGAATTAAAGAACTCAGTATTGCTATCAAAGAAAGATTTGGTAAAGATATAATATATTTTCCGGAACAAAGAAAATTTGAACCAGTCTTTTCCCCAGATGATAGTATGAACAAGGAGAATTTACTAAAAGCTATTTTTGAATCGATCAGAAACTTACCAAAAGAAGAAAAAAAACCTAAAGTTAAAATTCAAAAAACTATTAGTTTAGAAGAAATGATTGGAAATCTTACAGAGAGGGTAAAAAGTAGTCTTAAAATGAGTTTCAAAGAATTTGCTGGAATGGGCAAAGCTGACCGAGTGAACGTGATAGTAAGTTTTTTAGCGATGCTTGAACTTGTAAAACAAGGTATAATAGATGCAACTCAGAATGATAAGTACGGAGATATTCAGATGGAAACAAAGGATGTAGGTGTGCCAAGTTACTAATTGATTTACATAGGTTTAGCCTATGTAAATGGTGATAATAACAACGTTTAAATGAACCCTGAAGAAAATTTTACAAATACAGATAGAGACTTATCAAAAGAACTTGAAGCAGTTTTATTTTGGAAAGGGGAGCCGGTTTCAATTAAAAAACTTTCTCAGATATTAAGTAAGCCAGAAGAAGAAATTAATCTTTCACTTAAGGAATTAAAAGAAAAACTTGAACACAGAGGTGTGAATTTGATTTGGAAAGATGATGAAGTAACTCTGGGAACTTCTAAAGATACGTCAGTTCTAATAGAGAAGCTCAGAAAGGATGATCTTGTTCGTGATCTTGGAAAAGCAGGACTTGAGACTTTATCAATCATAATCTATAAGGGTCCAATCGCCAGGGCTGAGATCGACTACATTAGAGGAGTGCAATCCACTTTCATAATTAGGAATTTAATGATTCGAGGGCTTATTGAAAAAATTCCAAATCCAAAAGATCAACGATCATTTTTATATAGACCAACTTTTGATCTATTATCTTTCTTGGGTGTTACCAAGATAGAAGAAATGCCGGAGTTTGTAAAAGTAAAAGAAGAATTTGAGAGCTATAAAAATAATCAAGAGCCTGAAACTAATAAAGACGACACAGACCGACAAACTCAAGTCTTTCCAGAAGAACAACAAGAAGAAATTCTAGGAAATGAAGAAAATCCTGAAAAAGGCTTGACGGAATAGGAAAAAAAAAGGAAAATACGACTATGAATCGTATTTTTTCTTTTTTAAAGGAAAAAAAGTTGGAAAGCGGACTCGCCATTACTGGTGTTGTTTTGCTCTGTGTTTTAATTTTCTTGCTAAATTCATCTGCCACCAGCAAGACAGCGGAAATAGTAAACAACAATTTAGAAAACCCTACTGTTCTAAAACATACAAAACTTCTGGAAAATTTATCTGAAAATATTCAGGCTAAAGCGTACTATGTCGTTGATCTTCAAAATGGAAAAATTTTATTTTCGAAAAACGAAAATGAGAAATTACCATTGGCATCACTCACAAAGTTAATGTCTTCACTTGTAATTACAGAAAACTTACCTTCTTTTACATTAATTCCAATTACGAAGGAAGCAATTGCTCTTCAGGGTGATAGCGGTCTTTTGTTTAAGGAGGGCTGGAAATTGAAGGATTTGATGGATTATTCATTGATCACATCATCGAATGATGGCATTTCTGCACTTGCATCTGTTCTCGACTCCTTTGAATCACCAGAAAACACAAACACTGTAAAAATGATGAATGCGAGAGCAAAAGAATTAAACCTTTCAAGTGCTGAGTTTTTTAATGAGACAGGACTTGATCTTGATAATGGTGGAAGTGGTGGGTATGCTTCAGCCAAAGATACGGCAAATCTAATTGCTTATATTCTAAACAATAATGCAAGTCTACTTTCTGCCACTGCATATACCGATTTAGAATTTACCTCGGAAAACAACATTACTCATAATGCAAAGAATACTAATCAATTGTCTGAAAATATCCCATCTCTTATTGCGTCCAAGACCGGGTTTACTGATTTTGCTGGAGGTAATTTAGTTGTCGCTTTCGACGTAGGACCAAGTAGACCAATTGTAGCCGTTGTTATGGGGTCTAGTATTGATGGTAGGTTTTCAGATATGGAAAATATCGTGAGCTCGACTTTTGATTACTACTCAGATTTAGATTTTAATATTTAATACTTTTTGGTATAATGGGAACCATGGAAATTAATATATTAAAGGTTTTTCTACCTGCTCTCTTTTCCTTCATTGTTGGTATTGTTATAACTCCTTTTATTACAAATTGGCTTTATAAAAATGAAATGTGGAAGAAGAAAGCCAAGACGGTTTCAACCATGGACGGCAGTTCTACCCCTCTTTTTAATAAACTTCATGCAGTGCGAGAAGTATCGACCCCAAGACTCGGTGGAGTTGTTATTTGGGCTTCAGCTTTTATTACCATCGCTTTCTTTTGGGTACTAGGGAGAATTTTTCAAACAGAACTAACATCAAAACTAGATTTTTTAAGTAGAAGTCAAACATGGATTCCACTTTTTACCTTACTCGCTGGAGCTTTCATAGGAGCAATAGATGACTGGTTTGATATAAAAGGAGTAGAAGGAAGTAACATATCAGGTGGTCTCTCCTTAAAAAAAAGACTACTTTTGGTTGCTGTAATCGCCCTCTTAATATCGCTATGGTTTTATTTTAAGCTCGGCGTAAATTCATTAAATCTACCAATCTTTGGGGAAATCAATATTGGTATTTTATTCATCCCACTTTTTATTTTAATTACTGTGGGTGTTTACTCAGGTGGAGTTATAGATGGACTAGATGGACTTGCGGGTGGTGTTTTTGCTTCAATGTTCACCGCATATGCGGGTATAGCTTTTTTCCAAAACCAAATCGATATTGCAACTTTTTGTGCAGTTATTGCCGGATCAATTTTGGCTTTTCTTTGGTTTAATATTCCCCCCGCAAGATTTTATATGTCAGAAACGGGAAGTA
>CAYQFQ010000002.1:15407-27940 GCA_964416925.1 uncultured Candidatus Saccharibacteria bacterium
CTCTCACGGTAACTCTCGCGATCGTCGCATTCATGACTGATTCCTTAGGTGGCGGGCATGGAGTTTCCGCCCTGCTAGTTATTGCTTTACCTCTAATCGTGACCTCCTTATCTGTAGTAATTCAAGTTCTATCAAAGAAGTTTAGACAAAAGAAAGTTTTTTTAATTGCTCCCTTACACCATCATTTCGAAGCAATTGGCTGGCCAGCACATAAGGTAACAATGCGATATTGGGTTGTATCTCTGATTTGTGCAATTCTTGGTTTGATATTGGCCTTATTATAAAATGTCTTTCTTCAATGCTCACAAACCAATAGACCGATGGCTTTTATCTTCTTTTCTGTTGCTCATGATTCCCGGTATTTTTGTTTTTATCTCTGCGTCTTTTGGGGTCTTAGCCCGCGACAGCAACAAGTTCAACTCGATGACGTTCAATCATCTTTTCTTTGGACTTTTTCTTGGTGTAATAGCCTGCATAATTTTTTCAAAAATTGATCATAAAATCCTAAAGAGATATTCTTTGTATATTTTTCTTCTGTCACTTCTAGCGAGTATTCTTGTTTTTGTACCTGGAATTGGTATGACTCTTAAGGGCGCGACGAGATGGGTGACTGTCTTTGGAATGTCTATGCAACCTGTAGAATTCCTTAAAATTGGTTTTATTATTTACTGGGCTGCTTGGCTTTCTTTCGTTAAGGATAAAATCAGTACTTTCCAATATGGTGCACTCCCTTTTATAATTTTAATGTCCATTGTAGGCTGTATTTTACTTTTACAGCCAGACTTTGACGCGTTTCTGTTACTTGGGGTCACTGGTATGTCAATGTATATTGTCGCCGGCGCAAGATGGAAACACATAGGAATTATGGCAGTCTTAGCTCTCGTGATTTCAACAATCTTTCTCATGACAAATGATTATGCAATGCAGAGAGTTAAAACTTTCGCAATAAAATCAGACAACAGCCAGACTTCCGGGTATCAGATAAATCAATCGACTATTGCAATTGGCTCTGGACAACTTTTTGGAAGGGGATACGGACAGGGGATACAAAAATTCAAATTCTTACCAGAAACAATGAGTGACTCTATTTTTGCGGTCATAGGTGAAGAAGCTGGCTTTGTTGGTAGTGTTGCAGTCATCATTTGTTTTGTATTTTTCTTATTTTCAGGACTAAAAGTATCGAGAGAATCTGGCGACTCTTTTGGTGGACTTTTAGCCCTTGGAATTGTTATACTGATATTGACCCAATCTTTCTTGAACATTGGATCAATGCTCGGAATCGTACCTCTTGCAGGTACACCGCTCGTTTTCTTTAGCCATGGGGGTACAGCGATGATGTCATCGCTCATAATGATGGGAATTTTATTCAGTGTTTCAAGACACAAAAAAACAGGGCTAAAGGCGGAATAAATTAATAAGCTTTAAATAATTTTAATGAAAATACTTTTAACAGGTGGAGGTGGTGGTGGACATTTTTATCCTCTTATTGCCGTTGCGCAAGAAATAAATAATTTAGTTAAGGAAGAGAAACTTCTTCCAGCTTCTTTATATTTCATTTCTGACGCACCCTATGATACTGAAGCCCTAATGCAAAATAATATTACTTATATACCGATATCAGCGGGAAAAATTAGAAGATACTTTTCAATTTTAAACTTTATAGATATTTTTAAGACGGCTTGGGGAACACTTACATCTATGATTAAGGTGTTTAATCTTTTTCCTGATGTTGTTTTCAGTAAAGGTAGCTATGCAAGTTTTCCAATCTTATTCGCTGCGAGATTATTTAGAATCCCAGTGATAATTCATGAATCAGACAGTGTACCAGGAAAAACAAATTTATGGGCCGGAAAATTCGCCCAAAAAATTGCCGTATCATATCCTGATGCTGCACAATATTTTAATAAATCAAAAGCTGCTTATACGGGGAATCCTATCAGAAAAAACATAGCACAACCATCAATCAGAGAAAAAGGAGTCGAATATTTCGGACTTGAGAATAGTATAAAAACAATTCTTGTTCTAGGAGGATCACAGGGTGCCCAAAAGATTAATGACCAAATACTAGCTATTCTTCCCAAGCTACTTGAAAAATATAACGTTATTCATCAGACTGGTAAAAGAAACATTGTTGAAGTTGAACAGACCGTTGGTGTAATACTCGAGGGTAGTGAAAATAAAAATAGGTATAAACCTCAAGATTACATGGATGACCTAGCACTTAGCATGGCAGCAGGTGCGTCTGATTTGGTTATATCAAGAGCAGGCTCAACAATATTTGAGATATCTAGCTGGGGAATTCCAAGCATCATCATTCCAATCAGTGAATCAAATGGAGATCATCAGCGTAATAATGCTTTCTCGTACGCTAGAAGTGGTGGTGCTGAAGTTATAGAAGAGATAAATTTGTCTGCAAACGTTCTTTTGGCAGAAATAAATAGATTACTATCTAATGAAGACATTTTGGCAAAAATGAAAATTGGTGCAAAAAGTTTTATTAAAACAGATGCAGCAAGAACAATTGCAAAAGAGATATTAGAAATAGGATTAAGACATGAAAAATAATACAGAAAAAGTTGTTGTTAGATTCGCCCCAAGCCCAACAGGCTTATTTCACGTTGGTAGTGCAAGAGTTGCGTTATTCAATTACCTTTTTGCAAAACAAACCGATGGAAAGTTTATATTGAGGATTGAAGATACAGACAAAATTCGATCCACAAAAGAATCGGAAGATGACATAATGTCTGGATTAAAATGGCTAGGTTTTAAATATGATGAATTTTACAGGCAGTCAGAAAGGGAGGATGTCTATAAAAAATATTTAGAGAAACTAATAGAAGAGGGCAAAGCTTATATCTCAAAAGAGGAAATAAAAGAAGAAGGACAAAGGGCGGAAGTTATTCGTTTTAAAAATCCAAACAAGAAAGTTAAATTTAGTGATCTTGTAAGAGGGGAGATCGAGTTTGATACAACAGAACTTGGAGATTTTGTTATTGCAAAAAGCTTAGAGGAACCGGTATTCCATTTGGTAGTTGTCGTCGATGATTTTGAAATGGGGGTTACTCACGTAATTCGCGGTGAGGATCATATCTCAAATACTCCAAGACACATATTAATTCAAGAAGCTATCGGTGCACCAATACCAACGTATGCACATCTTCCACTAATGCTTGCCGAGGATAGAGCAAAACTCTCAAAAAGAAAACATGGAGAAATGACCTCGGTCAAATTTTACCAGAAGATGGGTTATATCCCTGAAGCGTTTATTAATTTTCTTGCTTTCGTGGGATGGAATCCTGGAACAGAAAAGGAAATATATTCTGTGGATGAGCTAATCAAGGATTTTGATATGACTAAAGTTCAAAAAGCTGGCGCTATTTTCAATATGGAGAAATTGCTTTGGTACAACAAAGAGTATATCAAACTGCTTCCACATGAGATAGTCGAGAAGGAAATAATTTCAAGATTACCAGAAAAGTTCAGGGTGCTATCAAATATAAAATCAGTTTGTAAAATTTTAATCGATAGAATTACCGTATGGTCAGACATTGAAAAAATGTTAAACGATGGGGAAGTACAGTATCTTTTTGAAACACCAGAATACGATAAAGATCTTCTTGTATGGAAAAAAGACGGTTCAATTACCCAAGCAAAAGACTATTTAGCTTTAGTACTTGGTTATATTGAAGCCTCTGAATCTACTGAATTTACCGCTGAAAGTGCAAAAGCTTTACTATGGCCAATAGCGGAACAAAAAGGTAGAGGTAACATATTATGGCCTTTACGAGTATCACTTTCCGGAAAAGAGAAGTCTCCAGATCCTTTTGTATTACTTTCAGCACTTGGAAAGAAAGAATCCCTAGAGAGAATAGATAAAGCAATTAAAAAGCTTTCATAATATAAATGTTAAAGATAGATAAGTTTGAAAAAATTATTCTTGTCGTCCCATTTTTGACAGTTTTGTTTTTTACTTTTTTTAATGTAGTTTCCGGCGAATCTGTTGATGAAATAAAATCAAGGATTGAAGCGACTAACCAAAGCAAAATTGAACTAGAAAAAGAAATTGAAAAATATCAAAACGAATTAAAGACTATTGGTAAACAAGCGACAAGTTTATCAAACACAGTAAAGACACTTGAAGCAACTGAAAAAAAGATTAACGCTGACATAAAACTTACGGAGAAAAACATTCAGACAACCGAACTGGATATTGAGACTCTGATTTTAGAAATTAAAATTAAAGAAAAAAGTATAGGAAAAAATAGTATAGCAATAGGGGAGACCATGAGGGAAATCGATGAGACTGATAAATTAAGCCTAGTAGAAACGTTACTTAGCTTTAAAAGTATTTCTGATTTCATGAATAATACCGAGAACCTTTTCCGTTTTCAAAACAGTCTTCAGGATAAATTAGCTGAAAATAAAGAGGCAAAAGCGGAACTAGAGAAAGATAAGGCAAATGCGGAATTTAAAAAGAAAGAACTCCAATCTTTAATAGATGAACTCGCTGATAAAAAAACTATTTTACAATCAAACAAAAAAGAGCAAAACAAATTGTTGGCTGATACAAAAAGCAAAGAATCTACTTATAAGACTATGTTAAGTGAAAAACAAAAACTCAATGATGCTCTTAACGACGAGCTCGCTCAATATGAATCACAATTAAAGTTTGCTTTAGACAAGACAAGTATTCCAAAATCTGGTTCTGGAGTACTATCCTGGCCACTAGATAAAGTCTTTATCACTCAGGGTTTTGGTATGACTGACTTTGCAAAATCTGGAGCCTATAATGGTAAGGCACATAATGGTGTTGATTTTAGAGCTACGATTGGAACCAAAATTAAATCCGCGGGAAGTGGAATTATTAAAGGGGTGGGTGATACAGATGTCGTCTGTCCAGGAGCTTCATGGGGCAAATGGGTATTGATTGATCATGGAAACGGTCTCAGTACTATTTACGGCCACATGTCACTAACAAAGGTCACAGAGGGCCAAACAGTCTTTGTGGGCGATACAATAGGATATAGTGGTAACTCTGGGTACTCAACCGGACCTCATCTTCACCTGACTGTTTATGCTTCAGAAGGCGTTCAGGTTACAAATCTAAAAAGTTCAGTTTGTAAGGGAACTTACAGGATACCAATTGCTAACCCCAAAGCTTATCTTGACCCTATGTTATATTTATAAATTTTGATATATAATATATAAATAATTATTAGTCTAATATTATTTCTAATTTGATGGAAAATTTAAATTTGAATAGGGGATTTATAAAAACTGTCATTGTTATTGTTATAGCTTTGATAATACTTGGATACTTTGGTTTTGATGTTGAAAGCATTATTAGGTCTGAGAGTGTACAAAGAAACCTTCACTACGTATGGAACGTCGTGGTAAGCATCTGGGACAACTATCTTGTTGGTCCAGTTATCTTTGTTTGGGACAGAATCATTGTAGGAATGCTTTGGGAGTCACTACAGAGGATATTTAGCTAACCATTCATAAGCTTAGGAAATGAAAAAACCCCTTATAGCACCAAAAGTGGCTTTAAGGGGTTTTTTGACGTTTATTGGGAAAAGGGTATTTTAAGTAAAAATACATCTCTAAAATATATTCGAAAAAAATAATTATAATTCATACACGCAGATATAAATATAATTATCATTTTGTTACTCAAACGAAAAAATATAGGACTATCATCTCAAATTTAAATTCTCAGTCTGGGGAAGTGGTTATCTCTAAACGGCCTATATTTTATTAACCATATTACCGCAAAGATATATTGTGCGACACATATATAATTAAAGCCCCTATATTCCCCTTAAGATGAAGACCTGCAAAATAACAAATAGAAAAACCGATCCTGCTCACAACAGAATCGGTTTATGCACCGAAAATATTACTTCAGCATGTGACGATGTTGCAGCTCTTAACTTTGGAGCTTTCGTCAAATATAATGTAACCACTATGAATCGACTTCCCCATCAGTATGTGAGGTATGAAGAGCTGATCCCCAGACATCATCTTGAGTCCGGCAATTTGCAGAAACTTGAACCATGTCGGGTCAAGCATTTCCTCTGTAGCCACTGCTACGCCAGAAAACTTGAAGCAAACAAACAGTTCAACTCTCGTAACAAGTCCACTTGCGTGATAGAAAGTGATTTCACCCCGGTGAAGCAAATCCTGCTCCGAGACCAAGAAATTCCGTCCCGCTTCTTCACGCATTTCACGTACGACGGCGTGTCTTGATGTCTCTCCTTTTTTGACATTACCACCGTAGCCGTTCCAAGTGTTTGGACCAATTTTTGATTTTGCTGATTTCATTGCCAGCAGAATCTGCTTCTCCTGCTGTTTGATGAAGAACACTAGTACCTGATCTTTGACCTTGCTCATCTGACTAATCCTTCCCCTAGGTTAACAATGAGAATTGAGTACTCCTCTATATAGCTTATTCCTTCAATAAACTTTGTCAAACGATTAAATCTCACAACTAAGCAGACAAAACAAAACCCCTTTTTCGAGGGGTTTTGTTTACTCTATATTCCATATTCTAAATTCAACATTCAATCATTTATCTTGCAACTGCAACTTGTGATGAAGAATTGATTGTCTTACTCCAACAAGGAGATGAGGCTTTCCATGGTTGACCACCTTCTCTTGTATATAACCATTTAGCATAAGCTAGGTTACCGTCAACAGTATAGATATCAAATCCAAGTTTCTTAGCAGGTTCACCATGGTAATATTCGTTGACTTGCATAAGACCGATGTCACTACCATTCACTCTACCTCTAAGGACTTTCCCATCCTCACTGTATTGTCTGAAGCTAGATTCACACCTAGCGATCTCTGCTAAAAGCGGAGTATCACTATAGTACTCTCTAACTAATTTATTTAAACCAACATTGTTTGGTATTTCCACTTCGGCTTCCTCAACAACTGAAACCATTGGGCTTGATGTTGAAACAACTACATTCTGATTGATTGTAGCCGGTCCACCATACAAGGAAGAATATACGAACAATATAGCTGATGTAATTTCTAACATATATTTTTTTATTTGACCTCCAAAGTTTTGTCTGATACTTCTGTTCAAAACTTTTTTGGATAAATTTAAACGAAAAATCAGAGTCGCGCTCTGATTACTATATATACTAGCATATCTGAATTTATTTGTCAATACATAACAACGAAAAATGGAGTACGTCAATAATAATAATATGGCTAATATTAGCCATATTTTCGTTGCTTAATCCCCTATTATGTGGTGTAAGTTTTTAACTCTTTTTAATTACTTTAGACCAGTACACCCACTAGCCGGAGTTAACCCTCTAGATTTTGCTTCTTCAACACTCGAAAACCATATTTTGTTCTCTTCTTTTATCCTATCAACACCGGAACACCAAGGATAATAGTATTTTGTGCCAGTTTTTGATGCTACAAACATATCTTTTATTGCTGTATCCCCTACTGATGCAGTTTGATCAACCAGCAACTTTGATTGGTTTACTGATTGAGAATTTATTGTATTTGCTAGTATAGAATCCTGTTTCTTCAACACGGATAACGGTACTTCTCTCTTCTCATAAGCCGATATTTTACCCAACCCAAATGCCCCTAGAGCTATCAGGATCACGGCAATTCCTATAAACAATCCATCACTCATTTTAAAGACTTTCTGTGGCTCATTCGAGATAATTTTGAAATCATCTGCCGAGAGCTTGATTTTTTCCTTAAAATCTTCTATACTCATATCTACATTATTGTAACAGATCCGAGAGAGACGGACAATTTAAATATAATCATATGGCACATAAAAAAGCAGTAGGTTCCACCAGAAACGGTAGAGATTCAGGTCCAAGATACCTTGGCGTGAAAGTAAACCACGGTGCAACTATAAAAGTTGGACAAGTAATACTTAGACAAAAAGGCACAGACACAATGGCCGGATTAAACGTAGGTAAAGGCAAAGACCACACATTGTTTGCTCTCAAAGATGGAAAGATTGAGTTTAAAACAAAGAGAAAACTCAACTTTGACTCAACCACCACGAGAAGAAACATTGTAAACGTTATTGCGTAGTCAACGAAAAGCTGAGAGATAATTTAAAACCGGCTTCCCTCTCGGGATGCCGGTTTTTGTTTGACGTATTATCTCTTTGATGATATATTATTTTTCGTAGATTCGTTCTCAACATTTTAATAAAAAGGATTTTATGCACCGATTAAAGCAGAAACCGAAAGTGACAGGTTCGGAACAAATGATGACACGTGCTCAAATGGAAAGCTTCAAAGATGCTTTCAATAACTCATACTTTGTTATTATCCACGCATATCGGCAACGTCAGCTTGGCAAAGGACCGAGCATGGCGTTCAAGGGAGAAAAGAATCCCCGCAAGGCCCTGATCCTTGCTATTAGACAGAAGGACAGTTTTTTTGCTCGTGCGACGATGGAGTTTTTCTTCCCGCACAACCACGTCAAATCATAGAAACCGAACGCAAAAAGACCGGAAGCAATTCCGGTCTTTTTTATATGCAAGAAGTAAATTATTATAGTGACTTAATATCTAAAACTAGCAACTTTGTGTTATCCCCAATATTTATCTTTAGTTTACTCTCCCCTATTTCTTTAATTGGTTTTTCGAGCTCTAAAGAATCTGGCGGAAGTTCAAGTCCTGTTTGTTTTTTAAATATTTCTAATATTTGTTCCTTATGGATTCCGGCAAACAAATGTCCTTTTTCATTTGTCTTACCAGTTATTGTAAGTCTTCCACCATTGAGCTTAGAAACTGCCTTTTCAAAAGCTTCCACGAAGACCTTTTTCTCTGTTAGACTAACAGCTTTCTTACTTTCTACCATCTTAAGGTTTCCAGCAGTTGCAGGCACGGCTTGTCCCGCAGGAATAAGAGCATTAAGGGCGAAACCGTCAGCAACATCTTTAATTTCATATCTCTTTCCAACCTTTCTTACATCTTTTAAAAGTATTATTTTCACCCCAGTTAAATAGTTAATTTAATAAAATACATCTGACCTTTGTTACTTAATTATACATCGTTTGCTTCTCTTTCAATTATATCTTGATTTAACGGGGCAAGTCCCCAGTTAAATATTAGTCTAATAATTCCTTATCCACATACCGTTACTGTACTCATTCAATTTTTACATAATCTAATATTGATATGATTTAACGGGACAAGTATATCCTATATTAGAGTATTTTTATAAAGTATTCAACACCTCTATTGCTTTATCAAGCTGAGGATCCCTCCCCGCTGCAACGTCTTTATCAGTTAGCTTTACCTCGTAATCAGGCTTAAGACCATTTTCAGAAATAGAATTTCCTAGTGGTGTAAGCCATCGAGCAATAGTAACCTTGAGTGAAGCACCACCATCAAGCTTTATGACCTCCTGAACAGAACCCTTACCAAACGTCTTTGTTCCAACGAGTTTAGCCTTACCTTGCTCTTTTAATGCACCCGCAAGTATTTCAGACGCAGAAGCAGATCCTTCATTTACTAGTACCACCATTTTTAAATTATCATTGAATATGTCATAACCCTTACTTCTGTATACTGTTTCTTCCTTCCCGCCACCAAAATCTTCTCTAACAATTGTTTTACCTAAAGGCAAAAACCAACTTGCAATATCCACAGAGGCTTCCAAGTATCCACCAGGATTTCCCCTTAAATCCAAAACAAGTTTATTCTTACCTGAATCTATAAATTCTTTTAGCGCCGCTTTAAAATATTCAGTTGAAGGAGCATAAAAATTATATAGACTTAAGACAAAGGCATCACCTAATATTTTTGTTTCTGTCGTGGGTATATCAATCTTTGCTCTTATTAAAGTTATCTCCAGGGTCTTATTTGTTTTTTCTCTATATATTTTTAGATCAACAGATGTCCCTGCCGTTCCGCGAATCAATTTTACGGCCTTATCAGTTGACATACCCTCGGTCGAAGTACCACTAATAGAGAGAATTTTATCACCAGATTGCATACCTGCTTTATATGCTGGGGTGCCTTTGAGTGGTGAGACAACTGTGACTACTCCATCTCTGATTCCCAACTCCATTCCTACCCCTTCAAAAGTTCCACTTACATCACCATCAAAAATCTTTGCTTCTTCGGGTGGCATAAATACAGTATAAGGATCACCGTATGAAGCAGTAAGCCCCTCTATCGCACCCCAAAGTTTTTCATCATCTGAAATCAGCGTCTTGTTTTTTGCCGGAACAAATTTATTCTCAAGGATATTCCACGTCGTCCAAAAATTATTCATATCCACCTTAACCGCAGACTGGGCTTCATTGTTTTGAATATTAAATATTGCTTTTTTTGATGATGCAGATTCCTGGCCTAGACCAAGACCGACAAAGAATGCAAATATTACTACAACTCCAGTTACAATCAGTACTCGATATTTCTTAAAAAAAAATATGTATTTATTCATATATTAGTTGCCCAATTATCTCACCTTTTACAATTTTGGTCTAGCCAAAGTTTAATCTTAAATTAAAATATATAGTGCACTATTCAAATAGATAGACTTATAGTAAAATAATAGGCAACATGATAAAAGAAAATAAAAATAAAAAGATAACTTGGGTGGATCTTGAGAATCCCACATCGGATGAACTTAGAGACATTATGGATAGATATGATCTTGACCCTGGAATGACAAAGGACTTAGCACTCACTACTTTCAAAGAAAGAGCACTTTCAAAAGACGGTAAAATCTATGCGGTGTTTCACTTCCCTGCTCTTAGACATTCACACAGAGATGGTATCAAACAAGAAATTGATTTTATAATTGGTAAGAATTTTATAATTACAAACAGATACGAACAAATTGACGCCATTGATACTTTTGAGAAGTTTTTTGAAGTAAACACAACCCTTGATAGAGAGATAATGGAAGACCATGGTGGCTTTGTTATGTACTATATATTGAAGGAACTTTACAGATCAGTTTCTAATGAACTGGATTCAATTAATGATGAGCTTTCGTATGTTGAGAAAGAGATTTTTAGAGGCAAAGAGAAACAGATGGTTTCAAAAATATCAAAAATAAGCAGAGACCTATTGAATATTCAACACACGATGAGTGGGCATGGTGATATTTTAGAAAAGATAATTGCTATGGGTGCACAAAATCTTGAAGATGAGAATTTTGTTTACGACATAAGAAAAATCAAAAACGAAAGCGACAGAATAATGAGATATCTCACAGATTCGATGGATTTCCTTTCAGAGCTCAGAGAAACCAATAATTCTCTGCTTTCAACAAAGCAAAATGAAATAATGAAAATTCTTACAATTTTGGCTTTCATGGTTTTACCATTCTCCATTATTACTGGTTTTTTCCAGATGAATACCATAAACACTCCACTCATAGGACGTACAAATGATTGGTACATTGTTATAACAACTGAACTTATTGCTGTTGTGATTCTCTTTATTATCGCCCGAACTAAAAAATGGTTTTAGAATCTTGAATAATCAGAATGAAAAAGAACCCAGACATACATTTGTTTAATACCCTCTCTAGAAAAAAAGAGGTTTTTGTCCCAATTAAAGAAGAAGTCAGGATGTACACGTGCGGACCTACAGTATACAACTTTGCACACATTGGAAATCTACGTACATATATTTTTGAAGACTTATTAAAAAGAGTTCTGTTTTATAATGGTTTAAATGTAAAACACGTAATGAACATTACTGATGTTGGCCACCTCACCGGAGATAGAGATATGGGGGAAGATAAAATGGAGAAGGAATCTAGAATTGAAGGTAAGTCTGCGTGGGATATTGCAGACTTTTATACTAAGGCTTTTTTTGAAGATGAAGATAGACTCAACATCATAAAAGCAGACATTATATGTAAAGCAACCGACCATATTAAAGAGCAAATAGAAATGATTGAGGTTTTAGAAACGAAGGGTTTCACATATAAAACCTCAGATGGAATATATTTTGATACTTCAAAAGTTGAAGACTACTCGAAACTTTCACACCAAAACCTTGAAGCTCTCAAAGAAGGTGCCAGAATTGAAAAAAATGAAGAAAAGAAAAATGCCACAGACTTTGCTTTATGGAAGTTCTCACCAAAAGAAGAAAAAAGACAAATGGAATGGCCATCACCGTGGGGTATTGGTTTTCCCGGTTGGCATATAGAATGTAGTGCTATGAGTGTCAAATATCTTGGCAGCCATTTTGATATACACGCAGGGGCCGTTGATTTCATCAATCTTCACCACAGTAACGAGTTGGCTCAAACAGAAGCAGCAACTGGAGTCAAACCTTGGGTTAACTTTTGGATGCATGGTGAATTTATGAACTTAGATAAGGGAAGAAAAATGTCAAAGAGTGCAGGTGATATTGTAACCATTACAAACACTTTTTTAGAAAAAGGAATGGATCCGCTTGTTCTTCGTTTTGCATGTTTAAATACACACTACAGAAAAGCTATAGAATGGAACGACGACATCGCTGTGTCATCCTCACATTCTTTTGAAATATTAATTCAATATTT
>CAYQFQ010000002.1:27950-43313 GCA_964416925.1 uncultured Candidatus Saccharibacteria bacterium
AAGTTGGTGAAGTTAATCTAGAATGGAAAGGTAAATTTATAACTGCTATAAATGATGACCTCAATATGCCACAAGCATTGGCTGTATTAAATGATCTGTTAAAGTCTGATCTGTCCCCCGCCGATAAATTTGCTACAGCGATAGATTTTGATAAAGTGTTTGGATTGAAATTTGCTTCATTAAAAAAGCAATCAGAAACTGAAACACCCGATGAAATTCTTAAACTTATCCAAGAGAGAAAAACAGCTCGAGAAAATAAAGATTGGAAAAAGGCTGACCAAATCAGAGATGAGATAAAAGCTTTAGGATTTGAGATAAAAGACTCTGGAGAGGAAACTATTGCATCTAGGATTTAATTTGCATAAAAATGGCCCCCGCTGCTTTAGCGGGGGCCCTTTTGTTTCCTTTCAACTTGCTTTTTAACTCGGGAAAAACTCGTAGTAATCATCATCACACAACACCTTCCTCGCCGACACCCTTATTTCTTTCTCCATCGTAGGCATATATCTGATAAGTATGAAATAAGAGTTCAGGAGATATTGCAAAGACAGACGGGAAACCTTAAGGTGATGATACCTTTCCGGACATTCTTCCCCGAAACAAGAGAGGATCATCAAGGAGACTTTCTTTCTCGTGTCGAATGGATACTTCTCGTCTGCAATAATCTCGAACAATTCCTCGATTGATTTTGCTGAAATGAACAGCCATCCAAGAGAAATGTCCGAGGTGTCGGCATCCAATTCTTCTAGCGCAAGGTCCTCTTTCTGTTGTTTGAAAAATGCTTTTTGACCCAATATCGCCCAAGAATCCCGACACTCTTTGTCGAGTGCCAATCTCTTAAATATACGACAAATAAACCCCATAAACTTAGACCAACGATTCATCTCATACCCTCCCTGTTTTTTGCTTAACTTAAAAGATCAAACTCGACAATACTTTACCATAAATTATACCAAGGCGCAATATTATGTGATAAAAAATATTCTCCACAAATTAAACACATTTTATCCGGAAACGCATCATTGCTTCTAATTTTAATACCATGTTAAAATGTCATTAATGAATGAGATAAAAAAAACAAATATTCGTATTCCCCCACAAAACGTTGAGTCTGAAAAAGCACTACTTGGTTCTATTATGCTTAGACCTGAATCACTTTCTGAGATAATGGATATTATAAGACCCGAAGCTTTCTATTCAGAAAAACACAAAATAGTTTTCGTCTCAATGACGGAGCTTTACAATAGACACGAACCTATCGACATGCTCACTGTATCCGCAAGACTCAAAGAAACGGGCGAACTTGATCGTATTGGAGGACTTAGCTACCTTACGGAAATTGTTAACGTCGTTCCCTCTTCATCAAACGTCGAACACTATGCTCAAATAGTAAACAAGAAACATGTTATGCGCAGGCTCATTGAGGCTGCAGAACACGTATCCTCTCTTGGATATGAAGAAGCTGAAGAACTTGAATACATCCTTGATAAAGCAGAAAAGAAAATTTACGAAGTTACAAATACCACCGGTAGTGGAAAATACACTGAAATTGGAGCTGCACTTGCTGAGGCAATGGAGAGGCTTGATAGACTACACAAGACAAAAGGAGAACTTCGTGGGGTTCCAACTGGCTTTAAAGATTTAGACCTTAAACTTTCTGGTTTTCAAAAGTCTGACCTTATCATTCTAGCGGCAAGACCTTCTGTTGGTAAAACTTCTCTAGCCTTAGACATTGCCCGTAAAGCCGCAGTTGACCATAATATTCCCGTAGCAATATTTTCTCTTGAAATGAGCACACAGCAACTCGTTGATAGAATGCTCGCTGCTCAGTCAAAAGTTGATGCTTGGAAAATGCGAACTGGAAACCTAACTCTCGATAAAGAGTTTGAACTTATCCGTGATTCACTTGAGATATTTGCAAAAGCCCCAATCTACATAGATGATCAACCCGCAAATAACATTATGAAGATGCGTTCTGTTGTTAGAAGATTGAAGCACGAAAAACAACTTGGTCTTGTTATTGTGGACTACTTACAGCTTATGGCACCAGTTCAAAGTAAAAATAATGACAACGTAGTTCAGCAAATCACAGAAATTT
Organism: uncultured Candidatus Saccharibacteria bacterium; assembly: GCA_964416925.1. Lineage (GTDB taxonomy): Bacteria > Patescibacteriota > Minisyncoccia > Phycocordibacterales > GWA1-40-21 > CAYQFQ01. The sequence continues at coordinate 30,049 of CAYQFQ010000002.1, forward strand.
CCAGATCATTAAAACAACTAGCCCGTGAGTTTGATGTGCCAGTCATAGCACTCTCACAGCTTTCTCGTGCAGTTGAACAACGTGGAGGAAAACCAAGACTTTCAGACTTGAGAGATTCTGGATCTATTGAGCAAGACGCAGACGTGGTTATGTTTATTCATAGGGAAAAGGATGAAAGTGGTACTGAATCAAAATCTATGGATACAGAAATACTTATTGAGAAGCACAGAAATGGTCCTACCGGTAGCGTGAAGCTTAGATTTGATAGTAGTAAATCTTCTTTCCTTGATGTTGATACACACCATGAATTTGGAGATTTTGCAGGACACTAGTCGCCTCTTCGGCGACCCGCCGAAGAGGCGGGTATAAGGGACTAGTATGAGAATGAGGAAGAAAATAAGACTCTGTCATTCCCGACTTGATCGGGAATCCAGATAATAAGACAAAAAACAATTCTGGATCCCCGCCTACGCGAGGATGACAAAGAAAAAAAATGGACCCAGTAAATAAACTCATAAAAATATTTAGCGATTTTCCAGGAATTGGACCGAAGCAAGCAAGACGCTTTGTGTATTTTTTACTTACAAGACACTCGGGATATATTGATGAGTTAAAAAACTTGATGTCTGAATTAAAAAAAGAGATTTCAGTTTGTCCAGAATGTTTTCGCTTTTTTCCAAAAACAAATTTGAAAGATCCCCTCTGCCCAATATGTGGAAATGAAGGAAGAGATGAAAAGTCACTAATGATAGTCAGTCGTGATGTAGATTTTGAGAATATCGAAAGAAGTAAATATTTTACGGGAAAGTATTTTATACTGGGTGGCTCAATACCTGTTTTAGATAAAAACCCAGAAGAGAGAGTCAGAATAAAAGAGATGCTTTCAAAGGTAGAAAGAGCCTCAAAAATAGGCCTCAAAGAGGTAATTTTAGGTCTAGACGCTAACACGGAGGGTGAATATACTGAACAATATATAAGAGAAAAACTCGCTCCCCTAGCTCAAAATTACAGTTTAAAGATTTCTGTACTTGGACGCGGACTTTCCACTGGAACTGAACTTGAATATTCTGACTCAGATACGATAACGAATGCATTGAAAAATAGGAATTGAAAAAAAGGAGACGCCGAAACGTCTCCTCACGTATAAACTCATGGACTCAATTTAACCAAAATGTGTGAAAAAGCAAATTTAAGATGAAGCAACATCCCCTCTCCGTCGGGGAACACAACAGCAACCGTCCTGTCCCCTGGAGATCCAACCCACATTTTATCAATAATCGGCTTAACCTGACGAAAGATCTCTCGTGCCTTTGGCTCGTTTGAGACCAAAGAAAATGGAACATGAATTAAACATCTATTCTGTTCGGTCGAAAAACAAGGTTGATTACCATCTGCTTTTCCAAGACCAACAGGAGTTAGAGCGTGTGTGTTGACCATTGGCCACTGTGGTACTGTCCTTGTATCATCCCTTGCTAATGGTACGACTACTTTAGCCATAAATAATTCCTTTCCTCTGTTTTTTTGTATTACCTACTAATAAGATTAACAGATAAAATAGTCTCAGTCAATGTAAGGTATTTTAATATTATCTATCTTACATTGAACACCGCCTTCACTGTCACCATTACATTTTTCTTTAGCGAGTTTTTTGTCATCCTCGCGCATGCGGGGATCCAGTTCTAAAAATAATTAATTAAAAAACCCGCCATTCGTTTCCTACTAGGCGGGTATTTTCATACTGACTCACTATTCTCTGGAGGATCATTTTCAAACATCTCACGAATTTCTGATTCGCTAATCTTGGGGTTCATACCCAGCCAATCACGAGTTTTTGAAATATGTGGGAACCAGATAAGATTTATAATTTCAGCCACAATAAAGAGAACAATAAATCCTATTATTAGAGCAGCCCACGGGACTAAAATCGCCTTTGGGGTACTCCCAGCAACCCAATTTTTTAAGGGCTTTCCCCAAAACCAAAAAATTAGTTTGATGGTAGCCCATATAATAAAATAGGCAAACCCAAAAATCAATACATTAGCTACTGAACGCGCGTTTTTCATAAGAAGTCCTTTCTTTATTTTCTTATGTTAGTGTATAACTATATTATTAACTTGTCAATTATCTAACTTTAAACACAGCCTTTACAGTAACCATAACATTTTTCTTTATAGTTGATGTATCATATGCTCCATAGTCAGAGATCTCAAGAGAATTTGCTGGGAGAACTTGAACCACACCGCTTGATGCAGAACTTAAAGTTCCAACAGAGCTTCCGCTACCTTTTGTAATTTGTTCAGCTCTCACACGCGCATCAGCCATTGCAGCTGAAAGAAGTTCTACTCTAAGTGCAGGAAGTTTTGAATAAAAATACTGTGGAGCATTCGTCGTAAAGATAACTCCTTTATCTATAAGCTTCTGAGTTGCTTGAGCAAGATTTGTTATTTGGTCTATGTTTGTTGAACTTACTTCCACGTTTTGAGTCAAATTGTATTCTTTTTCAGATTCATAACCATTTGAATTATATTTGTAATTCTCAAACATAGATACAGTTGAGAAAGTTATTCCAGCTTCATCTACTCCCTGTTCTTTCAAAAAACTCTTAACATAAGCTAAGTCGCTTTTCATCTGTTCATATCCGTACTTTAAGCCGCTGATTTTAGCAGTTCTCGTAAATGAACCAGAGAATTTAGCAGTGTCAGACGTCACTTCTTTCGATGTTGAACCAGTCACAGAAAGATTGTTCCCTGTGGACCTTATTTTAGACAAAGCAACAGAAACAAAGATTGAACTTAAAACAAGGCTAACCCCGAGTATCGTTGGTAACCATAATTTATTTTTTGAGAAAAAGTTTTCCTTGTCCATATTTTTAAAAAGTTATTTATTAATAAATATATTATATCAAATCTAATCAAAAAAAGATGCTAATATTTCTAACTATTGTTTAACCATCAACCTTAAAAAATTGAGAGACCCTTCCGTCATTTTTTTATAGAACTCAACGTCACTAGGTAAAACTGATTCTTGTTCAAATAAAAGTGTCAGCATTGGAATACTTAAAATACTCAATTTATCAGACATCTGAATTACTTTTGCCTCCTCTGATTTTGGTGAACTCTTTACTCCATGATTTAGAATGCAATCCCGCTCAATCTCGATAACCTCAATCCCCTCTTTCTCTAATAAACTTATAGCATGAGCTTCATGATCTGCCATATTAATGACCTTGCCTATATCATGCACCCAAGCAGTTCTCTCTATCAGAGATTCATCCAAATGAAATTTCTTAGCCAGAATCAAAGCTACTTCAACCACGGCCTCAGTATGAGTCCTGGAGAAATCTTGTTCTGCCTTATCTCCTTTTTGTAAAAAATATTTTTCTGCAATTTCCTTCGCTATAAGAGGTGTAAGTTTTTTCATAATATAATTTAAGTGTCTAAATTTTATCAAAATTTACGAACAATTAATAGCATCCATCAAATTAAATAAAAGCGCGCAAACCCCGATTGGTTTGCGCGCATCAAAAGCTCTGCTTTATTTCGGATATTCCTTGACTTCCGCATGAGCCAAAACCTCTGCCAGTTTATTTTTTAAAAATGTTTTGGAAACGCATTTTTTCGCCATGGCCCGAAGCTTCAATTCCGGCTTACCGCTGACAAGCCCCATGATAATTTCTTCGACGAGATTATCTGAAACACGTACGATCAGTTGGGGACGAATTTTCCTCCAGATGGATTTATCCTTAACAACAACCCGCGCCAGTCTGATAACCGCACCAGCTGTCATGTTTGGGAATCCTCTGTCCGGAGTTACTCCTCCGGGAAGATACCCGAGAACAGCATGGATCTTGCAAAGAATTTCCTCGATCTCTCTAAAAGCACGAACATTCCACCTTTTTTCCATATCTATCCTTTCTGTTCCGTTCTATTGAGAAAACTAGTTTTAGTCCTGATTCTGTTTAATATAATATATTATTATTTATATTTGTCAATGGGTATTTTTAAAAAAATGTAACCTTGATTTGCATATATAGGCTTTTCATATTACATTTAACTCGTGGAAAATATCATTTATCCTATTAGAATTAATAAATATCTCGCATATAAAGGTTTAACAACAAGAAAAAATGCAGACAGACTTATTGAAAAAGGTAGTGTGTTTGTTAATGGTAAGAAAGCTTTACTCGGACAGCAGATTAGAGAAAAAGATCTTGTTGAGATCAAAGGTAATTCAGTACAACAATCAAACTTCGAATACTTCGCATATTACAAACCTCGCAACGTTATTACCCACAGCCCGCAAAGAGGTGAAAAAGATATCACCACCATGACAGGAAAAAGAAATCTCTTCCCTATTGGAAGATTAGATAAGGATTCAGAAGGACTTATTATTCTCACAAACGACGGACGAATAACACAAAGACTTCTCTCTCCAGAGTTTGAGCACGAAAAAGAATACCTGGTTGTAACAAAAACTCCAGTTAGACAATTTTTTCTTTCTCAAATGGAACGAGGTATGGATATTGGTGACCACACAACAAAACCCTGTAAGACAAAAAGGATTGGTGTAAATTCATTTTCCATAATACTAACCGAGGGGAAAAAACATCAAATCAGAAGAATGTGTGATGTATTAAGTCTTCAAATTGAAACCTTGAAGAGAATAAGGGTGATGAATATAAAATTAGCTAAAATGAAACCTAATGAATTGAGAAAGTTGTCTGGAGTAGAACTTACTGAATTCCTTGCCAGCCTAGGGATTGATGCTAACCGTTAAAAAAGAAGCTATCACAACAAAGACAACGGCCACGATTTGTGTCGTTACCCCATGTGTAAAACTGTGACGGTATTCTTCTTTATTATTTATATCATGGAAAAGATTGTGCAGTTTTTTTGCTTCTGAGAAAAATCTATAACTAAATTTATAGCTTAAAAAATTTAACGCATCAGGCAACACACCGAGTATCGCACCGGCCACAGAAAGAACAAACGTTTGTTTATCTCGAACAAACATAAAGATCACTAAGATAATTGCAAAAAAAACATCGAGAATAACATACAGTATCTGAATAAGAGCACGAATATCTTTCCAATTGATTTTATAATTTTCGTCCTCTTCCTTGTCCTTTAAATAATGTTCATGCCCATAGTTAATATGGGGTAACAAATCAAAAATATAATGGCTTGCAAATGAGAGTGTTAGCCCAATATACGGATCATTTGGAAAAGCATTTGCAATAGCCGCACCAATAATAGCGTGTGATGTAAGGACCATATATTACCTTGTCTTTACACAATCATTATAAACGCCCACTTGCTTATTATATATATCCGTTAGATTTTGAATCTCAAGAGAAAGATTATTCGCAGATTTAGCCAAAAGATTGTATTCAGCAACTTTAGCATTATAATCAACCGACGATGTATTGTTAGTCTTCATGGTTTCAAGCACTAGTTTTGTTTTTTCCGCACTTGCTTTAAGGTTTTGAATTGATTGATTAAAAATCATTACTTTATTCTTCGTTGCTTCATCAGGATAAGGACAAGCTTTAGCAGGTTTTGCAAAAACCTGAACTGCAATAGTTGCTTCTTTACCTTGATAGTTACCCTTGGAAACAGCAATTCCGGTCTCTGAATAATTTTGATTTACTATATTAGCCTTGTGACCTGGACTTGCCATCCATGCAGATACAAGCACGCTATCACTTAAATAATCGCCAAGAGCTAAATTTTCACCAATAACCAAATATTCATAAGAAACATTTTTTGCAAAATCTCCGACAGTCCTACCAGACGGCGATGTGTGCTCAAAATATCCCTTAGCAAACATATCATCCAATCTATCAAGTGCTATTTGATTAAGCAGAGAATTTTCCGTTAATGACAAAATACCGAGGCTTATCCTTTCATTATTAACTTTTGATAAGATTCCGTATTTTGAAAGATTAAGACTAATTGGGGCGGGTTTAATTTCTTCCTTAACTGGTTCAATCACCTTCTCTACTTTAACTTCTTTTTCTGTTTGTTTTACTTCTACAGTAACAGGATTACCTTTAATCGGCGAAAATATTTTTAAATAGTCAGTCAAACTTTTACTTGATGTTGCTTTAATTTCATCTGGCTTAGCCTCTGTGGAATCTTTGGTTTTATCGCTTGAAATCGGTATCTGAGCTATCTCATCCTTTTTGACGTAGTTCTTACATAAATCCTGAGCAGATTTCTCCCTTATGTTTGTGATATATGATCCGTCAGCCTTGTTTTGCAAATATCGCTCACAGAAACCATCTTTTGTTATCCTAACGATGGAAGAATTTATAGCAATAATCATACTCGAAATACCCTCTTTTAAAGAAATCATAAAAGTAGAGGCGTAAGTTTTATTAGCAAAGAAAAAAGTAGACAGAATTAACAAAATAAATACTACTTTCGTAAATTTACTTTTCATTTAAATATTTTACCACAATCCACAGTCAATTTCAAACCCAATATATGTATTTAATATTTTTTTAATGTTATTATATTGGGATGAAATATCTAACGACTACCACGAGATATTTAAAGTGGCACTATTCTTTGGGCTACTACTATGTCTCAGTAATCTATAAAAATGTTTTTGTTTTCCTTTTTGAATATTTTGCTATTCGTTCATTGCTTAAAGAATATTTTCTTCCATGGAAAAGAATGGCCGGATCATATAAAGAAGCTAAAAGTGTCTCTGTTTTTTTTGAAACATTATTGCAAAATCTAATAATGAGAGTCGTGGGTATAATCCTAAGATCCGCAGTCTTATTTATCGGCGGTTTGATTATTCTATTATATCTTCCTTTATATCCTGTCTTAATGATTATCTGGTCACTTTTCCCAATTATAATACTAACCTTCATTATCACCGGAATAATTTTAATATTAAGCATATTTATAAAATGAATATTTCCTCTCTTTTAAAAACGAGTCCCTTATATAGCGTAATTTCTGTTGAAAGTTTTATTTCAAAAAATAAAAGAGGAATTATAACTAAAATAAATATTTACTCCATTATAGCCACAATTATTTTACTTGGAGTGAGTCTTCTGGGGGAAGCAAAGGTTGGCAGCCTTGCCTTCAAAGTAATGCCAATAATTGAAAAGCTCGTTCCAGTACTATTGGGATTTATATCAATTAATATTGGAGTGTTTCTAATAATGAAACTTTTGAGCTTTCAATTTTCCTGCATGTATTATTTCGATAAGATTTCTGGTAATAAATATGCAAAAAGTGAAGTCTATACATTCTCAGCGGGAAGAATATTATATGTTGGAAAATCAAACGATATTCTACATGGTTTTTTAGATTCACCCTTTGGTAGAAAAGTTTTGAAAAGACTAGAGATTAGTGATAAAGAAATTACTGAAATATTTCACCAACTTCCTATTGAAAAAGAGGAGCAAGTTCCAGAAAGCTTCCTTGGAAAAGTAGTGAAGGTCTCAGATGTTATTGATTATATTTGCGACACAAAGAAAGAATTTTCCGAAATACTGTCTTCTCGCGGAGTAAAGAAAATTGACTTGGTTGGGGCTTCAGAGTGGATTATTTACGACACTGAACAGACTGAATACAGAAGTCAGTGGTGGAGAAAGTCTAACCTTGCAAAGATAGATGGTTTCGCAAAAGAGTGGTCATTTGGACAGACTTTTGCTTTAGATAAATTTGGAATCGATCTTCTAAAGGGTGAGGCAGTAAACTCTGAAGCTCTACCTATGAATGAACGAGGAAATGAAGTTACACAAATAGAGAATGCTCTTTCAAAGCTAACTGAAGCAAACGCAATGCTTGTTGGGGAACCTGGTCAAGAGAAAATCGAAATTATTTGGGTTTTGTGTAGGCACATAAAAAACAGGACTTCTGCTTTTGAGCTTGTCGATAAGAGACCGATTCTACTTGATACAAACTTCTTTACCTCATACTGCAAAGACAAGGAAATGTTTGAAAAATTTCTTGGTAACATCTTATTGGAAAGTGAAAAAGCTGGAAATATCATTTTAATAATTGATAACATCTCAAGATTAGTCGAGGCCGGCACAATTCTCGGTGTAGATGTCGTTTCAATTCTAGATCCGATACTTATTAGCCCGCTCACCCAGCTTATTGCCTTAGTTGATACATCTGATTTCAGAGAAAAAATAGAAAAAAATAAATCTCTAATGAATAGATTTGAAGTTATACGTTCTCACCCGCTTGAGATGAAAGAAATATCTAGGATAATTTCGTCCTCTGCCCTTGAAATTGAAAAGAAATATAGATTAACTTTTAGTTACCAGGCTATAAATGAAATAAGCAAAAGTGCAGATTATTATTTTACTGGTGGTATAACTTCTGACAAAGCGAGTGATTTACTAAAAGAAATTTGTCCATGGGCTATAAAAAACGATTTTAAAATTATTAGTAAAAATGTGGTCAGATTATTTATTGAAAAAAAGACCAACATTCCAACTTCCGGCAACCTATCACCTCAAGAAAAAGATAAATTATTAAATCTTGAATCTCTACTTGGCCAGAGAGTTATTGGGCAGGTTGAGGCAATCGCTGGTGTCAGCAATGCAATGCGCAGATCAAGATCTGGCACAAGAAATCCAGACAGACCAATTGGCTCATTCTTATTTTTTGGACCAACCGGTGTAGGTAAAACTGAAACAGCAAAAGCATTGGCTCAAGTTTTCTTTGGTGATGAAAATAACATGTCACGATTTGATATGTCTGAGTTCCAGACCGACGATGCGATTGATAAACTTATCGGTTCTTACTCCTCAGGAAAATCGGGTATTTTATCTAGCACTCTAAGAGAAAAACCTTACGGAGTAGTATTACTTGATGAATTTGAAAAAACCAATAAAAGTGTTCTAAACTTGTTCTTACAAATTTTTGATGAGGGTATGTTTTCAGATAATAGTGGAAAGAAAGTCAGCGCTAGAAATATTATATTTATCGCAACATCAAACGCCGGAGCGGAAAAAATATTTGATATCGTCTCTCAAGGTAAGAACCTAGAGGAAGCGAAGCTTGATATTATCGCCGACATTGTTGAACACGGTTCTCTCAAACCTGAACTTATCAATAGATTTGATGGCATAATTATGTTTAGACCGCTTGAACAAAATGAACTTGAAAAAATTGCTCAAATTATGTTAAAGAAACTTTTTTCTAGGATGCTTGAAAAAGGTATTTCTATTAAATCTGATGATACTATAGTGAAATATGTTGTAAAATATGGAACAAATAAAGTTTTTGGAGCAAGACCTCTGAATCGATTCATTCAAGATTCAGTAGAAAGCTCTGTCGCATCACTAATGATTGAGAAATCATTAGGTTCTGGTTCAATAATAAAATTATCTATTGAAGATGATAAAATAAAAGCTGAGGCGCTATAATAGTTCAATTTAAATATATAAACATTTTGACCTGCCCACATCGTGGGCAGGTCATTATTTACATTATTTTTCTACCCTTCAAGATCAAGGAAGTCTTTACATTCAGTAGCTGTTCCACGAAACACAGTTATTCCTTTGGTATTGTCTTGGAGCCGATGTGAACAATATGCTCCATCAGAAGCTGGATTGATCTCAAACTCGAGATCCTCTACCTTGAAATCATTCCTGCCAACCAACAACCCTGTCTCAACCATAACTCCCCCTTCTCACTTGGACACTAAACACAAAAGAACCTACTAAACCTCAAATATGGTATCACTTCAAAATATAGTCGTCAAACATAAAAAACGGATTCCGTGGGGAATCCGTTAGTCTCTTCTTGTTGCCCCTGTAGATACGCAGGGGTTGAGGGGGTTAGCTGCCTGTAATAGAGACCATGACTTTACAAGCTCCTCAGGTGCGCGGTGAAAATGAAGGGTCCGGTCGCTCGCCACTACTAGGACCCTTAGTCCGCCTCACTTTGGAGGTTTGGGAGATCAGTAGCATTCGCGGTGGACAAGCTTCCACGAAGACTCCCAAAAACAAAAGAACGCTAAATATAGTTTAGCAAATTGAACACAAAAAACAATATACTACTTACATTTTAAGATATTCCTTTCTCTTTACTTCAGGTAACCTCTCAATAGCATATCTAAGCGTTACTCGTGGAATATCTTTAATATTTTTAAGTAAAAAGTCTTCTTCTACTTTTAGATTTCTTTTCCCGACCTCTCGTAACATCCAACCAACCGCTTTATTTATTAAGTCTTCTTTATCTTTTAAAAGAATCCGCCCAATTTTTAATGTATCGTCAAATTTAGCCTTACCAATGAAATTAAAAGTAGCCAATATAGCAATCCTTCGTTGCCATAAGTTCTTTGATTTAGAGAATTTATACAAAATCTTTGTATCTTTACCATATAGGTATTCACCAACTATCCTTGGAGCAGATAGATCAACCAAATCCCAATTATTCACTTGTTTAGAATTTTTTATGTAAAAATTAAATACCTCTCCCCTTCCTTTTTTATCAGCTTTTCTAAACTTCTCCACAAGAATCAATAGTGCACACAATCTATCTTCGTGTATTTTAGAGTATACAAGTTCATAAATGGTCTCAAAATCTGCATTATAATATTTTTTCGAGACACGTCTTACGTCTGGAACCATAATACCGATAAAAATGTCTCCCTCACCATATTGTCCCTTACCTGTCTTAAAATATCGAGCGAGTAACTCTGCCTTGTTTTTTCTAATATGTTTTCTTAACTCATTTCTAATTTCAGTCAATTTTGTCATAGGAGCATATAAAAAACCTGAGCCCAGAAACAGAAAATTATTTCTTCCCCCTATATTCCATAGCCTCAGCCACTCTCAAAATAGCCACAATATACGCACCCATCCTTACAGTAGTTGAATACGCCTCACTGTTTGTCCAAACAGCTTCTGCTGACTCCTGCATAATTTTCTTAAGTTTAGTGAGAACTTCTTCTTCTGTCCAATAATAATTTGAAGCATTCTGAACTTGTTCAAAGTAACTAACGACAACGCCACCAGCATTTGCCAAAATATCAGGAATAATAACTACTCCCTTTTTAGACAAAATTGCCTCTGCTTCATTTGTCACCGGACCATTAGCAACCTCAAGTATTAATTTTGCTTTTATATCTGAAGCATTGAGAGCGTTAATAGAGCCATCAAGTGCAGCTGGGACAAATATATCGACTTGTGATGCAAAAAATTTCTTGACTGAAATATCTTTTGAACCAGCAAAACCGCAAACTGAGCCCTTTTCTTTTTTATGTTTTGATAGTTCCTTAATATTCAAACCATCCTTGTTTTCTATGGCGCCTTTCGAATCAGAAACTGCAATTATCTTATAGCCCGCTTTGTCCATTATTTCCGCTAGAATTCCTCCAGCATTTCCGAAACCTTCAATAGCTACAGTTGCATCTTGTGGAAGATTTAACTTTGGCGCAATAGTTTGCAAAACATAAAAAGCGCCCTGAGCTGTAGAATATGATCTAGCCTTTGAACCACCAAGAGACAACGGCTTTCCTGTAATTACTCCAGGAGCATGCACTCCAACCAATTTCTCATACTCATCAAGCATCCATGACATTATTTTTGAGTCTGTATAAACATCAGGAGCTGGCACATCAGTATTTGGACCTATGAGTTTATATATACCATCAATATAACCACGGGATAGTTTCTCTAGTTCATTTTGAGAAAGTTTTTTAGGATCCAAAATAACTCCCCCCTTGCCTCCACCCAAAGGAATATCAACGACTGCACATTTCCATGTCATCCAAGCTGACAAAGCTTTAACTTCCTCGACAGTAACATCAGGATGAAATCTTATTCCTCCTTTATATGGACCTCGAGCACTATTGTATTGTGACCTAAAGCCAGTAAAAACTTTTACTGAGCCATCGTCCATTTTGACTGGAATAGATATTTCAAGACACTTTTCTGGAGATTTTAATTGCTCATATACATTTGCGTTTATTTTTATAATCTTTTGAACAGTATCTAGTTGCTTAAGCATACTTTCAAATGGATTTGCCTTAACTTCGACATTCTTCGAGACACTTTGTTTAATCTTTTTCATAATAAAAATTATATCAAATAATGGAGAAACTATATACTAAAAAATAAAAAAAACATACCAGAGATATTCATATTGTCTTAGTCAATATTATTGACCTAGATAATCAGTAAGAAAACTATCCAAATCCAGAATTTAGTGTTTAACAGCTAGATCACTTTTATCTTCACGATACTGACAGAAATCACCATTAGAACACTGAACGCACGTCTCCATGTTGTGGTCTGGTCTCTTAAAATTAAATTTTGAAGCACGCCTTCTTCTAGACTTTGTAGTTATTTCGACAGAAGGTTCTATCCCAATGTCATTATTTGGTTTCTTTTCGGCCGGCATTATAATGTTAAAAAAATCAGGTTGTTCATTCATAAAATTAATTTATTTTAATTACCTTAAAATCTGATATTTGTATTTTACCATCTTTTCCTAAAAAATAGTTAAACTTGCTTTTAAGTAAAATATGGCCATCTTCATATTCGACAACGCCAGAATTTTCACCAATAAAATTGATACTGGTAACAAAGAATTTTCCTCCCAACACTTCTTTTGTCGGTGATAATTGTGATATGTTATCTTTTATATATTTTTCAACTAAAGATTTATTTACGATTGAATCACCCGCACAACAGTCTTTGTTAATTATATCTCTATATACTCCATACAATAAACAACCACCCAACAAAGCAAGGGTTATCACTACTGCTATTGTTTTTCTTTTTGCGTTCTCTATATTTCCTCCCCATCTCCACTCTGGTTTTTCGCCCCTCAAAAAACATATTGTAATAAAACAGATAGAAACGACTACCAGTGGTAATATTATCAAGAATATAGCATCCATAACCCCAACAACTATTTTTTCCGCATAATTAACAGTAACAACAAGATACGTAACGTAAATCAAAGTAACTAGCCAACCCTGCCATGAGACTGGTCGCCAGCCCCAACCAAAGTTTTTTGCTTTAAACCAAAGTTTTTTGTCTTTCATCCTTAAATTATATCACCACTCTCAAATTTAATGAATATTCAATATATTTAAAAAGTCGAGTTATAAACTTTCGTTTTTTCTACAAAAGCGTACAATAATACCAGAAAGAACAAACAGGAGTACTCAAATGCCACCAGAAAAAGGAAAGGCGAAGAAACCGGCGGTTTTTGATTTAAAATTGTATAGTGCAGAACAAGTAATGGAGGCCCTAAACTGTCCCGTTAATCGAC
>CAYQFQ010000002.1:43323-46156 GCA_964416925.1 uncultured Candidatus Saccharibacteria bacterium
GCACGACTGTACCGATTGGGATTTACAGTTGCATCCAGAGTGGCTCATTCAGCACTACATCGAAAATGGTGGAGCTGTGGCTTTTGCACAGAAAAGAAAGGACTTCATCAGACTTTGCGATAGTATTGAAACATGTGCTTTCGCAGATATATGCAACCTTAGTAAGGTTGCTAGCGGTTGGAGACTCTGTCCAATTAGAGGTATTGGTAAAATTTGTCTGGAATGTTCAAGAGCCAAAAAATTCATTGAGGATGAAGCAGTCCCAGAGGAGCCTGGTCAAACCGACTTAACCAAAACAGCCTAAAATGGCTTGCCGGCATTTTCTTATCTAGTCTCACCCAAAAAAGGAATACCCAATCTTTGACGACTTGTCTCCCCTTTTAGCAACTGTTTTTTTCTAGAACACAAATCGCCTCTATCACTCTGATGTTGAGGATCACTCATAGCACTTAAACTTGAACAGAGAAAAACAGAGTGCTTTCCATATTTTAGGGATATTTTATCGGCGAAACTATACACCTCTTGTAAGTTGTTGTTTTGGAGAGACTTCCCAAATAGATCCATCGTTACAATTGGATTATCTTTTAAGTTTAAAAGGGTTACACCAGTCGCCCTATATAAAATATTAGATTCAAACAATTCATCAAAACTCTTTAAAAGTACTTCCATAATGTCTTGGGGCACAGAAGTTGGTGTTTTCAAATCTATCTCCGTTCCAAAATATTTAAAGTCTTGGGTTTTAAGAAAGTAAGAAAACTTACTTGCAAATAATCCATGTCTTCGTGACTTAATACATGCATTTTCAACATTTTTTGAAAGTTGAGACAATACAAATTTTTTGTCTTTTGATGGCGGTGTAAAAGTCCTCGTCTTACTTATAGAAGCATAGCTTGTTTTTACACCAGAAGTTAAAGGATAAATAAACTCACCTAAAAGTTCAGAATGTATCTCTTGAATTGGTTTAGTGAAATTAACTTCGACCCATGACTTATCTTTAGAATAAAAATCAAGCGCAGTCTTTATCCCAAGCTTATTCATATAAGCAGTCGTATTCTCACCTATACCCCATATCTTCCCCACAGAAATTTTCTCTAAAAATTCCTTTATCCTTTCTTTCGGAATTATTGTTAACCCAGAAGGCTTCTTCCATTTAGACCCAACCTTAGCCAAGACCTTGTTGACAGAGAGTCCAACAGAAAAAGTCATACCAAGCTCTGTGTCTAAATCGTGTTTAATATTTTCCGCAATCTTTTCATAGGACATTTTAAGCAATCTTCTTAGCCCGGTAATATCTGCGAAACATTCATCAATACTATATTCGTCTACCTCAGGGGTGTACCTTTTTACAATCCTATACATTCGTTCTGAATATAAACTGTATGTCTCATAATCAGATGGAAGAATTATCGCTTCTGGACAGACTTTCTTAATCTCAAACAGCCTCATGCCACGTGTAACGCCACGAGCTTTTGCCTCATATGACATAGATGACGCAATCCCCCTTTCCTTGCCTGTAATGACAGATTTACCCCGGAGAGAGGGGTTCTTGGCAACCTCGCACGATGCAAAGAAAGAGTCCCCATCAACATGAATGATGGCTCTTGGGAAAGAGTTAAAACCAAACATTTCAGTATTTTCTTATAACACCCTTAACAATAGCTGCAACCTTAAGTTCACCAACAGGATACATAGGTTTGTAGTTTTTGTTGGCTGCCTCAAGATAGACCTTTCCATTTCTCTTCCTAAAATATTTCATAGTCCAACCACCATCAAGTTCAGCAATGACAATATCCCCATCTTTCGGTTCGCCTTTTCTCTCAGCAATGACTAGATCCCCTTCTTTAATTCCTTCATCAATCATAGAGTCACCCTTAACCTCAAGTAGATATGTGGACTCTTTATTTTCAATGAGAAAATCGTCCAAATTCATTGTATCCACAAGTTCTTCTTCTGCAGCTGATGGAAAACCCGCTTCGACAAGTCCAAGTAAAGGAACTTCCCCTGCAATATTTTTTGGTATAAGCATTCCCTTTGAATCTTTTTCTAGAACATTAGCTTCAATGAGTTTATTAACCAACTTATATACTGCATTCTTAGACTTGAAACCGACAAGTTTCATTATTTCTGTGTAAACAGGCATTCTCTTCTTGTCCTTATAGAAAGCAATTATTTTATTTTTATATTCTTTTAACATTTTATAGAATGAATGACGCGACTGCTCTTGAAAGTTTTTGTAACATGCTGGAGTTGATGGTGTAAAATCTTCTCATGTCCATAAGCTGCATTAAAAGAAATTTGTGTCTGGATGCTTCTTTCTTATAGACAAGACCTTTGATTATCTTAACGTCAATTATATCATTAAGTCTCTCCATCTCCTCTCTTATATTTTTCTCTAAATTTCTTTTGCTCATAATAATATTTTTAGTTAATAATCTTATATATGTATTATAGGTGAACATACGTTCACCCGTCAACTGTGGATAGTGCATTCGGACACAGAAATACAGTGAATGTAAATGCGATACTAAAAACCACCTTTCACAAATTTTACAAAAAATGGTGAGAGGCGGTTTTCTTATTATCAATTTAAATTAATTTCTCCCAGACTCTTCAACAGAAGTCTTTGTTGTAAAAGTTTTGCGGCATCTTCAAATTCACCTTTCAAAGCTTTGTTCCTTATTTCAACGTTTTCTACATGATCAATAATATCACTAACAGCCTTGCCATTCTTAGCCAACCATTCAGAAGCAACATCCTCGGAATCTGGAAACATTAATTTTGCAAGTGTAACCTGTAGCCTATTCCTCGGTATTAAATCGAGACGTTCGCTTTT
>CAYQFQ010000003.1:0-25276 GCA_964416925.1 uncultured Candidatus Saccharibacteria bacterium
ATTCCCCGTAAGGTCACAGAAACAATGAGCCCAACACAAAGTATTGTGTTGGGCGATTGTGTTTTCTGTAGACCTTACGGGGAATCGAAAGACGGAGCGGGACCCAAGTCAGCTGACTTGGGAGGGAGTCAGGGTCGGAGAATTTTATGAGCGACGGCGAATAAAATATCTGTGACCGAAAGTGTACTCACGTTTGCCCGTAATTGCTTACGTCGGGGAATCGAAGCCTGCTTGAGTATTTTATCGAGCTTTCTTAAACGAAGAGAAAATCCAAGCACGGATACTGTTCCTGTAAGGAAAGATATCCCCGTAAGGTCACCATTTAGAGCTAGCTCGAGTAGTAATATTTTCTTAATGTCCATGACTCGAAAAAATTAGATATTCAGATTTATTTATTATATAATGGTAAGCATGGAAAAAGAAAAAACCGCACAGGATGAAAAGTTCCAATCCTTTGTCAGAAAGTTTACTGCAGATTTATACAGTCATGGTGGTAACAAAACTGACGATATTAAAGAATTTAAACCAGAATTAGCGGATGAGTATAATCTTTCCTCTCTAGGTTATGTTGTGGATGATTTAATTGCGCACTTACATAAATACTTAGAGTGTAATGACTTAAATAAAAAAGAGTTCGGACAAGAATTGATATCTTACTTTGCTCACGATTTAAGCAGAGCGATGTATTATACCAAGTCGATAAAAAACAATTCAATTGTTACTGAACTTAATCAAATCTTTGATGAACTATTCCATAGTCAGGAAACACATGGAAAGGAAAATGAATTAGACTACGCTAAAGTGTTGGATAGAGTCGAGCAAATTAAGACTGAGCTTGGAATTAAATTATCTGACAGATTTATTTTTGGTGAAAAATTAGGAATAAGAAGAGAAGACATGATAACTGCTCTTTTGAAAACAAGACTAGAACGAATAACAGGTTATGTTGATGAAAAAAAGAAATTTTTATGGGAATTGTTTGATTCAAGTATGGGTAGACTTATAAGTGCAGATAATGTTGAGGGTGTGACCTTAACGAGACAGGCTTTTAGCTCCGAAGTATCCTTTGAAGAGACAATCACCATAATTAAAAAATTAGTTGTTATGGTTGATGATTTAGATAAAGAGACGGTTCGGTACGATGCAGAATCGCTAAACGAAGTAAAATTTATCCTGTCAAAGATCGAAGAAATTATGAACCGATAAAGATTCTTATTTCCATAAACGATTTTTTTATATATTCGTGACCGTTTTATGAATCACGCATAAAATAATATACGCTCGAGAAGTATCAATCCGCGTCAGTAGATTTTACTAAAAAAGCTTTATGGGGCAATGAATAAAATAGTCTCTATCACGAGAAGGCTCACAAATATAAAAACCATCTGTAAAGGTGGTTTTTATATTTGTGACCCTAAGTAAGCAATATGAATTGCTTACGTCGGGGAATCGAACGGCGGACTATATTTTTCTTAGTAAAGAAAAATACGAGCCGGTGCCTAGACTAATAATACGCGACGGCGTATTATTAACAATCAAGGCTCCACCTCGATGTTAAATAAAAAAACACCAGCATTAGCTGGTGTTTTTTTTAACTAAATTTTTAATAAGTTAGCAATATAATCGACGTCTTTATCTCCACGACCAGAGACATTTACTATAATAATTTTATCCTTACTTAATGTTGGAGCTAGTTTCATTGTGTAAGCTATCGCATGGGCACTCTCTAGAGCAGGAATAATTCCTTCAACTTTGGAAAGTTCTAAAAAAGCATTTATTGTTTCTTTATCCGATGCTGAAGTGTACGTAACCCTTCCGATATCTTTTAGATAAGCATGGATGGGTCCGACTCCAGGATAATCTAATCCTGAAGCAATTGAATGAACACTGTTTGGTTCCCCTTTGTCGTTTTGTAACACAAGAGTTTTCATCCCATGAATTACACCCTCTGTCCCATATGTGATGGTGGCTGCATGTTCACCAATACCCGAACCCTTACCTGCGGGCTCAACTCCGATGAGATTGACTTTATCATCGAGAAATTCGTGAAATAATCCGATAGCATTCGAACCACCGCCCACACAACCAATTACATAGTCAGGTAACTTTTTTTCTTGCAGTAATATTTGTTCCTTTGCTTCTTTTCCAACGATGGATTGAAAGTCTCGTACTATCATCGGATATGGATGAGGTCCGACCACCGAGCCTATGGCGAAGAAGGTGGTTTTATACTCCTTTATGAAAGTTGCAAAAGCACTATCAACAGCATCTTTAAGACATCTGCCTCCGGTGTTAACTTCGACGACTTTTGCCCCAAGCAGTTTCATACGAGTTACATTTGGATGCTCTTTAACTATATCAATTGCACCCATATGTATTTCACATTCAAGTCCAAGTAGGGCGGCTGCCGTAGCCAATGCCACGCCGTGTTGCCCAGCTCCAGTCTCAGCTAGGACTTTTTTCTTTCCCATTCTTTTTGCCAGAAGTGCTTCACCAAGGCAGTGATTTATCTTATGGGCACCGGTGTGATTTAGGTCTTCACGTTTAAGATATATTTTTGCACCACCCAATTTTTTTGTTAAGTTTTTTGCAAAATAAAGTGGAGAAGGACGACCGACATAGTTTTTTAGTAAATCGGTATATTCTTTTTGAAACTCAGGATCATTCTTTGCTTTTAAATACTGTTGTTCTATTTCTTGTAATGGTTTTACTAGCTGAGGGGGAATAAAACTTCCTCCAAATCTCCCGTAGTATCCATCTTTGTCAGGTAATTCTTTTAATGATTTAATTTTTGTTTTCATATAATTTATTATTATTTATTAATTCTTCCAATCTAAAATCTAAGCGCTATTATATTTCGCCAGAATTCAGTACAGTGTTGTTTATAAATAAATTTATTCATGTGATTTTAAATGGAAAATAAATAAGCCCACAATAGTGTGGGTCGTTTGTGTCTTATTTAGAAATAATTATTAATACAGCAGAAACTACCCACTTATGTGAGTTGTCCACCAAGCTATATTTGAATAATTACCTTTCCTAGCCATGAGTTTATTATAGTTCAGGTGTTATTAAGTTGCAAGGGTGTTAATCTAATCGAGGCTCCACCTCGATTTTAACGATGGGCCGTTGCATTCCTGCAACGGCCCTATATTTGTAGGGTTGAAATTTTTTTGTCGATATGATATTTTTGTTTAAGAACCGAGTCAACGCTAAATAGAGGGAGGAATGAGTATGGGATACAAAGGTAAGAGGTTTTCGAAGAATGATGGCAGTCATAGGGCAAAGAATCTTTGCACCGGACCGTGTGGAAACCCGCTTTCCGGATCAAGGATTCGCGAAGGGAAAAACATTTGTGCTGCGTGCGAGGAGAAAAATCGTACGTCCAGGAGCTCTTCTTTCGCTCGTCGGTGATGGTGTGTCTCTTGTGGCGGTCTCTTCGGAGACCGCCATTTACAATTGACACTATTTAATAAAAATATAGTATTGAGATTATAGGGAGCATAACCCACCAAAGCCAGCAGGAGTACTGTTGTTGTTCAAAGAAAGGTATAAGTATGAAGAAGAGGACCGCACTGTTGTCTGTTTATGACAAGACGGGGATTGTGGATTTCGGAAAAGAGCTGAAAACTCTCGGCTTCGATATTCTCGCTTCCGGTGGTACCGCCCGTGCTTTGAAGGAAGCAGGCATTGACGTTGTCGATGTCGCGACGATTGTTGGTGAACCGATCCTCGGACACCGCGTTGTTACGCTTTCTCGTGAGCTCCATGCGGCGTTGCTTGCCCAGGACAACGAGGCTGACAATGCTGAACTGCTCCGGCTCGGTGTTCCTCGGATCGATCTCGTGTATGTGAATATGTACCCCTTGAAGGAGGAGACTCTCCGTTTTGGACACACGCTCGCGAGTGTCATCGAGAAGACCGACATTGGTGGTCCCACGATGCTTCGCTCTGCGGGCAAGGGCCGCCGGATTGTCATGTGCAATCCTGGCCAGATCCAACTGGTTCTCTCTACGATCAGGAACTCGGACTTCATGTCCGGCAAATCTATGGAGGAAGAATTCATTTCGAATCTCGTCAGTGAAATGGAGTCCGAAGTCAGGGACTATTGTGGGGTTTCCGCTGAATTCCATCGTCGGGTCGGTTTGGGAATCGAACAAACCTGAAGTCTGTCATGACGACTCAAATCGCCGGGGGAAGTTTTTCCCCGGCGATTTTTATATTTTAAATCATAGTAAACTCTCAGGATCGACATTCACAGTATAGTTTTGAGGTAGAGCTTTAAAGACATTTAAAAGTTTTTCATTTGGCCAATCATCTTTTTTTATTTTTACGACTCCATTTACAGAATATTTTCCTTTTGATTGAGGAATGAAAGCTGGGAAAATATCTATTTCATATGGGTCAATAGATTTCTGTAGTTGTTCTACACTTTCCATAACCTCGGTTTTTGTACCGACTATATTTACTTTAATTAATACTGAGAAAGGGGGATAATTTAACGTCTTTCTATCTTCAAGTTCTTCTTTATAAAAATCAACAAGGTTTCCTCTCATTGCATATTCAAAAATCTTTTGTGATGAGTCACGTGTTTGAATAAGAAAATTCTTGTCTGTCACAGAGCGGATTTTAAGTAAAATGTTTAAAACTTTTTCATTTATTCTAAAGTCTGGTACTGAGAAGAAGGAATCCATGGACACGATTACTGAATTACTTATTTTTTCTGATAAATACAAGAGAGCCATTTCAGTTCCAATAAGAATTGCTTGAGGGGCAGAGTAGAATTTCTCAATTTCGGCTAAGGCTTTCTTGTGAGTCGGTGTGGCATCGGTATTGATTTGAAATATCTTTTGCTCCGGAAACATCTCTTGAATTTCTTGTTCTACACGTTCGGTGCCAATACCTAAGGTTACAAGTCTCCATCCTCCGCAATTTTTACATTTCTCAAGAGCGCTTCTTCTTTCTCCACATTTATGACAAAGGAAAAAGTTTTCAACAGAAGATTTATGTAAGACAGTGTGTGAAGAACATGAATTACAAGCAACGATAGTTCCACAGTCTGCACAAACAGTAGAAGGGGAAAGTCCACGTCTTCCTACAAAAACAAACATGTGCTCGTTATTTAAAACGTTTTCTCGAAGCAGTTTTTCCATCTTTGGGCTGATGACCTTGAATTCTGCTTTTTCAATTCCATTTTCATCAAGCTTTTTTATTTCCTTCATGTCCATCATCTCTTGAGAAGATGTCGAAAGTGAACGGAATTTTAGAGGGGCAACTTCAACTAGTTCCATTGTTTTATACCTATAAATAGTTTCAGCACGAAGTAATAAATCCCCGAAGATTATTCTCATTTTATTTTTCTCGGCAAACTTCTCGGCAAAAAATCTCATGTCAAGATATGGTCTTGTCTGGAGTTTATAAGAACGAGCGTTTTCTTTATCGACAATAATGGTACCAATATCTTCTCGAGGAATTGTAAGAAAACCTCCTGTTGCAATAATAAGCACTGGATGTTTTTCGGAAAGAATTTGATTGATATTATCAATAACTTCTTTTTTAGAAAGGGAACTATGAAATACGAAAGTGTATTTTTCGATACCTTTCTGGAGTTTATCTACGGCTTTCTTCAAATCTTGGATTGTTGGAAGACAAAAGAACACAGACGAATCTCTGGCGAATTCTTCTCTAATTAAGCTTCTGTAGTTTGCGAATCTTTCATCATCAGGTGCCTGAAGGACAAGTTTTTCACAGATTTCCCTCGTGCTTTTCTTCGTTTCGTCTGGAATTCTTATTTTTTCAGCGTTCTCGAGGATAACTTTTGGTACGATAGAGGAGAGGACGGCACCGACAGAGCTAATATAATATTTTGAGGTATCATCTGCAGAGCTTATAAAGTTTTTTAGGAGAAGTTTGTGAGATTTGGTTCTCTCTATTTTTTTTAGAGCGAATTCGGAATTTTTTATTTCCGATTTTATATCCTCAACTTCATTTACTGACACCACAATAGCGGGAATTGTCCTTTTTCTGAGCGGAACAGTTATAAGAGAGCCGATTTCGACTTCGCTTGCCGTAAAATATGATAGTTGTTCTTTGTTGATACCCCTTGAGATCGGTATTACCTCTATGACTTTCATTTGTCATATAATGACAGAAAAACGCATTAAATTCAAGTTCAATTTTGCTTTTAGGTGTTTGATTTAAGATGCTGAATTTGGTAGAATTGAAAGGTATGATTATAACCTATCAAGGGGTGGAGTTTTTTAAAGTTCAATTTGGCGATATTACTATCGCTTTTAACCCGATCTCAAAAGAGTCAAAATTCAAAACAACTCGTTTTTTTTCTGATATCGCTTTGGTATCACTTAATGATAAAGATTTTAACGGAGTAGAGAACCTTTCTTACAACGGAAAAGACCCTTTTGCTATAACTGGTCCTGGGGAATACGAAGTTAAAGAAGTGGTTATAAAAGGTTTTCCTTCAAAATCCGTGTATGGTGGCAAAGACAGAATCAATACTATTTATTCAGTACACCTTGAGAATATGAATATTTGTTTTCTCGGAGCACTTTCAGATGAAAATCTAAGTAAAGAAGTAACCGAAGACCTTGGGGATGTTGATATACTTTTTGTCCCTATCGGAAATGATGGTGTTATGAATCCTGCAAAGGCTGGAAAGCTTGCTGTGGAGATAGAGCCTAGGATTATTATACCGATGCATTTTGGTGAAGTTGGTGAAAAAGATTCACTAAAAAAGTTTTTGAAAGAAACAGGACAAGAGGACGTAAAGGCAGTAGACAAGCTTACGCTTAAGAAGAAAGATTTGGATGGCAAGGAAGGTGAGGTGGTAGTATTGTCGGCACAAGCATAATCAAAGTTGATGTTTAAAAAATTACAAGATAGAAGTGAGGGCGAGAAAAAAATAATTGGACTCACATTGTCTTTAGTAATAACTTTGTTTATTATAGGAGGCTGGATAGTTTATAAAAAGGCAATTAACAAAGTTGGTGAGACAAGCGTCTCCTTTTGGTCAACAAAAGGATTTCAAAACATGAAGAATCAAGTCGGATCAATTTTTAACTTTACTAATTCCGCTTTGAAAGATTTTCCTTTAGAAGAAGGTGAGAATAAATAAAAAAATCACGCCTAAGGCGGATGCAAACATATGACAGAAGAAAAAAAAGACAAAAAAACAGAAGGATTTGATCAGCATATAACTGACAGGAATATTACTGTAGAAATGAGAGAATCATATCTTGACTATGCGATGTCTGTTATTACGACGAGAGCTCTTCCTGATATTCGTGATGGTCTAAAACCTGTTCATCGAAGAATTCTTTATGCTATGCATCAGATTGGTCTTACCTCAGGTGCAAAAACTAGAAAATCTGCCGCAGTGGTTGGAGAAGTTTTAGGTAATTACCATCCTCATGGAGATGTCGCTGTTTATGATTCTATGGTTAAGATGGCACAAGATTTTTCATATAGATACCCTCTTATTATAGGGCAAGGAAACTTTGGAAACATAGACGGAGACTCAGCAGCTGCTATGAGATATACCGAAGCTAAGATGTCAAAGCTTTCTGGAGAGCTTCTGAAAGATTTAGAAAAAGAGACCGTCGATTGGAGACCAAACTATGACAACACAAAAAAAGAACCTTCAGTTTTACCTGCAGGTGTACCAAACCTTCTTTTAAATGGAACATTGGGTATTGCTGTTGGTATGGCATCGAATATTCCACCCCACAACTTAAGAGAAGTTGTCGATGCGACAATTCACTTAGTCGATAATCCAGAAGCGACGACTGAAGACTTGTTAGGTTTTATTAAAGGTCCTGATTTTCCAACAGGAGGTATTATTTATAATCAATCCGATATAAACAGAGCTTATGCATCTGGACGTGGAGGAGTGTTAACACGAGGTGTTGCTGAAATCATAGAAGACAAGAAGGGACAGTTTCAAATAATCATAACTTCGATTCCTTTTAGAGTTAACAAGGCTGAACTTATCGTTGCTATTGCAGATTTGGTTCGAGAAAAGAAGATTGATGGTATAAAGGCACTTCGTGATGAATCAGCAAGAGATATTAGAGTTGTTATAGAACTAAAGAACGGTGCTCAACCACAGAGTGTTTTGAATTATATTTATAAACACACACAGCTCGAAGAGACATTCCACTTCAACATGGTTGCTCTCGTTGATGGTGTTCCAAAGACTCTCGCTCTAAAATCTTTTCTTGATCATTTTATCGCACACAGAAAAGTCGTCATAAGAAGAAGAACAGAATTTGATTTGAAAAAAGCTGAAGCAAGAGAACATATTTTGCTTGGTTTAAAGAAAGCGCTTGATCACATTGATGAGATAATAAAACTCATTAAGAAATCGAAAGACGTAGATGATGCTCGTGCTCAACTTATGAAGGTGTTCAAGTTTTCTGAGCTTCAGGCAAATGCAATTCTTGAAATGAGATTGCAGAAACTTGCTGGTCTTGAAAGAAAGAAGATTGAAGATGAATTACTCGAAGTACAGGCAATAATAAAAGACCTCAAGGATATCTTGTCTAAACCAAAAAGAATTCTTGAAATAATTAAATCAGAAATAAAGGAAATTGCTGACAAATACGGAGATGACAGAAGAACAAGAGTTATAAAGTCAGGCGTAAAATCTTTCTCTGAAGAAGACCTTATTGCCGATGAAGAAAGTATTTTAGTTCTGACATCTGGAGGTTATGTGAAGAGAACAAATCCGGATGAATACAGAAAACAAAAGAGAGGTGGTGTGGGTGTGGTGGATCTTGATACCAAAGAAGAAGATTTTATAACTCATTTTCTTACCGCTTCAACTCACAATGACATCTTGTTCTTTACTGACAAAGGAAAAGCATTCCAAGTCAAAATGTATGAATTACCTGAAGGTAAGAGAGCAACAAAAGGAAAGGCTATTGTTAATTTCTTGGCTATCTCAAGTGAAGAGAAAATTACCTCAGTACTTGCAATGCCAAAGGAGCTTAAGAATTCGAAACTGTCTTTGATACTTGTTACGAAACAAGGTGTAGCAAAGAGAGTGGATGCAGAAGCCTTTAAAGATGTCAGAAGAAATGGGCTTATTGCTATTAGCTTAAATGACGGCGATGAGTTGAATTCTGCATTATTTATTTCAGAAAAAGAAGAAGTTTCTGTTGTGACTTCTAAGGGTCAGTCAATTAGATTTAAAGATTCAGATATTAGAGTTATGGGTAGAAATGCATCCGGTGTTAGAGCAATTAAACTCGGTAAGGGAGATACCGTTGTGGGGACAGATATAATAAAGAAAGAAATGGTAAATCCTGCTCTGCTTGTTGTTAGCTCAAATGGATACGGAAAGAAAACTCCGCTTAAAGAATATAAAATCCAAAAGAGAGGAGGTTCTGGAATAAAGACAATGAAAGTTACATCAAAGACCGGTGAAATTATTTCTGCAAAAGTTGTCACAGATGGGGAAGACGAAATTGCGGCTATTTCAAAAAAGAGTCAGGTCATAAGAGTTGAGGTAAAAGAAATTCCATCACTTGGAAGACAAACTCAAGGGGTAAGAATAATGAGACTCAGAGAAGGGGATTCCATTGCGTCGGTGACGTGCATCTAAGTAGTATAAGGTCAAAGTATAAGTATAAGAAAGACAAAAAAGGCCCTAAAATAGGGTCTTTTTTGATATGTGTTATATATTGACAAATATGTCTATATATGCTATACTTGATAAAGACTTGATAAACAGCGAAAGGGAAAGATAATGGATAAGTATCAATTGATGGAAAAGATTATGAAGGGGTACTTTGGCGTATCTAAAGCCGATAAGTATGACGCCATGGAATTGATTATGAGGGATGTTGATCCTCGCCTGGTGCTTGAATCGTTGGGCGCCATCTCCGAGGGAGCGTCCAGCCTCGAGGCTCTCAGAATCTCTTATTTAGAAAAATCTTAACCACAAGCCCACCAACAGGAAAGAACCTGCTTCGGTGGGTTTTTTCTTTTCCACAATTAATACTAGCTTGTGATGAAAGATAAAGATATAATAAATGGGTTAGATGTAACCCCAGTCAAATATTTTTGCATTGATATATAGTAAACATATTTAGTACCTTTTTTTAAAATAAGTATTGTTGTATAATTAGGTTAAATTTGACGGGGTGATGATTTTTATAATCGCTCCGCTCATTAAAAATCAATCATGTTTTCAGACCCTCAAAAAAATATTGATCAATTAAATCTTGGTGCGGGTAGCTATGTTGCTGACTTCGGCGCCGGTTCTGGTTTTTATACTTTCGCTGCAGCACGTGCTGTGGGCTCAAGTGGAAGAGTTTATGCGGTGGACGTTCAGAAAGACCTTTTAACGAAAATTAAAAATCAAGCACAACTCGTTGGCACCAGTAATGTTGATATCGTCTGGGCAGATATAGAAAACATTGGTGGAACAAAGCTAAGAGATCAATCTATTGATGCTGTGATAGCTGCAAACATTTTTTTTCAGCTTGATAATAAAGAAGGTGCCTGTAGAGAAATTAAAAGAATTTTAAAGAAAAATGGTAGAGTGCTTGTCGTTGACTGGTCAAGTTCGTTCGGTGGAATGGGTCCAGAATCATCAAGTGTTTTCGATCACACTAAGGCTAGAGACCTCTTTGAAAAAAATGATTTTACTTTAGATAAGGATATTACAGCGGGCGCTCAACATTATGGTTTAATCTTTAGGAAAAAATGAACAATAACAAGTTAAGTACTTTTCAAATAGTTGTAGTTTCAGTTTTTGGTTTTTTTGTAGTTGCTGGAGTTATTGTCTTTGCATCATACAGATCTGGTAGTTCAGCCGTAAGTGCAGTTGAGGTTTCTGTCTGGGGAACTATTGATGCAGGTCTTTTTGATGGGTTTGTCGGTAAACTTAACGATGATTATGACCAAGAATTGAAAGTCTCATACACTCAAATTTCAGAAGAAGCTTTTGATAGTACTGTTGTAGAAGCTCTCGCAGATGGTGCTGGTCCAGACGCCTTGCTTGTGCCTCAAGATAAAATAATTAAGTATTTAAATAAAATCTATCCAATTCCATATGAGAGTTATTCAGAGCGAACTTTTAAAGATACATTTGTTTCTGGTGCTGAAATATTTCTCGGTAATCAAGGTGTATTAGGTTTACCTTTCATTCTCGATCCCTTGGTAATGTATTGGAATAGAGACATTTTCACAAACAATCAAATAGCATTACCACCAACAAACTGGGCGGACTTTCCAATACTTGCAGAAAAGATTTCAAGAAGTGATAAGAACGCTAATATCACAAAAAGTGCAGTTGCGTTTGGGGAATTTAGAAATGTAAATAATGCTAAAGAAATAATTTCAGCACTTATAATGCAGGCGGGAAGTCCAATTGTTCGATATGATGCTGGAACTCTTCAATCAGCGCTCAAAGTATCTACGGTCGGAGGTGGTATTAATCCGACAGAATCTGCTGTTAGGTTTTATGCCGACTATTCTAATCCAAAGAAATCTGTTTATTCTTGGAATAGGGCGTTGCCTATGTCTAAGAGTTATTTTCTAAGAGGTGACTTAGCTGTGTATTTTGGATTTGGTTCTGAATATAGTGATTTAAAGATAAAAAATCCAAACCTAAATTTTGATATTGCTCTTTTCCCACAGGTGGTAGATACAAATATAAAATCCACATTTGGAAAGATGCAGGCGTTTATGCTCATGAAGAGTTCTAAAAACATTGCTCCTGCGTTTAGTGTTTTCAATTATCTAGTCTCAGCACAAGCAATGAACACATGGCTGTCTTTGACCGATTATGCTCCAACTAGAAGAGATCTGATAGCTAAAGGAGGTAGTAATGCTGTGAGTTCGGTATTATATAATTCAGCTTTGATATCTAAAGCATGGTTGGATCCAGAAAAAGATAAAACATCTCTAATATTTCAAAATATGATAGAGGATATAACCACAGGAAGATCAGTTGTCGCAGAATCTGTGGGTAAAGCTAGTGATGAGATAAATAATCTGTGATATAATTAATCTATGAATAAAACACTTTTGTCAGTAACAGTTTCTGTCCTAAGTTTTTTTGCTCTTACCGGAGTATCTTATGCTGCTATTGTTACTTGTGGAAATACTGTAACGGGCGGGGTGACTAGAGCATGTAATTTCAATGATTTTATAAATTTCATAAATAATGGTATTAAATTAATTATTGGATATTCAGCAGTCATTGCGACGATCACATTCACAATTGCTGGTGCAAGGATATTGCTAAAACCTGACAATTCAGGTGAGAGGGAAGCAGCTAAAGAAATGTTTTGGAAGACTGTAAAGGGTTTCTTTTTCCTTTTTTGTGGATTCCTTATTGTGAAGCTTATCGTACAAGGTCTTGGTGTTAATGAAACGGCGACAGGTATTTTTAAATGGCTTAAATTTTAATAATTAATTTATATTTGCTCGACTAGAATTTTGAAAAAATTCACTAAGATAGAGCAAGAAAAAACAATGAAAGATTTTTTTAAAAGTATAAGGACTGGAAATAAAATTTATACTGGAGTATGTAGAAAAATTTTATTTAATGCATTAGCTGTCGTTATGTTGGTGACTGTCTTTGCTCCAATATTTATAAATAGTGTACAGGCAGCGACTCAAGTCGGGGAAACCAAAACATCTAAGACCATGCTTGTTAGTCCTCTAAATACTGAAGTGAAGGATGTTCGAGCACTATTAATAAGAATTTTAGATCAAATAGTGATTAAGATTGGTAGTGTTGTTGCTGTATGTTTTCTAATCTGGTCTGGTTACAAATTCGTAGCAGCAAGGGGGAATCCAACTAAGATAGAAGAGGCTAGAAGTATTTTTATGTGGACTCTTGCCGGTATTGCAATATTGCTCGGTGCAAAAGCAATAGCATTAATTGTTACTAACACCATTGAGTCGATCAGTGGTACTAAAATTCCATCTCTATGAGATATTCTTTTTTAAAAAAAATAATTAGTATAGCGGTTTTATCAATATTTTTATTACAAGCAGTTTCTGTGAGTATATCTTATGCAATTCCCACAGGTGGTTATGTTAATACTTCAGCGGGAGATACAAGTGTAAATGTGTCGTCGGGTTTTTCTATTGGTACGAAAGATGCTGTGGGTGGTGGAGGGGGCTTATCTGCTACTGGAAAAGGGACATTTGGTGACACAATATACAACACTGTTATTGCGGGTATATTAGCACCATTGATCAAACTGATGATTGCTTTGGCTATAGTCTTCTTCCTTTGGGGTGTATTTAAATTTATAAAAGAAGATGGTGATAAGAAAGAAGAAGGAAGAAACTTTATGTTCTGGGGTATTGTTGGAATTTTCGTTATGATATCTGTGTGGGGTCTTGTGAATATTCTCGTCTATACTTTTAAATTGAATACCACTGGCTTACAGATTCCAAATCCTGTTATTTAGAAAATTGTTGATATTTACTGTTGCTTGTTTGTACAGGGTTGTTATAATTAAGTCACAAATATAATATTGGTCGTATTATTAGTTAATAGTTTAATAATTTAAATTTTATTTATGAAGAAATTTTTAGCAATAGGTTTGGCTGCAGTGTTGCCAGTATTATCATTCGCACAGGGTTTGGAATATAAACCAACTTCTGGTGTAGGAGGTCTAGTAACTTGGTTTCAAAATTTACTTAATGTTGCTGTTCCAATAATTATTGCTCTTGCAGTTGTATGGTTCCTGTGGAATGTCTTCCAGTTTATTGTTAAGGAAGGAGAGGATAAAGATAAAGCAAAGAGCGGAATGATCTGGGGAATTGTCGCTATTGCAGTTATGGTGTCTGTCTGGGGTCTTGTCGGGATACTTACAAGCACTTTTGGAACAAAGACAGTTGGTCCAGAAAAAATTGATTTAATTAAATTCTAATAGTTTAATGAACTTCTTTTTGGAAAAAGCATATGCGGCTGAGCCTAATTTTTCTAGCGTGGATTCACTGATAGGAAGAATTAATACTCAGATTTTAACACCATTAATATATTTACTTTTTGCGATAGCAATATTTTGGTTTATCTGGGGTATGATTGTTTATATCAAAAACGCAGAAAGTCCAGAGAAAAGAAATGAGGGTTATCAACATATGCTTTGGTCTGTAATAGGTTTGTTTATAATGATATCTGTGAAGGGTATTATAAACTTAGTTCTAAACACACTTTTCTAAAACAAGAAATAAAAAACATCCCATGGAAGACAATATCTTCCATGGGATGTTTTATATATGAAAAGAGACGGAAAACCATTTGGTTTGCCGTCTCGTTGCGTCACCTCTTTGTTATTTCAACGTCTATCCATTGACCATCTTTTGTCGATATCTCACCGACAAGAGATCCGTCAGGTTTCTGATCGAACCTTGCTTTGGCGCTTTCGCGATAAACGAACTCGTCATAGCGACCAATCCATTGCCATCCAGATTCACCAGATCGCCAGAGCTTAATACAGGCAGCTCTTTTACCTTTGTTGTACACATCGAGAATGATGGTGTCTTGGTCATTTTCTCTAAATTTGACCCCAAATGGTCCACCACTTCTTTGTGCTGGGTTTTCACCACCGACATTTACATCCTTATGCCAGTTGTAAACCCATGTTGTATTGGTGTAAGATCGATAAGAAGAGTAAAGACGATCACGGAACTTAACAAAAAACACAATTCCCGCAATCAAAATGACAACCCCAATGATTCGTCCTACCCAAACACCGATTCTTCCACTCCTGGGTGGTACGGGTGGTGGGGGAGGTGGTGGCGATGAACTTAATGCCTTATCCCACAATATCCCCGTTACGACAATCATTGCGATTGTAACGACAACCGCAACAATTAAGATCACCCATGTCCCAATCGTCCATGATGCTGCGTTTCCACTCTTCGTTATTTGTTTTAAAACGAAGGTAAATCCCCAGACCAAAAGACCGATTACTGTCAGTCCCAACATAGTGTAAAGAAACTTTCTCATGACTACTCCTTTTCTGTAAAGTTATTTTAAACAACAGTCGGTTTGATTCCTTAAGTCTTTTAATATAATAGCATATTTGAACGTAAAAGTCAATTAAATATATTATAATTTAAGCCATATAATTAGCCATATTTTGTCAGTAAATGATATATATGGTTGATTTATTTCAAAAAATGTTTTATTATATTTGAGCCTTTTTGTTGGATGATTGCTAGGTACTGCTTTATTGCAGTACTTAGAGGAAAGTCCGAACACAGCGAGTCCGAAGTATTTCGGATGGTATAGGTAGCGGGTAACGCCCGTCGGTCGTAAGACTAGAGGTGCGAACAGTGACGGTGATGCCGAAAGGCTAACCTTCCTTCGGGAAGAATTTTACGGAAACGTAAAAGTGCAACGACAAAATCCTTACCCCTGTGCAAGGCCGTGTCCGTCTCGTACGGAAGTGCCGCTTGATCACCCGAGTAATCGGAGTGACAGATAAATAATTATCCAAGATATAATAAAATATATCTGGACAGAATTCGGCTTATAGGCATAAAGGCGCAATCTGAAACCACCGTCTAAAGCGGTGGTTTTAGTTTACCAAAATTCAAGGAGTATAAGCGATTATGAATTTTGAGTACCCTGTAGAAAATTCAATCAAGTATATTTAGTAGTTTCAATTTTGAATGCTGATTATCTGATATTAGATACGTTTAACATAACGCATGTAAATTTTTGTACAGGGTCTTTGTTGAGGTTCAAATTTCTATTTTTCTGCTTTTTCTTGTATAATAACTGTAAGTTTTATGGTGAAGAAATTTTTTAAATTGTTTAGTAATGAAATTACCGGCCTGCATGAAGCAGCCTTTCTTTTGGGTGTTTTTGCGCTAGTGTCGCAGTTTTTAGGATTATTCCGTGACAGGATTCTTGCTTCTTCATTCGGAGCGGGAAATATTTTGGATATATATTATTCATCTTTTAGAATTCCCGATTTTATTTTTGTAACTGTTGCTTCGGTTGTTTCTGTGTTCGTTCTAATTCCTTTCATTTCTGAACGAATGGAAAAAGGAAGTGAAGAAGTAAAGAAATTTATGGGTTCTATTTTTTCATTCTTTTCTATTCTTCTTATTGTCATCAGTGTAATAGCTTTTTTCCTTATACCAGTTTTAACTCCAATTATTTTTAAAGGAATGGAGGATAGTCCTAATCTCCATGAACTTATAAATATGACGAGGATTTTATTGCTGTCACCGATTTTTTTGGGTTTCTCAAATTTCTTCGCAAATATAACTCAGGTCAGCAGAAAGTTTTTAATTTACGCTCTCTGTCCTATTTTTTATAACGCGGGGATAATCCTTGGTATTGTAGTGTTTTATCCAATTTTCGGTTTATATGGATTATCTCTCGGGGTTATTTTAGGTTCTCTTTTACACTTTGCTATTCAAATACCATCAGTTGCTAAAAGTGGATTGCTATCTTTTAAAGAGATAAAGATGAATCTTTCGGAGATTTTTAAAGTAATAAAAATATCTATTCCAAGAACCTTAGCTCTGAGTATGTCTCAAATATCTATTATGGTTCTCTTAGGTTTTGCGTCTTTGATGAAAGAGGGATCAATATCTATTTTTAATTTTGCCTATAATCTCGAAGCGGTACCAATGTCTATCATCGGCGTTAGTTATGCGACCGTGGCTTTTCCAACTCTGTCGAATCTATTCGTGAAAGGCAAAAAATCTGAATTTATGCAAAGTCTTGCATCTGGTGCAAAACATATAATATTTTGGTCAATTCCTATTAGTGTTCTCTTTATTGTTTTACGTGCGCAAATAGTTAGAGTTATTTACGGAGCAGGAGAGTTTGATTGGACAAGTACTCGGCTTACAGCCGCGATGCTTGCGATATTTATAATCTCAGCTGTAGCACAATCTTTGTCCTTACTTTTAATTAGAGGTTTCTACGCGTCGGGAGAAACAAAGAAAGTTGTTGTATCAAATGTTTTTTCTATGCTTTCTACTGTGTTCTTCACTTTCATTTTCTTGAAAATTTTCCAATCGAGCTTAATGTTTAAAAATTTTATAGAGTCACTTTTCCGTGTAGACGGAATTCTAGGTACTGAGGTATTAATGCTGGCTTTAGGGTTTACACTTTCTTCTCTCTTAAATTGCGCAATACTTTGGTATATCTTTAATAAAGAAAATATTGGTTTCTCAGCAACCCTTCTGAATACATTATTTCAAAGTTTCTGTGCATCGGTAATTATGGGTGCAGCTGCTTATTTTAGTTTGAATGTTTTTGACAATTTTTTCAATCTAGACACTTTTGTGGGTATATTTATGCAGGGGTTACTTTCAGGCCTTGTGGGTATTGCTGTGTGCGTCTTTGTGCTGTGGCTTCTTAAGAGTAATGAGCTTAGAGATGTGTTTAGCACCTTCCATAAGCGATTCTGGGCCGTTAAGACCATCGCACCAGAGACTACAGAGATTTAGTATTAGGTAGGCGAGAGTTAACATTTTAAACATATTAATCATAAATTAATTACAATCTTTGCTCTTACAATTACCGGCATCACTTTTTCTGGTGTTGTTTTTTTTATCTTACAGCCAACTGTTGTTGGGGTATCTCCTTCAGAACAAGCAACAGGAGTCGTTCTTGATTCCCCAATTAGAATTGAGTTTAATAAACCAATCGAGAGAAAAGATATAACTTATTCTATCAATCCAGACATCTTGGGCGAGTGGAGTTTTGAGGATTCATTGATTGATAATCACCTATATAAAACACTTGTGTTTACTCCAGCAGTTAACTTTGAGCAAAATACTAGATATGAGGTTAGTATAAAAAACATAACTTCTTCACTCGGGGTTAGTATTCCTAAAGATTTTTCTTACTCATTCAAGACAATAAGTACACCCTCCGTGGTCACTCAAAAGGCCAACCTTGTTGAAACCCAGGTGGGGGAAAATATAAATATACAAAGTGAAAGAGAAATATCTTATAAAGCAAAGCCAAAGATAACCTTATTAAATATTCCCGTCGATTTACAAGACAAAAAGTTGTCCTGCGAGGCCGCATCTTTAAAGATGGCACTTTTAAGTAAGGACATATATGTCACAGAGGATGATATTATGAACCGAGTGGGCTATGACCTGACACCGCTGAGGGATGGAATATGGGGAGACCCAAATTCGGCATTTGTGGGTGATATTGATGGAAAAATATGTGTAGAAGGGTACGGTGTACATTGGGGACCCATAGCAAAAGTTGCAAACGATTGGACAGATGCAGAAGCATTTTCTTTATGGGATTTAAATAGACTTGTAAAAGAGATTCAAGCTGGAAACCCAGTAGTTGTCTGGGGAGTAGTTCCCGATAAGGTGCTTCGCGATTTTTCTTGGTATACACCCGATGGTGATTACATAAAAACATACAAAGATACTCATGTCAGATTGGTCGTTGGCTTTATTGGGGAAGCCTCAAACCCATCTACAATTATCCTTAATGATCCCACCTCTGGAAGGTTGTATTGGTCTGCTGATAAATTTATGAATAATTGGAAGGCGTTTGGTTACAGTGGAGTGGTTGTTAGATAGAGTTAAATAGAGTTGCTTTTTAGCATGTTTTAGGGTATACTCTTTTGGTAATAAAAAACCGATATGTCACAAGATCAATTAATCAAACTAGCTTGTAAAAACTGCAAAAGAATCAATTATTGGAGCAGAAAAAACAGGAAAAAAGTTGAAAGAAAAATAGAGCTCAGCAAGTACTGTAAATGGTGTAAAAAGAGTACGGTACATAAGGAGGTCAAGAAATAAAGGACGCTCGAACATTCAATTTAAAAACACGATAGAAACACCGCCAGCCGCGGTGTTTCTTCTATACTCAGGAAATTTTCTACTGAAAATTTCCTTCCGTAATGTTTTTAAATTAAATATCCTCGCTTTAAGTTGGAGAGGAGAAAAGAGGAAGAGTTTTTGAAAATTTATGGTTTTTGTGTTAATATTTCTTTGCGAGGGGGGATTAGTGAAATGGTATCACAAGGCACTCCAAACGCTTTAGTGTAGGTTCGATTCCTACATCCCCCGCAATAATCTGCAAGGACAGATAGATATCTGTTCGAGTGGAGTATTAGTGCGAGGAGGATGTAGGAATCGAACGGCGGAATCTATTTTTTAGCGGAAAAAAAGATGAGCCGCGTCCCAACAAAACTTTTTGACGAAAAAGTTTTAGTTAGGGAAGATAAGCGAAGCGGTCCTACATCCCCCGCAAATAATCCGCAAGGACAGATAATTATAACTTCAGCTTAAATTAATATTTTAATTATTGCTACAAGTGCTATTATAGCCCAAATAATGTTTAGCACTGCAGGCTGAGTGTTCTTATCATCTAATGCATCAATAACTATTCCGATAGCCCCAGTGAGGTTAAGTCCTTGAAATAGAAGTGATGTGCTACTAAGAATGTTTAGACTAAGTAAAGCATAAGCACCGACAACTGCGATTACTCCATACCAACCTAAAATTTCAGTAATTTTATTTTTCATTTTAATTTATTGTTAATATTTTTTAATATTTGTGTCGCTTGCCCTATGTTATACCATTTTATCATTTTATTTCTTTTGAACCACGTTCTTTGTCTTTTTACAAAATTCCAGATTTCGCGATTTAAATTATCAATCAGTTGTTGCTTAGTGATTTTTCCTTGTAGAAATAGGGCAGTGTTTCTGTACTCAAGCCCAAACGATTCAAGTCTTTTCCATGAGACCCCTTCGTTGTGAAGTCTTTCTATCTCTTTTATCATTCCAAGCTTAATACGATTTTCTAATCTAAGAGCAATCCTGTCTTTTAGTATTTGATCTTTTGTATCAAGACCAATTATAATAAAATCATACTTGTTGGGTCTTTCAATAAGTTTAGGTATTTCACCGATAGATTTTGCTATTTCAATTGCTCGGATCAAACGAACTCTATTTTTTATGTCTATGTTTTTTGCTCGTTTTGGAGAGAGTTTTGTTAAAGTAACTAGTAGTTTTTCTAATGATTGTTTTTCTAATTGTTTTCTAAGTTTAAAATTTGGCGGAACATCTGGCAGGGAGACATTTTTGACTATACTATCTATATATAAACCTGTTCCACCACAAATTATAGGAGTCTTACCTTTGGATAGTATCTTTTCAATAGTTTTTTGGGCTTGCGCTTGATACTTGGCAACTGAAAAATAGGTGCTTGGTTTTACCACATCAAGTAAATAGTGGGGCACACGTTGCATTTCTTTTTTTGATATTTTACCACTACCAAGATCCATACCTTTATAGACCTGTCTTGAATCGGCAGAAATAATTTCTCCGTTAAATTTTTTAGCAATATTAACAGCGACGTCACTTTTTCCCGTGGCGGTAGGTCCGAGAACGACTATTATTTTTGGTTTTCTCATTTTTTCCATAAATTTATTATCTTTATAAACTTTTCAGAATCTTTACATATCCTTATAACATATTTGATTTTGTTGTTGGGTTGTTTAGATTTTTGTGTCTTCGGTTTGAAACCAATATTATTTACCATTTCATCAACACTTTTTATTAGAGTTGGAATTATTGAAGTAAAATTTACATAGACATACTTTCTATCTCTGTATATTGAACCGTCTGTTTGAAATAGTCCTCTTAGGCATTCTTTTGTGTATATTTTGTTTTTACAAATCCAGTCCGGCACACAAACTTGTTGTCTTTCTTTTGATCCGGATAGAGCCTTCCACCCAAGAAGATACTCCAGTCTATTTGAATAGCAACTAACATCGATACACGTTTTTCTATTTACCAGAGAAACTTTATTCTTTGGTAAGATTATTTTTAAATTTTTAATTATTTCCTCGATAATTTTTGGATATTTATTATCACAAGTAATTCTTAATCTGACGGCTCTTCCATTGTGATTAGATAAATTTCCATCACCCAAAGCAACCCCAACTATATATGAGAGGGATTTAATTTGTTCTTTGTTCATGGTGCCGGGAGAGAGACTTGAACTCTCATGACCTTACGATCGATACATTTTGAGTGTATTGCGTCTACCATTTCGCCATCCCGGCAATATTAAGCACAAAAGCAATAATATACAATTTATCAACAAAAATCAATTACTGAAGAAAGGGAGTTTGTGTTAAAATGTAATCATAAATAACAAATAATTATGGCATCACAATTCTTTAGCGATTCAATTTTTTGGGTAGAAGTAGATAAAATCAAACCCAATCCATATCAACCAAGAAAGGAATTTGATGAATCTCGATTAAAAGATTTAGCTGACTCTATTCGTCAATATGGAGTCCTACAGCCGCTCGTAGTGACTAGAAGAGAATTTCAAACAGATGACGGTGGTCTTGCTGTTGAGTACGAGCTTATATCAGGAGAGAGAAGACTTAGAGCATCAAAGCTTGCTGGTGTATCACAAGTTCCTGTAGTTATACGATCTCAGGACGAGTCTGATCTTGTAAAGCTTGAACTTGCTATTATCGAAAATTTACAGAGAGAAGACTTGAATGCTGTAGATAGAGCAAAGGCATTTCAAAAACTTATAGATGAATTTGGTTTTAAACATGCCCAAATTGCTCAAAAAGTAGGGAAGAGTAGAGAGTATGTTACGAACAGTCTTAGAATACTTGCTTTACCTGAGCATATGTTAAATGCACTTTCTGCAGGGAAGATTTCTGAAGGTCATACCCGACCACTTTTGATGCTTTCAACGAGGAAAGACGAACAGGAAACTTTGTTTAGAGAAATTTTATATAAGAAGATGAATGTTAGGGAAGCAGAATTGATTGCAAGGAAAATTGCTCAAGATAGAGCAAGAATCAAGGACAGACCTTTTGATCCAGAAATCGTAGAGCTCGAAGAAAAGTTCACATCTTCCTTAGGTACGAGAGTCCATATAGAAAGAAGTGATGTTGGTGGTAAACTTATGATTGATTTTTTCTCTAATGATGACCTTAGAACTATTCTTGATCTTGTAGAAAGCCAGAAGAAGAAAAAAGGTGACGAATTACTTAATAAACACATTGCCTCAGTTGGTGGTGATGGGTCAAAAATTTCTGAAGAAGAAGCACCTATAATTGATGATAGATCTGCAGAAGAGAAGAAGAGCGATGAGGAAAATGAGGCTTTATATTCAGTGAAGAATTTTAGTTTATAGAATTAAACTCTTTTATTTTTCTTCTCATTCTCTAGGAAGTTCTTGATGAATCTTTTAGCCATATTCGTCTTTACCATCTCGATCCACTTTGTACTTGGTTTACTTGAATCCTTCGTAACTATCTCTGCGATATCTCCATTTTTTAATTCGGTCTTGAGCGCAACCATCTTGCCGTTTATCGTCGCACTATTTGTGTGGTTTCCTATGTCAGAGTGAATAGCATACGCAAAGTCGAGAACGGTAGAACCAATTGGCAGATCTACCACTTCACCCTTTGGTGTAAAGACGAATATTCTTTGTCCGAAGAAGTCTGTTTTTACGTCAGACATGAATTCATCTCTTTCGGTTTCTGTGACGATACCTTTTTGAGAGTCCGCAAGATCCTTGACCCACGCCGGGGCGTCTTCTGATATAGATTTTTTGTTTGCACTGGCAAAGTCAAGAAATTTCGGAAGCAATTGTTTAAACCAAGTCATCTCGGTGGTTTCTTTTCGTTGGCTTTTGCTGGATTTATATGAGAAATGAGAAGCCAAACCATATTCGGCGTTGGTGTGCATTTCGTGGGTTCTTATCTGTATTTCAACTATTGCACCGTCACCAGTAAATACTGTGGTATGGAGGGACTGATAACCGTTTGGTTTTGGAAAGGCAATATAGTCTTTTATTCTTCCTGGTAGCGGAACCCAGTGGCTATGAATAATTCCGAGAACTCTATAACAGTCAGATACCGTTTCTACCGATACTCTAAGTGCTAAGATATCATAAACTTTTTCAATATCGTTTCCTTTTGTTCCGAGTTTTTTATAAAGACTATAGATACCTTTCTGCCTATAATCTGAACGGAAGTTTAATATATTTTCTTTTGCGAGTGCTTTTTTAACTGACTTAAGGAATTTTTCTAAATTAGGAAGGCTTTCTTCCTTTTTCTGACTTAACATATTTTCTGTCTCAAAATAATTTTTACTATCAACATACGAAAAAGAAATATCTTCAAGTTCACGAGAAATTTTTCTTATTCCGAGCCTATATGCGAGAGGTGCATATATTTCAAGAGTTTCCAACGCAATTCTAAGTTGTTTGTCAGGTCTGACATGTCGTAGAGTCTTCATATTGTGTAGTCTATCTGCAAGTTTAATTATCAACACCCTGACATCCTGAGCAGCGGCCACAATAAATTTTCTAAAACTTTCCACAAATCTTTCAGCTCCTCGGTATTTTACTTTTCCCAATTTTGTTACGCCATTGATAAGAAATAGGATTTCTTCACCAAAATTTTGTCTTATTTCTTCTTCTGTTGCGACCCCATTCTCAACAGAATCATGCAAATATCCAGCTGCTATTGTAACAGCGTCCATTTTAAGATTAGCTAGATTTTTTGCCGTCTCATGGCAGTGTATAAAATATGGTTCACCGGAAAATCTCACTTGATCTTTGTGTGCTTTTTCTGCAAAATCGTAAGCTTTATTTATAAGCTCTTTGTCTTGTTCAGTCGGCGCATCCATTAAGTTGAATATATCTTTAGATGACATTATCTTTCTATCGTATAACTTAGGAACAAAAATAGCAAACGTTTTTCTGGTAATACTGTGGAATATTAGTTATTTTAATCTGTTACTATTTAATATATTAAAGAAACCCCCAGATTTTTATCTGAGGGTGTATAAAAATAATACTATAAAACCAAAAGGATCCTGCTTACGCCTAATATAGAAGGAGAAGGTGTAATCCTAGGATTCTTATAGGCTTCGAATGCTTTTCGAACCGCATTGATTTCATCTTCAAATAGTGCAATCACCACGGTATGGGCGCCGAAGAATTTCATTTCCTCATATATTTTTATTGGACCATTATTCCCTTCAAATTCTTCTTTCGTTAATGGGTCAAGACCACCAGTACATGGATTTAAACGTATTAATTTTAGGTCATCTTCCGCTACGAGAGCACTATATATTCTCACTTCAATCTCATTTGAATTGTTATAGACAATTTCCTTAAGGGAAGAATTGTTGCCTAAAATTATTCTCGCAAATTCATCTCCAAAATCATCTTGAGATTTTCGAAGAAGACCCTGAAGAAAATCTTCATTTTCTTCAAGTTTACCGTGGGCAGATATTTTACAACACCCGGGGTAACTGAGTCGTTCTTTATTTTTGAAATCCCATCTTCCAATGCGTTGAAGAACAACAGCTAGTTTTCTATTTCCAATTGCATCAACGAGTTCCGTCATTACAATTAGCCCAACAAATCTTTCCTTCTTCATAGCGCAGCTCCTTTTTGGTGTTATGAAAGATCAACTTTAATTAAAGCTAAAAATGTATTCTTCTTATTACATTAGATACTTATCATGCCTTTAAGTAAAGCAAAAAAAATATTGTTTTCACGATAAATTCATGTAATAAAAAACATAATAAATTCGCCTCAAACCTGATTAGGTTTGAGGCGATATACCTCTTCATTGACTCGTTTTGTGCAGTCATTCTTTGTGATGCTAGAATGGTGACTTTTTTCCATCATTAATCAGACTGTTAGTTGATTTCAAAGGCCTTTTCCAAATATTTTTTAGGAAGACTTGTTATGGTTATATTGTTTAAATCTGTTACCGAAAATTTTGGTCCTCCAAAATCTTTATAAATTAGATTGTCTAAATCTGATCTTTTGATGATTTCCATTCCTCCCGTTGAGATATCTAGTTTAAAGTCTTTTAAAATGTCTGAAGATAGAAAGGTTGTCCAAACAAAAATTTTGTCGCCATCATCTTCTGTTTTTTCATAAAGTTTTTTTGGATTGGATGCTAGGACTTTTTGTTTGGCTTTTTCACCAAGTTCCTCAGCCATTTCTCTTTCTAAGGCTTGCTCTGGAGTTTCTCCTGGCTCTGCTTTTCCGTATGAAGTCATTTCACAAAGGCCGGCAAAAGATTGCCATTTAAAACCATTTTCATTCTCAGTGTCAATTTTTCCTCTTCGTTGAAGAATCGCAACCAGTTCTTCTGGAGAATCGGCCGATAATTTTAACTTGGTTACAATTAATATCCCTACAAATATTCTAGATTTTTTTTCCATTTAAAAAGACGACTTGATAAAATCTGAAATTTTCCTTATTTTTTCACAAA
>CAYQFQ010000003.1:25286-44166 GCA_964416925.1 uncultured Candidatus Saccharibacteria bacterium
TTTTTTCCATTTAAAAATCATATCACAAAATATACATAAAAAAACGCCCCGAGTTGTCACTCGGGGCGTTACTGCAGAATGTTCGTCTTATTCAGCAGGCTTGCCGGGACGAATTGCTTGAAAGGCTTTTTTCAGAGCCTCGATCTCGTCGGGGAACATGGCCATAACCCCATCCGGAGCACCTGCTTCTTTCATATCTGGGGTCATCGGGACGATCTTCTTGATATCATTTTCCATGATGCGAATTATTTCACCAACGTCCTTTCCGGGGACAATCATATCTACCACGTGCCCCTGAACGAAGGTTGCGAACGTCTTCACGTGCCTTTTTTCGTTTTCTTCATCCGTCACCAGGGAAAGAGTAGAACCGGCCCGGCATTGCCGAGTGAACTTCTCGCCAAGCTCTTGCATGGATTCACGAGTGAGAGCGTCGAGAAAATCCTCATTGTTCTCGAGCCCCCCGTGGCAGGAAACCTGCAAACATCCGGGAAAAGTTTCCGGCTTGCCGGTTTCCGAGTTGTGTTTTCCACGCTTCTGAAGAACCGCGAAGAAAACTTCATTCAGATCTTTGGAGAGAACGATAAGTCCAACAATCTTTTTCACTCAACACCTCGTCGTTTGGAATCACAAAAGCCTTAAAGAAACACTTCTTTGTTAGCCTTTTCTATTTATTATGTTACACCTTAATTGTTACTTTGTCAACTTGTCCGGTCTATGATTAGGACATTTTTTGTCAGAACACCTCTCGGGTATTGTCTTTGTTCCAACCATCATTAAAGCTCCACAAGTAGGGCATAGATTACCAGTTGGCTTTGCTTTTATAGCATTCTTACATTTTGGATAATTTGTACAAGAATAGAATATTCCAAATCTCCCTTTCTTCTCTGCCATTTCACCTTGGGCGACAATACCGTTTTGACCGATTTTGCACATAGGGCATTTAACACCGGTTGTAACTTGTGGTGCGTTTTCATCCTTCTTTATAAATTTACATTTTGGATATAGAAAGCAGGAAATAAATTTTCCGAATCTCCCTTCTCTTTCAACTAGTTTTCCTTTTCCACATTCAGAACAAATTTCTCCAGTTTCTTTTGGTCCTTGAAGTTCTGATCCATCGAGTTTTCTAGCTCCGTCACAATCCGGATATTTATAACAGCTTAAGAATCTACCAGTCTTTCCGAGTTTGATTATCATTCTTGAATCACACTTTGGACATTTCATACTTTCATCTGCGTCGCCGAGGTTTGTGGCCTTCTCCATTTTCTCTTTTGATTTTACCTCTTTGATGAATGGACCGTAAAAATCTTTCAATGTTTTTACGTATTCTCTTTTACCTTGGGCGATTTCATCTAGCTCATCTTCCATTTCAGCTGTAAAAGTATCGCTTATGTATTGAGCAAAGTTGTTTTCAAGAAAATCACTGACAACTTCACCTGTGTCGGTTGGGAATAGTGTTCTGTTTTGTTTTTCAACATATTTTCTTTCTTCCAGAGTCTTCATAATAGACGCGTACGTGGAAGGTCTACCAATACCTCTTTTCTCAAGTTCTTTAATAAGCCCAGCTTCAGTATATCTTCCTGGTGGTTCTGTAAATTTTTCTGTGCTTCTAATGTCTATGAGTTCTAATTTCTCACCTTCTTTTACTTTTGGTAATTCGACATCTTCACCTCTAGCTTCTGGGTCAGCTTTTAGCCATCCATCAAAGAGTGTTCTTGAACCGTTAATTGAGAATGTTGGTATTTCTTTATCTTCACCGACTTGAGCAATAATCTTTGTTCTTAGTATTTTTGCATCCGACATTTGAGACGCGACAGTTCTTTGCCAAATCAGTCTGTATAATCTTTCTTGTTCCTCATTTGCTCCGGCATTTTCCTTGTTGGAATCTGTTGGTCTGATTGCTTCATGAGCTTCTTGTGCGTTCTTACTTTTTGCTGTAAACACATTCTTTTGTGCATAGTTTGCTCCATATTTTTTGTTTACAACTGTAGATATTTGTTCAATAGCAAATGCACCGAGATTTGTGCTATCGGTTCTCATGTAGGTGATAAAACCCGCCTCATAAAGCCTCTGGGCTATCATCATTGTCTTTGATGGTGCGTATCCAAGTCGTGTGCTTGCTGTTTGTTGTAAGGTAGATGTAGTGAAGGGAGCTTTCGCACTTCTTTTTGCTTCTGTCTCATTTATACCTTTTACTTTCCAGATTTCTTTTTTACCTGTTTCAAGTATTTTTTCAACTTCTTTAATATCTCTTGGTTCTTTGTCGCAGGAAAAAAGTATTTTTGACCCATCTGGAGATTTTGTGTCGGCTTCTATTGTCCAAAATTGCTCAGGTTTGAAAGCTCGAACTTCTCTTTCTCTTTCCATGATAATTCTGAGAGCAGGGGATTGAACACGTCCAGCAGAAAGCCCATAGCGAACTTTTTTCCAAATAATTCCAGAAAGGTCATATCCTACAAGTCTGTCCAAAACTCTTCTTGCTTCTTGTGCAACTTTTAAATTATCATCAATATCTCTAGGGTGTTGGATTGCCTCTTTAATAGCGTCTTTTGTAATTTCATGAAAAACAACTCTTTTGGGATTTTTAAGACCAATAGCTTCCTTTATGTGCCACGCGATTGCTTCTCCCTCTCGGTCAGGGTCGGTTGCAAGGAGTACTTCTTCTGCTTTAAGAGATAATGATTTTAGTTCGCTAACTACTTTTTCTTTACCGGGGCTAATTTCGTAATGGGGAATAAAACCACCTTCAATATCTATTGCTTTTTTGTTGCTTTTTGGTAAATCACGAATATGACCGACACTCGCTCTGACAGTGTAGGCACCTTCTAAATATTTTTCTATTGTCTTCGCTTTTGACGGAGACTCAACAATTAAAAGTTTCATTGGTCTATAGTATTGCACACAAATATCTATTGATGCAAATATTTGTTTAGTATTGTTAACAATATTTAAAAAAAATTCCCACACACTATCAAGTTCGCCATGGCGAACTTGATAGTGTGTGGTATAATATTA
This sequence comes from uncultured Candidatus Saccharibacteria bacterium, assembly GCA_964416925.1. GTDB lineage: Bacteria > Patescibacteriota > Minisyncoccia > Phycocordibacterales > GWA1-40-21 > CAYQFQ01. The sequence continues at coordinate 28,299 of CAYQFQ010000003.1, forward strand.
AATATGAGAAGTCGTTTAAAATATAAAGGGGTTACAGTTAATTCATTAGGTTTACCAATATTAAATTTAAATAAAAAAAATAAAAAGCATTTAGGACGTAAATATCATCAATATAAATATTTTGACTCTACACTTGAGGAATCCTCACCCAAAAGGCTTATTGTAATGTATGATATTCCCCATGAAAAGAAAAAAGAAAGAGATTGGTTTAGGCGTCATTTAAAAAAGTTTAATTACTTGATGATTCAAAAAAGTGTATGGGTTGGTCCATCACCCCTCCCACCGGAGTTTCTCGCTTATGTTAAAGCGATAGGTTTGGTTAATCAACTTAAAGCTTTTAAATTGGCTAAACCATTTACAGGAGGTGGAGATAAGTTCGCATTTAATGAACAAAAGTGAAGTTCGCCATGGCGAACTTGGCTTCATATATAATATAAATATGATTGGTGGACTTTAGGGTAAAATCTGATATAATGCTGTATATTATTTTAATCATATTATAAACAAATACTATGGAAGAAAGAGAATATTTGACTAGAGAAAAGTATGAGTTACTAGAAAAGGAACTTATTGAACTCAAGACAGTAAAAAGAAAGGAAGTTGCTGATTCTTTGGATTACGCAAGGAGCCTCGGAGATCTTTCAGAGAATGCTGAATATCATGAAGCTAGAGAAGCTCAGGCCAATCTAGAAGATAAGATAAAAAAGCTTGAAAGCTTGCTTAAGAATGCTTCAGTGTTTGAAGATAAGCACACTGATAGAGTCATGATTGGAAGTACTGTTACTGTGAAGAATGAAGCAACTGGACAGAGCAAGACAATTCAAATAGTTGGTTCAGAAGAGTCAGATACAGCACAAGGTAAAATTTCAAATAAGTCTCCAATGGGTGCTTCTGTCTTAGGAAAGAAGAAAGACGAGACATTTAGTTTTACTACTCCAGCTGGCGCTATGAAATATATAGTAGTTAGTATAAAATAGTCTTATGGCTTCATTTGAAGAGATAAGGAAAACAAGAATAGAAAAACTCGATCATCTTAGAAGTGTAGGGATTAACCCCTATCCTGCAACTTGTAATAGAGATTTTTATTTGAAAGATCTTATAACAGATTTTGATAATGTTTCCGCTAAAGGAGAGGAAGTGTCTTTGGTTGGACGTATTATGTCTATAAGAGGACAGGGAGGCCTAATCTTCTTTAATATAAATGATGGTACCGCTTCATTCCAGGGATTATTGAAAAAAGATGAAATGAAAGAGGCGGTTTTTGATCTTTTTGAAAAGACAGCAGATATCGGTGACTTTATAGAGATAAAGGGAAGTTTGTTTATCACAAAAAGAGGAGAGAAGACTTCTAAAGTTTCAGAATGGAAAATGCTTACAAAAAGTTTACGTCCACTGCCCGAAAAGTGGCACGGACTTCAGGACGAAGAAGAAAAAAGCCGAAAAAGATATTTGGATATAATGTTCAATCCAGAGGTAAAAGAAATGGTTCTAAAAAGATCTATTTTTTGGAAATCAGTAAGGAATTTTCTTTTGAATAAGAATTTTATGGAAGTAGAAACTCCGGTTTTAGAAAATACCGCCGGCGGTGCAGATGCAAGACCTTTCTCAACACATTATAATGCACTTGATCTAGATGTTTTCTTGAGGATTTCGCCGGAACTCTGGTTGAAGAGGCTTATGGTTGCTGGTTTCCCAAAGGTTTTTGAAATTGGCAGAATATTCAGAAATGAGGGGATGGATGCTGAACATTTACAAGATTATACACAGATGGAATTTTACTGGGCCTATGCTGACTATAATGATGGTATGAAGTTTGTCGAAGAGATGTATAAATACGTCGCAATGGAAACATTTGGGACTTTGAAATTTAAAATTAAGGGTTTTGATATAGATTTAGACAAGAAATGGGAGATAATAGATTTTAAAGAAATCATAAAGAGAAACACTTCTATTGATATCGATTCTGCTGATCTAGATGAAATTGAAGCCAAATTACAAGATTTAAAAATTCAGTATGATGGAAAAGGATTCAATAAAAATCGAGCTATAGATTCTTTGTGGAAATATTGTAGAAAACAGATTGCAGGTCCAGCATTTCTTATTAATGTTCCAGTGATGATGGAGCCGCTCGCCAAGAGAAAAGAAAACAATACGGATGTTGTAGAAAGATTTCAAGTTTTACTTGCAGGATCTGAAATGGGTAAAGGTTTTAGTGAACTAAATGACCCAATTGATCAGATGGGAAGATTTGAAGAACAATCTAAACTCAGAGATGCTGGCGACGATGAGGCACAAATGATGGATGGTGAGTTTGTTGAGGCTTTAGAATACGGTATGCCACCAACATGTGGTTTCGTATTCTCTGAGAGACTTTTTAGTTTTCTTATGGATAAACCAGCTAGAGAATGTCAGATCTTTTCTATAATGAGACCAAGAGACTAAAATTGTATTTATTAATTTAATATATTTATATGAGAGATAATAAAAATAGAGATTTCATAATTGTTTGTTTTATGCTTCTTTTGTCTCTTTTGTATATTGTCTCAAAAGACTTCAGCTTTAACTACAAAAAAATTAGCTCAGCAAAAAGTTTTCTTTCTGGAGCATTCGAAAATCAGTTTGGGGCTATTGTTAGCGCAACTAATGTGGTTGGCACAACAGGAACTTCAATTTCAACTACTTCTAAAATAATCTCGACTTCTACGGCGAGTACCACAAAAGTTTCAACTTCTACTTCTGGGGTTGGTACAACTAGTGTAAGACGCTTACCTCCAGAATCTCCAACGGATTATACAGAGAATAAAAATGGGACTGTTATTGATAATTATACTGGTTTAGTATGGAAAAAGTGTTCCCAGGGCCTTACTGGTAATGACTGTAAGATTGGTAGCCCATCACTTAGGGTCTGGGCAAAGGCAAAGATGGACTGTGATGATTTAGTATTTGCTGGATCATCTGATTGGAGATTGCCAACATTAAAAGAACTCCAATCTATTGTAAATTCTCAAAGTTATGAGCCAGCGATAAATAAGACTTTTTTTGTAAACACATTGAACGATCCATATTGGACTGAAACTTCGCCAGCGCGATATCTTGCAAGTAGATTCACAGTTATCTTTACTGACGGAAGTGTATATTACAAAGATAGTAATAACTATGCTGCCACTAGGTGTGTGAGAGGGGGAAATTGATTAAATTAATTTAAAAATCACCTAAACATTTTTGAAATGTTTAGGTGTTTTTTTTGTTTTTACTTGTACATTTAAAATATTATAGATATCTACTGTTGATAACATTTCATTTAATCTCTTATTAATCTTTTAGTTAGGAATATATCTATATTTATAGCCACGTAGAGATGTTAACTTAATGTAAACTTTTTACAATAATAATTTGTTGCTTTGTGGGTTAAAGTGCTATAAAATGTATCATAAGTGGGAAAAGGTGGGTTAAATGCTTTTCTCAAAAAAAGACTATGTTAATAGGAGAATACATTCACACATTAGATGAAAAAAAGAGAGTATCTCTGCCTGTTAAATTTCGAAAAGAAATGGGAAAGAAGATTATAGTCACAGCTGGACTAGATAATTGTTTATGGGTGTTTACTTTAGCACAATGGAATAATATTTCTGAAAAGCTGTCTGATTTTTCAATGCTTCAAGCGGACAATAGAAGTTTTAATAGATACATGTTTGGTAGTGCAACCGAAGTAGAAGTAGATGCAATCGGAAGAATCCTTCTCCCCGAGTTTTTAATCGAAAGAAGCAGTCTGAAAAGTAAGGTGGCCGTCGTAGGTGTTCAAGATAGGATTGAAATTTGGAATGAAGCAACATGGAAGGAGTATAAGTGTGTTGTAGAAAAACGAGCAGACCAATTGGCAGAAAAGTTGGGACAGGCAGGGGCACTATAAGAATATGAATAATCAAAAAGACCAGAAAGATAATAATTCGGAAAGCGTTCATAAGACAGTTCTTTTAAATGAAGCGATAGACGGGCTTAATCTTCACACTGGGGATATCTTTTTCGATGGAACGTTAGGTGGTGGTGGTCATAGTGAAAAAGTATGTACCGATTTTAAAGGTGGAGTAAGAATAATAGCTGTAGATCAAGATAAGGAGGCTATCGAAAGGGCACGTGCGAAAATTGAAAGGGTGGGGTGCAAAAGTGATCTTGTTTTGTCAAATTTTCGAAATATCGACAGTGTTCTTGATGGACTTAAGGTTGATAAAGTAGATGCCATTCTTTTAGACCTTGGACTTAGTTCTGATCAATTTGAGACTTCCGGTAGAGGATTTACATTTAGATTGAATGAACCACTACTCATGACATTTTCAAGCGATATTGAGGACAAAGAAATGATTAACGCACAGAAGATTGTAAATAACTGGTCAGAAGAGACGATCGCAGACATCTTGTTCGGTTACGCAGATGAAAAATACGCTAGGAGAATAGCAAGAAAAATAATCGAAGCAAGAGAATTAAAACCCATAAATAACACATTCGAACTAGTCGAAGTAATAAGAAATTCAGTACCGAACGCGTACACAAAAGGGAAGATTCATTTTGCTACGAAAACATTTCAAGCATTAAGGGTAGCAGTTAATGATGAGATTGAGGCTTTGAAAGATGGTTTAAGAAAAGGATTTGATTCATTAAGTAAGGGGGGGAGGTTGGCCGTAATATCATTTCATAGTACAGAAGACAGAGTGGTAAAAGTTTTTTATAAAGATAAAAAAAAGTTGGGAGAAGCAAATATAATTACAAAAAGACCGATTACTCCGACAGAAGAAGAGACTAGTTTGAACCCAAGATCAAGAAGTGCAAAATTACGAATTATAGAAAAAAATTAGAATGAGTAAAGAAATTAAAAGACAACTAAACAGATTTGAATTGGCGGAAAAAAAGCTTTTCTGGATATTTTCTATTCTTGTTTTTACTCTAGCTTTTTCATATGGAGTCTTCGTTAATAGAGCAATTTTGAATGGTGTTTACAGTCAGAAAATGAGTAGTTCAATAAGTAAGATTTCTCAAGAACTAAATAACTTAGAATATACATATCTTGAATCAAAAAATGCCATAACTATAGACCTTGCATTATCCAAGGGCTTTGTTCAAATTAATGAACAAAAATTTGTGGCGAGAAATTCTCCAAGAGAGACTTTGTCTTTGATAACAAATGAAAAATAGCAATTCTCTAAGTAGGACACATGTTTTCTTTATTCTTTTTGTTCTTGTTGCCTTGTTGTTTGTAGTCAAATTATATTTTCTCCAAATAGTGAAAGGGCAATATTATTATGATAAAGCCGATAGTCAATATACCGGTAATTCTCAGAGTACGTTTGATAGGGGTGATATTTTTTTTCAATCTAAAGATGGGCACTTGGTATCAGCGGCGACAGTCAAGCGTGGCTATATAATTGCTATTAACCCGTCAGTTATCCAGGAAAATGGCAGTATAGACTCGGTGTTTCAGTCACTTTCAAAAGATCTATCACAGTTGGATAAAGATACTTTTTATTTTAAGGCAAACAAGACGGGCGATCCATATGAAGAAATTGCGAGGAAAGTTTCTGAGGAAAGTGCAAATAATATAATTAAAGCTAAAATTGATGGGGTAATTCTTTCTAAGGATACGTGGCGAATATATCCCGGAAATAAACTCGCTTCAAACACGATTGGCTTTGTCGCATATAATGAAAACCTTCTTGAAGGGAGGTATGGTTTAGAGAAATATTATGAGGACACATTAAAAAGAGAAGAGAATACATCTTTTACAAATGTTTTTGCGGAAATATTTTCAAATCTTAAACAAATCTCAACTGGGACAAACAGAGAAGGAGATTTAGTTACTTCTCTTGAGCCTGAAGTTCAAAGTGCTTTAGAAAAATCAGTTGCCGGAATTGAAAACTCTTTTGACTCAAAGGTTACCGGCGGTATTATAATTGATCCAAAAACTGGTGAGGTATTTGCTATGAGTATTTCTCCAACTTTTGACCTGAACGATTTTAGTAAGGAAAAAAAAGTTGGCGTTTTTTCTAATCCACTTATTTCTGATGTTTATGAGATGGGCTCTATAATTAAGCCTTTAACTATAGCCGCTGGCATTGATTCGGGATCTATATCAGCCAAAACCACATACGACGATAAAGGATTTATAATGGTTGATGGTAAAAAAATATCTAATCACGATGGTCTTATAAACGGTATTTCAAATATGCAAGATGTCTTAAGTAAGTCACTTAACGTAGGAGTATCGTTTGTTGTCAGTAAAATGGGTAAAGAGAAGTTTGCTGAATATTTTATGGAATTAGGAATTGGGACAGAGACAGGAATAGACCTACCAAATGAGGCTGCTGGTAGTATCGAAAACTTGAAGTCACCGAGGGATATAGAATATTTTACTGCTTCCTTTGGTCAGGGTATCTCAATGACACCCATTAATGCAGTTAGGGCTCTTTCTACGCTTGCAAATGGCGGAAAACTTATTGCACCACACGTGGTAAAGAAAATTAATTACGATGTCGGATTATCAAAAAGCATATCATTTGTTGATGAATCTAAACAGATTTTTAAGAAAGAAACTACCGAAGAGGTGACAAGACTACTTATCGGTGCAGTTGATGATGCACTCTTGGGTGGAAAACTGAAACAGAAAAATTATAGTATAGCTGCAAAGACTGGAACTGCTCAGATTTCTAGGCCAATAAGTGAGGGTGGTGGATATTATCCAGACAAATATTTACACTCTTTCTTTGGATATTTTCCAGCGTATGACCCAAAGTTTCTTATTTTCCTTTATACCGTAGAACCAAAAAGTAATCTATACGCTTCGGATACTTTAGCAGAGCCTTTTATTGATCTGGTTAAGTTTTTGACAAATTATTATGAAATACCTCCAGACAGGTAGGTAGATATGGTCAATTATTATTTGTGATAACATTATAAGTATGAAAACAATTTTTAAAAAAACAATAGCCTATTTACTAGCGATTGAAGCAAAAACGATTCTAAAGAAGTATAAGCCGAAGATAGTCGCAGTCACTGGTAGTGTTGGCAAGACCTCTTCTAAAGATTCAATCTTCTCGGTAATGTCTGGGAATTTCTTTGTAAGGAAGAGTGAAAAAAGTTTTAATAGTGATATTGGTATTCCTTTAACTATTTTGGGTTGTAAAAATGCTTGGAGTAATCCATTCGCATGGATCGCAATTTTACTTAAAGGACTAGAAATTATTTTAATACATAGAGAATATCCAGAATGGTTAATACTTGAAGTCGGGGCAGATAGGCCTGGTGATATTAAGGATGTAACAACATGGCTTAAACCAGACGTTGTTGTTGTAACTAAATTTGCTAAAGTTCCAGTGCATATTGAATATTTTACCTGTCGTGAAGAGGTTGTCAGAGAAAAGTTTTATCTAGTTGAAGCACTAAAAAGAGACGGTATTTTAGTTGTTAACAGTGATGATGAAGATGCTAACAATTTTGCACAAAAGTCTATTAATAAAAAGATTCTTTATAGCATTGAGACTTCTTCTGATGTAAAGGCATCTAATGTGTCTATGTCATATATAATAGAAGGCGATCACAAAAACCTGTCAGGAATGACTTTTAGGATCGATTACAAGGGAAACAGTGTTCCGATAAATATTAAAGGCACTGTGGGGCTTGCTGGAGTATATTCAGCCCTGTCGGCTATTTCTGTGGGTGTTTCATGTGGCTTGAATCTAGTTGAAATGGGTGAGAAATTGGAGCAGCACTCTTCTCCTTCTGGAAGAATGAAATTAATTAAGGGAATAAAAAACACCACCTTACTTGATGATACTTACAATTCTTCTCCTGTCGCTTTAACTAATGCTTTGGATATTTTAAAGATGGTTCAATCAGGTGGAAGAAGGATAGCAGTCCTTGGGGATATGATGGAACTAGGTAAACATTCTATAGAAGAACACAAAAATGCTGGCGTGATTGCTAAGGATTCTTGCGATATATTAGTTACGGTTGGAGTTAGATCAAGAAAAATTGCTGAGGGTGCTCTATCTCTTGGAATGGAGGAAAAGAATATTTATCAATTTGATACTGCAGTTGAAGCCGGAAGAGATTTGCAACAGATGGTAAGTCCTTACGATATAATTTTAGTAAAAGGATCTCAATCTATGAGGATGGAAAGGGTTGTAGAAGAGTTAATGGCTGAACCAGAAAGGGCCGAAGAATTACTTGTAAGACAAGACTCCGATTGGAAGTTAAAGGTATAGTTCTCTGTCAGATTCATTGAGTTTTAACATGAAGAGTATTATTATATAACCATGAATAGACATTTAAATGATTTTTTGGATTTTATTAGAAAGCAGGGAGTGGTGGGATTTGCTGTTGGTTTTATTCTCGGCGGTGCTATATTAGCTCTCGTCACGTCGCTTGTGGGTAATATTGTTACTCCAATACTTGGAGTGTTATTGAGCAGAGTAAAGGATTTAAATGATAGTTACATTGCTTTCTTTGGTGGTAAGATAATGTACGGAAAATTTATAAATGACCTTATAAACTTTATTGTAATAGCTACAGTGGTCTATTTGGGCGTTCAGAAACTCGGGTTGAATAAATTGGATAAGCCGAAGGAATAGACTTGTCTATTCGGACCACTATTATATAATATAAGTATGTTATCCAAGTGGTTCGAGCAAAAGGAAGACATTATCAAATATCGTCTTAAAGGAAATTCAATTAGAGATATAGAAAAGAAATTTGGTGTGCCAAAATCTACATTGAGTGGTTGGTTTAAGGATGTGAAATTGTCTGAATCAAAAAAGAAAATTCTTGATAAAAGGTGGAGGAAGGCATTAATTTATGCTAGAACCAAATCTGTTATTTGGCATAAGAATGAAAAAAAGAAAAGGATTGAACTTGCAGAAAAAGAAGGGGAATCTGTAATAGAAAAGTTAAAATTTAATTCAAATGAGATAGATATTGCTTTGGCAATGCTTTACCTTGGAGAGGGGACAAAATCTGGAGTGTGTACAGCAATCGGTAACTCCAATCCGTTAATTCTTAAATTTTTTATATATGCTTTAGAGAAAAATTATTCATTTAATAGAAATAATATGAGGTGCGAATTACATTTAAGAGCTGACCAAGATGAAAAAAAACTAAAAGAGTATTGGTCGAAAGAACTTTGCATTCCAATTACGAATTTTACGGCTACCAGTTTTGACCAGAGAACAAGGGGAAGGAAGTCTTATTTAGACTATAAAGGTGTTTGTGTTTTGAGATGTGGAACAGTTGCGATTCAGAGAAAATTAGTGTATCTTAGTAGAAGATTTTGTGAAGAAATAATTAAAAGGGCGGTTAGCTCAGTTGGTAGAGCGCAGGATTGACGTTCTTGATGTCGTGGGTTCGAATCCCTCACCGCCCACAGAAAAAATAGTCCCACGCGGGGCTATTTTTATATGTATGTGTTATTTCTCCGTCTTCAAAAACTTAAATATATCTTCAATCGCCTTTATGGCATCTCCAACTGCAATGTTATTTTGTTTGTATAGACCATCTGTACAGTCCCCAGCTGCCCACACGCCCTTCTCTGAAGTTTTTTGATTTTTAGGATCAGTAATAACTTGCTCTTTGTCGTCTAATTTTATAATTCCACTGTGCTTTATATATTCTACGGATGGATTTGCACCAATCTCAACGAATATTCCTTGGATGGGTAGTTCTTTTACTTCACCCGTAGTTTTATCTTTAATCACTATTCCACTGACAAACTTATCTCCCTTGATTTCAACAATGTCCACATTTGTTATTCCCTTTGCTTTTGGATTAGATAAGACATTTTGAATTGTAATAGGGTCAGCCTTAAATTCGCTTCTCTGTATTACTGTGACGCTTTTTACATAGGCGAGAAGTTGTGATGCCGATTCAAAAGCGCTATTTCCTCCACCAATTACAACTACGTCCATATCAGAAAACATTGGACCATCACAAGTCGCACAATAGGTAATGCCCTTACCTTCAAACTTTTCTGCACCCTCTGCTTTCAACTTTCTTCTTACACTTCCTGAAGCTATTAAAACTGTCTTGGACTTGTATTCCGAAGTATTTGTTTTTATTGAAAAAAGCTCACCTTCTTTTTTGAGCTCGGTAACTGTCTCTTTTTCTTTTATATCTACAATTTCACCAGCGTAAGCTTTTAAATGTTTTTCTAGGTTTGATGCAAGTTCTTCACCGGATATAGATACTGTGCCAATCCAGTTTTGGATATTATCTGACACCACACTCTGTCCCTGAAAACTCTCTGTGACAAAGACTGTCTTTATCTTTTTCCTTGCAGCATAGATACCAGCAGATACTCCCGCAGGCCCACCTCCTATAATGCATAAGTCATATATATTGTTCATTGCGGTATTATAACAGAAATGGAGTTTATTTATCAATCAAAAAACCGCGCAAGCGGTTTTTTGATTGGATCATTTTATTTTAGATCTCCTTAAGAAGGCTGGTACTGCACCCCAATCTGAATCGTCATCATTATCTGGTTTTAATTCTTTTGATGGCTCAGGCATTTCCATTTTAACCTCAACTTCTTTTTCTACTTGATTAGAACCAAAGAATCTTGAAGTTTTCTTTTCTTCCTGTTCCTCCTTCTTTTCTTCTTTTGCTGCCATTACATTTTGGAAGAGAGACTTTCTAGTAGGCGCATCAGAAAAACCTGAAGCAATCACCGTTATTTTAATTTCATTTTTCTTCAGTCTGTCGTCGTGTATTGTTCCGAAGATAACCTTTGCATTAGCGTCAATTGACTCGGTAATAACTTTTGCTGCTTCCTGAATTTCAAATAATGTAAGATCATCTCCTCCAGCAATTGAGAACAAAACTCCCTTTGCACCGGTTATCGAAACTTCAAGAAGAGGGGAGTTGATAGCCATTTTTGCGGCTTCAGAGGCTCTATTCTCACCTGATGCTATTCCTACACCCATAAGTGCTGGACCTGCATTTTCAAGTACTGCCTTGATATCAGCAAAGTCTATGTTGATTATTCCAGGGGTTGTAATAAGGTCTGAGATACCTTCCACGGCCTGTTTGAGGATGTCATCGCAGATAGCGAAGGCTGTTTTTGCTGTTGTATCCTTGCTTACAGTTGCAAGTAGTCTGTCGTTTGGAACAACAATAATAGCATCGACATTTTTTCTTAATTCTTCAATCGATTGTTCAGCGATTTTGTTCCTCTGAGAACCTTCAAACATGAACGGCTTTGTCACAACAGCAATCGTAAGTGCACCAAGTTCTTTTGCTGTTTTTGCAACTATTGGTGCAGCTCCGCTACAAGTTCCTCCTCCCATTCCGCCAGCAACGAATATCATATCAGAACCTTTTATAGCTTCTTGAATTTCTTCCTTTGTTTCTTCAGCTGCTTTTTTCCCTAGTTCTGGATTCATTCCAGTACCAAGACCTCTCGTAAGGTTTTTACCGATGTGAATTTTCTTTTGAGCTAGAGAGTTATGTAAATCTTGTGCGTCAGTATTTATTGCAATAAATTCAACTCTCTTAACTTTGGAGTTGATCATGTGATTCACTGCGTTTTTACCTGAACCTCCGATACCTAATACTTTGATTCTGGCAAAAGCCTCTATCTCTGGTTTTACTTGTGGCATGATTTTTTCTGTGCTAACTTCGAAAGCTTTTACTAAAAAATAAAGGCTTAACTTGCTTAGCAAAATTAAACTAATAACTCAAATTTCTTTCACATAATAATAGCAAAATATATACCAAAAAGAAAAGGCTTGACCAAAGCCTCTCTTTGTTTGTTGCTAAATAGTTAAAAGCTTTAATTTAAGGCAGTATCTGCTTAATCCATCTTCTGAGTGCATCTAAGATATTTTCTGAAAGTTTGATACCCTCTGGCATATCTTCAATATCTTGTAATCCCCAAACTGCAAGTCCATAAGCGACGGACCATGTCGAATCTTTAATCTGATCACTTTTCAAACCAGGCATAACTCCTGACTGAATTATTTTCGATGGAAGTTTAAGTGACGCTTTGGCCAAGTCTTCAATTGTTTCAATTCCAGAACCTCCACCAGTAAGAATAATACCTGCGGGAAGCAAACCATTTCTTCCAATCTTTTTTAGGTGTGCTTCTACTAAATCAAAAATATCAGATAGTCTAGCAAAAATTATTTCGTCGAGTTTTTTCTTTGGATATTGTAAATCGTCAATCGTACCAAGTTTGAGACTTTCGGCTTCGTCAATTGGAATTTTAAAACCAAGTGCGATGTCGTTTGTAATGTCAGTGCCACCAATGGGATAAACTTCGAGAGACAAGGGGATATTATTTTCATACACAACTAGTGATACGGTTTCCGATCCAATATTTGCCAATACACACCCAGCGATTTTTTGAGTCTTTGTTAATGCGACAAGGCTTCCAGCAAGAGGTGATGCCATGACATTGAGAACATCTATACCAGCTTCGTTTACACATTTTATAAGATCATTTAAATGTTGTTCAATACACATTATAAAGAGGACTCTGACTTCAAGTTTTGCACCTTTCATACCGACAGGTCTTCCGTTGGTGGTTTGTCCATCTATTTTGTAGGCGATTGGTATTGTGTGAATAATCTTTTTATTCAGGGAAATATTCTGGGGTATATTTTCCTCAGCAAAAGCTAACGCATTTTTTAAATCAATATCTGTGATTTCAAGGTCAGCACGAGATATCATAATTGAACCTTTTGTCGTAATACTGCTAAGGCCAATTCCACCCACCGAAAGATATGCACTTTTAATTCTTACCTTAGAGGTTCTTTCTGCTTGACCGATAGCGGTCTTCAGGTTTTTTATGACGTCATTTGTATTTATAATATAGCCGTGTCTTAAACCTTTTGATTCAGACATACCCAAACCGATAACTTTCGGCAAGTTGTCTTCACTTGAACTTTCGGCAACCAAGACTTTGACTTGGTATGTGCCCACATCTATTCCAACTGAAATCTTTTTTGACATTGATTATTTTTAGAACTTTTATGTTCTTATTATAACCTAAAAGATTTATATTTGAAAATGTTTCCTGTGTTTAACTTCTTCTTTTTCCATTTTGTCACCATGATTAAATCCTTTTAAGTGTACAAGACCGTGAATAAAGAGAAATAGAATGAAATTTTCCGGTGTCCTGTCGAATTCTTTACACATTTGCTTTGATAGTTTCTTGCAGATGAATATCTCACCGATATTTTTACCAACAGGGAAGCTTAAGATATCTGTAGCCTTATTAATGCCCCTATATTGTAGGTTTAATTCGTGAATCTTCTTCTCAGAAACGAAACTTAATGCTAAATCATAATCCTTACCTAGTACCTTTTCTTTCATAGCCAAAAAAGACAAGCCAGAGAGCTTGTCTTTTCCTTGTGTATTAATTGAAAAATTTTTCAAAAAAACATTTGTCATTATCTTGTTCTTGATCTGTTTGGATTTTCTACCATTTTACCCATTTTGATAAGTTCTTCGATGTTTGCTTTTTTCTTAAGACCGTTAAGTGTTCTAACTTTCTTTTTGTAAGATGATTCAACTCTTGTTGAGTATCTGATTGATCTTACTCTTGGAAGAATACCAGAACCTTGAACTTTCTTGGTGAATCTTCTGAGCATACTTGTATTGCTCTCGTTGCTATTTTTGGATACTTCTATATTTATCATGTTGGCATAGATATTAACACCTGAAAGCTTTTTTTGCAAGGGGATAAAAGAAAAAGCGCGCCATTTCTGACGCGCTTTAAAAACTCGAAAGATCAGAAGCACCAAGATGGTTTTTCGGGGAGTTCGTTCGCTTTCATAAAACCAAGAAGGCCACCTTCAACTGAATATATATAAAAAACAGTCTCTCTTGTGATGGTAGGTATCCTAACTTTTTCTCCAGGCTTCAAATAATGCATGGATATTGTCAACTCAGCACCATTATGAGTGTTGAGTATCTGCCGGACAACCCTAACACGTTTAGATATAATACCCGTATTTTCAATCCATCCTTGATCACCCAACCATCCTCCAACAGTAATTCCTTCAGAAGATATCGTTTTTTCTTCGACTACTTCTTTCTTTGTCTGGACAACGGCGTTTGTTCTTTTGTTGTTGGATTCAGCAGCAGCTCTAAGAGCAACGAATTGAGCTTGTTGTCCAAAGAGGGGAATCGTAAGAAGATATACAACAACCATTGATACGAATATGTTTTTCATCACGAGCTCCTTCTAGTTTTTTTACCATGTTTGTTCTAAAAGCATTATACAGCAATATATTGCTTTGTCAACATTTACGTTTTCTTAAACATAGTGATTGTGGTCAAGAATATGACACGACCTAAGTTGTAAGCTGTTGTACCCAGAAGTCTTTTGACTTCTGGGTAGTTTTTTATGATATACTTCTTATTATAGAAAACACACCTAAAGAATTAAGTGCGAAAGAAATTATAGAAAAAGAGAAATCTGAGAAAAGGATTATAATTTTTATGCTAGCATCTGAATTAAGTTCAAGACTAGAAGCTTTTCCTTTTTCTGGTATTGACGTCGAGGAATATAAGAAAATGAAGGCTACAGATGAAGAATATCCAGGCATGACGACTCCTACTGATGAGATAGTAGCTAGGATGCAGAAAGAGGGTGTGAAAGTTGTTTTGGGCAAACATCCTGAAAGTGGTAACGTATTTATTTTGCCAGCAGGGAGTAAAGATATTGAAATGGATAGCATTTCACCAAAACAGTTGGACGCAAACAATATTGCAGAAGGAAATCTTAAAACACTAATAAAGTGTGTCAAAGAACTAGCACAAATGAAAGGATGATAACCTGAAGGGTACCCAATCAAATTACTTGAAAGCTAAATGTCACATAACAAAAATCGCACTCATGTGCGATTTTTGTTATGTGACATTATGGGACTTCTCGACTATCGTCGCTGGTATTTTTTCAGTCACTTGAACAAATTAAAACCACCCCAGAAGAATTTTTGTCTTCTTTGGGATGGTTAGGTCTTTTTCGGTGGGTGCTTGCACTCTGTTATGGTTAGTTTCGCCATTTTATCACCATAGCGGTGAATCACAGGCCATAAATTTTTGCTGCCATAATCGAGCAGGCGGAGGTGTCCATTAACTGCCGTATAGTTTTTTGCTTCTCCGAAAGTGTGGCCACGGCCATGTGAATGCGAAGTCTGATTTGTAATGACCTGCATGTTCATACCAAGCCATTCTACCTCACTGTATTCTAGTGGTTTTCCGTACTTTTGTATGTTGATCAGACCGAAAGCGGAAAAATAAACTGGTTGTAGAAGTGGATGTTTAGTTTTGTTCCAAAAACACCATTCCATCCAGTTAGCCATTAAACCCATCATTACAGAATAGAATGGCGAGTTTTGATTTGTCACTTTATTTTTCCATACTTCCAAGCTCGCTTTCCAGCCATTTCTTTTGGTGTATTTTATGCCCCACCACACATTTTTGAAATTGATGATTGGTAGTTTAAGCACAAACCCTAGTCTCGGAAATACCAGAACAAACCTAGTTGTCCCTTTTTGAAAGAGCATGATTATTCCTCCTGAGTTTTAAATCTAATTGAAATATATTGTAAAAAGCAGTCTATGTCAATTTTGACCTTACGGGGAAACGCGAATACACTTTCGGTCACGAGTTTTTTTCTGCTGAAAAATCTCTCAACCCCGACTCCTTCGCCTTCGCTCAGTCCGTCTTTCGATTCCCCGTAAGGTCTACAGAAAACACAATTGCCCAACACAATACTTTGTGTTGGGCTCATTGTTTCTGTGACCTTACGGGGAATCGAACCCCGATTTAAGCCTTGAGAAGGCTCCGTCCTAACCGTTAGACGATAAGGCCAATA
>CAYQFQ010000004.1:0-9384 GCA_964416925.1 uncultured Candidatus Saccharibacteria bacterium
AATGTTAGGATAACTTCCAGTATTATCAGCTACCCCAAGGTAATTTATAGGAGCCGCACTACCACTTACAGCCGGAACTAGTTCAGTAGTATAATTAGTGGCTACACCAGAAGTATTTAGTGCTGAATAATAAACGGTGTCGCCGTCAGATAAGCCTGTCAGTGAATTAGATGTAGACATAGACAGAGCATTTGCTGTATTTGTAATGGCGGTACAAGCGGCCGCATTAGCTACTACTGCGTTGGCCTTATTTACCGCAGAGGTAGTTCCGTCAGGTTTGACACAATACGTCGTCGCACTAGCATGACTAGATATTCCAAAAAATAAAAAAACTATGCAAAATAAAATTACTAAGGCGTTAATAAAACAAAATTTAAAATTTTGGTAAGGACTATTTACTTTCTCCATCTCGATTCGAGTTAAAATTTTAACCATATTTTTTAGTTTAAGATTCCAAACATGCTTGTGTTACTTGATAGCTTATAATTAAACATCAATGAAAATATATTTTATGTTTTGTGTTCAATCGGTCTTTAGTATAGCACATTTTTTTCATTAAATGCTTGTGCAGCCTTTTCGAATTTGTTTTTTCATTAGTTAATATAATAACTCAACATTTTAAAAAAACTTATTTCAAAATCAAACAAAGATAGATCTAAAGTAGTGTTTCAAACAAAGAGGTGCCATCTTTTATGTAGAGATAGTTGTTGTCTTCTAAGATGAAGTCAACTTCTTCACCACAATATATTTTTTGCGCTTTCTTGCTATTATTTATCTGAATCTCTACCGCAAACAGACAATTATCTGACAAAACAATAACGGCTTGTCTATCTCCAAAATAGAAATCTAATTTTTTAATTGTATTTTTGAAATCATATACTTCAACAGACGAATTACATTTATCTTCACTACAAAAATCATCAATTATTGCATCTTTTTTACCTAACCATTCTGCAAAAACTTTACCTCCATCTTTCCAAATTCCCACATTTCTGTATGAAAGAGGATTCTCTTGTGTTCCTAATTCAATTTTTATACTTGAGGTGGCCAAAGATATTTGTTGTTTTGTATTTATTGTTAAATCCTTATTGTTAAAAAGTTTAAAGACATTATCATATTCTAAATTTTTCTTCGTTGTGGTACCTGTGGAGCCAAATATTTCAATTAATTTTGGTATTTCTCTTAATTCAAACTTTTCTGAAATCATAAACGGTTTAACTTCGGTAACTAAACTATTAAATACAGTAACTTTCTTAGTCCAAGAATTTAATCCTTGTTTTTTTACAAGTACAGAATATTCTTTTGCACCTAAGTTTTTTATTAAAAAACTTCTTTGAAAATAATTAGAAGTCTTCTTCAATTGTCCATCCAAAAATATTTCACAATCAGGTTCACTTGTTATTACATAAATTCCACCTGTTTTAAAAATATTTCCCCCACTAAAAATATTTCCAAATGCATACATTAGAATAAAAGGAGAAACAATCAAAAAAATTACTCCAAAAACAATAAATCTAATTTTTCTTTGTCTGCTTATCATTTTTTTATAATATTCTTAGGCGTGACCCAAAAACCCATGTATTTTCCAAACATTAGCCTCGTTTGTGCTTCAATTGCAGGAATACTTCCAAAGGCTATAAGCAATATAGGCGTGAGTAGCCATTGTAATGCAAATATTGTTTTTCCCCAAACATCATTCTTGTCTTTTCTCTTTGGGACAAAACCCAAAGATATGTATATAGATAAGACTAACCCGAGCATAACAACGGTCATTAAGATTCTAGATACCACAGGAAGATTATAAGATATGAGATGAGAATTAAAATCCTTTCCACCCATAATTACAGGCAACCACCCCAAAAGCAAAATCATAAGTGAATTTGTGGTTCTTGACCATGCCTTCTCAAGTGATACAAATGTATGAAAAACTTTCTTGAATAATGATATATTTTTATTTTTAATAAAACCAAAATACATATAGGGTAAATTTTCCACTCCCCACGCCCATCTCCTTTGTTGTTTATAGACATTTTTTGCAGTCTGCCAAAATGTTTCTGCAAGGTTAGCATCCATCGATACTGGGTAGAACATCGGAACAGTTCTGTAATTACCATTAAAGACAAGAAAAGCATTCCAAAAAATTCTCGAATCTTCTGAGACCATATTTCTTTGCCAATATTTAATATCGTGTAGAGTTTTGAAAGACATGGAATGTGAAGAAAATGTATCAATTTTATCCGGTCTCTCTTGCTGTATCATTTGCCAAAAAGAACTTGTTGCTCCCATTATCTTTGAAAAAGCAGGAGTCTCCCAAAAATTGTTATTAAATATTGGGATTGGTTGAAAAGAAGCCCTGAATGGATCCTCGGCAGTGAGAAATGTCCAAGCAAGACAATTAAAATAATCTGGTAATACAACCGTGTCGATATCAAAAGCAGATATCAAAACGTCCTCAAATTTTATTGAATTTTTTATGAGAATTTCTCTACCGGCCAATTCCGCACTGTATGCAATATTTGAACCCTTACCAGCAATTTCTCCAGTTACGTTTGCTGGATGGACTGTAGTAAAAAAATAGCCAAACTTCTTAGAATATTTTTCTGTAGCAAGAGAACAGATTTTTTTACCATGTTCACCGTCCTTTTCTTCGGACGCGAGAACTACAATCATTTTGCTTTTATCCCAATTGGTAGCAAAAAGAGAATCAAGACTTTTCCCTACAACTTCAAATGGTTCTTTGTAAAAAGGTAAAACAACTACCTGGTACAAATGGTTAAATTTAATGTGCGACATTCTCTCTGCCCAGTTGGATGAAAGATTATGTTTTGTTTTTGACCAACATTGATATAAATAAATAGATAAATAAAAAGTCTTTAGCAACCAGTAAATATCAAAAAGTATTATAAAAACTGCAGTCTGAAAAGGAAAAAAATATGAACAAAAAAACATCGCAAAAATAGTTAGCCAAGTCAAAAAACCTGGAAATATTTCGAGTAACCGATAAATTATTCTATCTCTGCCTGTAAGGTCATCAGCACGACCTATTCTATAATATTTTGAATCTTTGTATTCCATAAAATGATGAGCAAAATAAACCTTACCCATCTAGAATTTGCTCGCTGAGTTAGCTTTACTCGCTTTGCTCGTGAGCCTACTTGAAGGCTTGGCTACTACTTAGCCAGGTGAGTTTCGGTCTCGCACAAGCTCGACATCGAAACTCCTTTCAAAGCCTGGCGCAAGCAAAGCAGTTTGCTTGCTGAGTTGTCTTTACTCGCTTTGCTCGTGAGCCACCTCCCAGGCTTGAACTGGGGACATCCACTTTACAAAAGTGGCGCTCTACCAACTGAGCTAAGGTGGCTTATATTTAAAACTGCTCTAACAAAGAATATAGCAAAATAATGACCAAATTACAAATTATTTTCTTTAAGACCTTTCTTATACTCGGAGACATTCCTCCAGAAAAAGGATACTCTCCCTTTACCCTTTGGATCAAACTGATTTTGCTGCATGAAGAATTTTGGCTGCCTACTATCAAATCTCTTTTTTAATTTCCAAGTTAAGACACTTAAAGTCTTCCACAGCCAAGAGAAAAACCTCATTGTGTTTTTAAAACTTAAACTAACCAAAAAATTCTTAAATAACTTCCAAGAGTGACTAACGAAAGTATCCGTCTCTTTACCGAAACTTGATATATAAGTCTTTCTACCTGTCTTATACTCAAACATCTTTAACCCAAAGAAACAGATCAGGCAGAAAAAAGATATGTAAAATATTATGAAGGACATTTTATTTACCGAGCACTCCAAACCTCACAAATCTAGCTATTTCGATTTTTTCTCCAAACTTCTGGATAGCAGCCTCAATAAGACCGAGTATAGTAACACTAGGATCTTTAATAAAATCCTGTTCTAACAAAACCTTTTCTTTATAATAAGAATCTAGTTTACCCTTCAATATCTTCTCTTTGATTTCTTCTGGTTTTCCTTCAAGTTCTGCTTTAAATATCTCAGAAAGTTTACTTATTTCTTCTTGTGGAACCTCATCTCTTTTAAGATACTCTGGCTTTGTCGCTGCTATTTGCATTGCGATATCATACGCAAGCTTTGCAAAATCCTCATGTTTCGACACGAAGTCAGTCTCTGAAGAAAGTTCAATCATGGCGCCAACTGTACCGATTCCATGGACGTATCCGGCGATTCTTCCAGCCTTTATAACTCTATCAGCTTTCTTTGAAGCTACATCAGCACCCTTCTTTTTGAGCAACATCAAGGCTTTCTCGCTGTCACCGTTTGAATCTTCAAGAGCCTTCCTGCATTGCATAACAGAAATACCAGTCTTATCTCTTAAACTTTTTATCTGCTCCGTCGTTATCTCCATATTTTTAAATATAAATTAATTAAAGAACTAATAAACTCTCCAAAACTTATTATTTAGTAGGAACCTTGCCTGCTTTGTAAGCATTTACAATCGCATCGACAAAGAAAGAAATACTTGAAACTGATGAGTCATTCGCAATGATAGGATAGTCAATTCCCTTCATATCACAATCAGTGTTAAGAAGAGCTATTACTGGAATACCAACCTTTTTTGCTTCTGTTACTGCAATTATTTCTTTTTTAGGGTCAATTACAAATAGAGCTTTTGGAGTCTCTTTCATTCCAATGATTCCACCAAACATCTCTTCTAGGTTTGCAATTAATCTGTCTATAAGAAGTCTTTCCTTTTTAGTATATTTTGATAACTCCCCCTTTTCTTTCTGAGAAGTTAAATCTTCATACTTTGCAATCCTCTTTTTTATTTCAGGTGAATTAGTTAATGTTCCTCCTATCCATCTTCCAGAAACGTAAGACATGTCTATGGCTAGAGCACCAATTTTTATCGCATTTTTTGCTTCACTCTTACCTCCAACAAAAAGAATTTTTCTACCGTCTTTTGCTAAGCTCGTTACAAACTCTGATGCTTTCGCTAATAATTCAGTAGTTTTTTCTAAATCTATTATTTCTGTCTTATTTTTAACTCCAAAAATGTAAGGAGCAGTCGATGGGTGTCTTCTTGATTTTGAGTAACCAAAATGAGCCCCTGCTTTAAACATTGCTTCTATTATTTCGTTATTTTGTATATTCTTTTGTTCTGACATAAGTGACTACGAGTTTACCAAAAAAACCACCTAAAAGCAAGCTCCCTATCTCTTGTATTAAGGTTATTCACTGTCTTCATCTGGATCAATACCACCATCGTTTTGCTTGCCTATATTTTCACTAACATAAGAAAGTACTTCGCCGAGCCCATCACCAGACAATATTTTTTCTATGTTAAACCAAGACTGTTTAACTCTATGATCTGTAATTCTATCCTGAAGATAATTATATGTTCTTATTTTTTCTGACCTATCGGCTGTACCTATTTGTTCCTTTCTTTCTCCAGCGTGTTTTTTTGCAGACTCCTCATCTTGCAGTACCTGAAGCTTAGCAAACAAAATCGACATTGCTCTTTCTTTGTTTTTGGCCTGACTTCTTTCTGCTGTTGATCGAACATCAATTCCTGTTGGTAAGTGCACAATTCTCACCGCAGTCTCAACTTTGTTAACATTCTGACCTCCTGCACCCCCTGACCTTGAAGTCTCTATCTGCAACTCTGAAGGTTTAATCTCAATAGTTATTTTCTTTCTTATCGGTAAAATAGCAACAGAAGCAGTTGATGTATGTACTCTGCCTGATTTTTCAGTATCTGGGACCCTTTGCACTCTATGAACGCCTGTTTCGAATCTAAGATCTTTATAAACATCTTTACCTCTTATCTCAAAGACAATTTCCTTATAACCACCTAAAGGACTCTGTGATTCACTAATCTTAGACGTAGCCCATTCATGTATAGTTGCGTATCTGTCATACATTTTATACAAGACTTCAGCAAAAAGTGCAGCTTCTTCTCCACCAACCCCAGCTCTAATTTCCATAACCGCTTCATTAGGAAATTTTTCTTCCTCTTCTTCTCCTTTCATAATATCCCTCATTTGCGACAAAATTACCTCTTTTTGTGAACTAAGGTTTTTTAATTCTTCTTCAGCAAGAGGTGCAACACTCGGGTCCTTTTTAGACATCTCCTTTATAGACTCCTCTTCATTTTCTAATCGGCTGTACTCTTCTGCCAAATAAGAAGTTTTTTTATTTTTTTTGAATTCTTCAATATCCATCCCAGTAGTAAATTTTACTTTTTATTATTAACTTTCAATTTCAACGTATCAAATCTATATATTATCATCGTCACACTTGTTTTTGTTGAATTTACAACGGGACAAGTTTTTTCTATTATATCACCTTAAAATCAATTAAAGAAAAAACCCGAACTTTTAGAAAGTGCGGATTTTATCTTTTTCACTATTTTGAAGCTTTTTTTGTAGCGGATGCAACTTTTCTTGCTCTGAATTTTTCAACTCTTCCTGCTGCGTCTAGAACTTTGTCGTTACCCGTATAAAAAGGATGGCAAGCACCACAAATTTCAATGCTTATATTTTCTTTTGTTGAACCGAAATCATAAATAGCACCACATGCACATGTGACGTTTGATTTTTCAAAATATTTTGGATGTATGTCTTTTTTCATATGTCCGGCTATACTAACAGCTTTTTGGGCAAATTGCAACACCTACCGTCAGGCTCTTTTGTATAGATATTTTACAGATTCAAAGTGTCGATATCTGCCTGAAATTGTACAGCTCTTTTTGACACTGCTGATCCATAACCATAATACATAAAGTTCGTGAGCCTTGAACCACTGAGCGCTAATCCCCCATAATATTTTGAGGCTGCGCATGCCCAAATATCTGTTTTTTTACTAAATGCTGTTTTACATCTAGCTTGAGCATCTTTTAGATAAAGTGCCGTTCCAGTGAAAGCATCAAGGCTTTTAAAAGGAGATGGCGTTGAGATATTTAAAACACTTGCTACCCGACTTTTATAACCAGTTGATGCTCCTACATCCCACCAAGTATTAGGCATAAATTGTGCTGGACCCATGGCCCCACCGTAGTTTCCATCTCTACAGATCGGACAGGATACTGGGACTTCATCTGCATTCAAACCCAAACTATCAATTATATTTATAAAAGCATTCTTCTGGCTCTCTGCCATTACAGTCTTACCATTTCCACATGGCGAGGCTTGATTGTAAGTACATCTACCAATATTTTTTCCAATAGTTCCATTTATGGCTGATTCTTGAGTCAAAATAGCTAGAACAAAAGCAGAATCAACACCAATCATACTCTCATACGGTTGTATTAGCTTAAGTGCTTCTCCAAAGGTAAGTTCTTCTCCTCCAACCGTTCTAAAAAGTCTATTCCTAATCTGATTCTGTTTTTTAACCTTATCAGCAATTACTTTTTCATATACATCTTCTTGGCCTTTTGTTGTTTCAAGTATTCTCTGTTTTTCGGCTTTGTAATTTTCTGATTTTCTTTTTTCAGCCTCTTTTTCAAATTTTAATTTTTCTTCAGCTGTTTGTTTCTGTTCCAAACTAACTTTTTCTTCTTCGCTAGTTTTTTTAATACCCAGAAGTTCCTCCGATAATTCATTTAGTTTCTTCGTTATCACAGAATAGTTATCCAGATCCTTAAAAATATCAGAGAGACTCTTGTCGGAAAGAATAATCTCAAATACAGAGACTCCATCTAAATTATTTGATTCTCGTATTATTTTTGATATTGATACTTTTATTACATCTGTTCTTTCAGACAACTCACCTATATATTCTTCTTTGGATACGATAGTCTCTCCCAACTGTTTAATTTTTGCGTTTTTTGCTTTAATTTCAAGCTGGGTTTTATTAATATTGTAATTAATCTCTGCGATTCCTTTTTCAAGAGCACTTGATTCTTTTTGTGTCTGCTCAAGTATTTTCTTCTGGTCAGCTATTTCTTTTTCACACGCATCAAAAATACTTTGTAACTGTTGATCAGTTTTTCCTTCAGGGCTTGTGTTGCAAGTTATAACTTCCTGGGCATGCAAAGGAACGCTAATCGATATCAGCATGGCCACAAATAATGGAAAAAACAATGTTTTAAACATCTTGCTTTCAATTTTAACATTTAAGCAAAACAAAAACCACTCATTTTTGTGAGTGGTTTTTGTTTTAAAATCATTTTTTAACTTCTTCTGTTGGGGCTTCTCCTTCTTCACCTTCCTTAGCTTCCTTTCCTTTCTTTACTACTTCAATCTTAGATAGATCTACTGGTGCTTCCTCAACTTCTTCTTTAGGCTCATAGACAGAAGCGACAACTTCTTCTGGGTTTGCTTTTGCTGTAACACCCTCTGGAAGTTTTATATCTTTGACTGTAATAACACTATCAAAATTTACAAGTGATGATAGATCAACTGAAATTTCTTTTGGAAGATCTTTAGGTAAAGCTTCAATCTCAAGTTCATACATAACTTTTACAAGAACTCCACCGAGGTCTTTTGCAGCTGGCGCAACCCCAATAAATTCAATAGGAACCTTAATTTCAAGTTTCTTACCTTTCTCAATCGCGTAGAAATCAGCGTGTCTTGGTTTGTCTGTTACTGGATCAAGATCAACTTCATGAATCAAAACATCCACGTCTATATTATCTCCCTCAAGGTGAATAATAGAAGATTCTCCAGCATCAGCTAATGTTTTCTCAAAAATAGCATAATCAACAGTTATTGAAGTAGATTTTTCCTTCTTACCATAAAAAACTGCTGGCATTTTGCCTGCTTTTCTTATTTTATCAACACTTGTCTTTGCATCTCTCCTTTCAACTTTTAATGTAAGCATAGTTCCCGTATTATATATATTTTTAGGAAAAACACAAGTGCTACTTGCCAGAAAAGACACTTAACTTTTCTTCAACCACTTTTTGCATTTCTTCCAATGCGATATTCATATATTTATAAGGTGCGACTTCATCGGGTTTTTCTAGTAGTGCTTTCTTAATTCCATTCTTAAAAGCTACCCTAAGTTCAGTATTTACATGAACAATTACAACGCCGGACTTGATAGATCTTCTTATATCATCATCTGAATTACCCGAAGCCCCATGAAGAACTAAAGAAGCTCCTGCAACTTCATTAATATCAGCTATTCTTTTAATATTCAACGCTGGGTCGATTCCTCCTTTTAGCATTCCGTGAATATTACCAACAGCTGGAGCTAAAAGATCAACACCTGTCTTTGAGACAAAATCTTTTGCTTCTTCCGGTTTAGTTAAATATTCTTCTGATATTTTTACTCCCTCTGGGATACCGTCTAAAACTTTCGACGATGAACCAATAAAACCGAGTTCTGCTTCAACAACAATATCTGCATTTACTGACTTTGCATATTCCACGCATTCTTTTGTTTTAGAGATATTCTCCTCATACGTCAT
>CAYQFQ010000004.1:9394-14798 GCA_964416925.1 uncultured Candidatus Saccharibacteria bacterium
TCGCATCAAATATCACGGAATCAAAACCTGCATCAATGGCTTCTTTAACTGCCTCTACAGAATATGTGTGGTCCGCATTTAGAAAAATGGGATAATTATATTCTTCCCTTATGCTTTTAACTAAAGCCGAAACCTGATGTGTCCCGATATATTTTCTCTCCCCTTCTGCAACTCCGACAATTACGGGTAAATTTAATTTCTTTGCCGCATTAAAAATTGCCCACAAACCTTCAATGTTTGAAATATTAAAATGTCCTATGGCTGTTTTGTTTTCTTTAGCTTCTTTTATATATTCTCTTAATGTTTTCATAAAAT
Organism: uncultured Candidatus Saccharibacteria bacterium; assembly: GCA_964416925.1. Classification (GTDB taxonomy): domain Bacteria; phylum Patescibacteriota; class Minisyncoccia; order Phycocordibacterales; family GWA1-40-21; genus CAYQFQ01. The sequence goes on from CAYQFQ010000004.1 coordinate 9,710, forward strand.
ATATTATAACAAAAAAAGACTTACCTAACAGCAACAATCAAACTTAAAACAATCTCCTCTAAGCACTCCCCAGGGCAGATGGAGTCGTAAGGTGTTTCCTGGTAATTAAAAAATACTTCACTCACGATAATTCACGACCGTGAATTATCGTGAGTTAAACAAATAGAAGTGACTACTCTAAATCCAGTTTAAAATGCTCTCTTAAGATTCTATCGTTTTCTACCTTGTCTGCAATTATATATAGAACTTCCCTTCCTATCTTGAAATTAGTTTTCACCATATTGATTAAGTCTTCGCAATCATACGGATAAACCCAGACACTATTTTGAAGTTTTACAAAGCCTATTTTATTCAAAATTTCTCTTACTTTATCCCTAAGCCACCTCTTGTCTTCTCTTACATCAAAGATTAATATTCTCCATTTCTTATCCCACCTTTTTGGTTTCTCGAGTTTATAATCTGCAATGTCAATAATCTTCATTGTTTCCTCACCTAACGACGTCAGACTCAAAAAACCATCTTTAGAATATTTAACTAAACCTTTTTTAATTAAATTTTTTCTCGAATTATAAAGGGAATTCTCACTAAACATTTTACCTTTTGGCTCAATTCCAAGTTTTTTAAACATCTGTAAGGCGTTTGGAGCAAGAAGAGCCACACCTAAAAAACCGACTGAATAAACAGTTTTTAAAATAATCTTTTGCACTCGAGAGATTCTTATTTTATTTTTAACTTCTTTCTCTAATGATCCCATAAAATAATTCCCTCATAATAATTCACGGTCGTAAATTATCATGAGTGAATATAAATTATTTAATTCTCATTTCTTCAATCGCAGCTTTAACATCATTACTATCATAAATAGCTGAACCGGAGACAAGTCTGTTTACTCCCGCTTGGACAATACTATGTGCATTTTCAAAATTCACTCCTCCGTCCACGCTGATTATTGCCTCTGGATGAGCTGTCCTTAACTCTCTTATTTTTCCCAAAACTTCCTCTACAAAATATTCACCCTGATAGCCAACTTTTTTTATCCCCATGAACTGCACAAAATCAGCAAGTGACCTACCGTTTTTGTCAGTATCTAGAAACTGATGAATTTTATCGTTTGGAGTTCTCACATCAAAAGCTACACCGAATTCTAGACTTACAGGAACATTAGAAAGATAACCATATGTTTCTCTTAGACTTTCAAATACAGATTTCAAATCCGGAGTTGATTCATAATGAAGGATTATTCTTTTGGCTCCTGCTTTAACCCAAGACTCAACAACTTTTTGTGGATGCACAACCATGAGGTCAACTTCAATATCCATATCTTGCCAAAATGGGAATCCTTCATCTTCATTTGATATTGCGTTAAATTCACCATGATCACCAACATAAGGCCAACTTTTTGAAGGCACAAACTTTCCATCGCAGACGTCTATCTGCGCGATTGGGACAATCCCACTTACTAGAGAAAGATGTTCTCTTAAATCTTCGAAATCTTGTGGAATTACTGCTGGAATTATTTCTGTCATTTTTATTTTTTTACTTACAAATTAATCTTACACTTCACATCTCTCGAAATTCTTTCAATTTTCTTTATTCTCCTGACATGTTTTTCTTCACCTGAAAAAGCAGTACTCAACCAAAGCATAATAGCTTTTTTTGCCAGAGATAAACTCACAAATCTAGCACCTATTGAAAGTACATTTGAATTATTATGCTCTCTACCAAGTCGAACTATGTCTAGTTTGTTATTTAGAAAACCTCCACCATAATAAACTGTTGTTCTAACATTTGGAAATCTATTTGCTACAATAGCTTCTCCTTCTCCTGATCCCCCAAATATTATTCCTCTATTCATATCAGGGTTACATGATATAGATTCTGCAACAATAGAAATATAATCAGGATAATCATCATATTGATCAAAGTTTTTTGCACCACAGTCTTCAACCTCAAATCCTTCTTTTTTTAAAAATTCTGAGATTTTATTTTTCAATTCAAAACCAGCATGATCAGTGCCAAGATATATCCTATATTTTTTAGAAACATTATTCATTCGTCCATCAATTATACCATTACTTCAAAAGAGTTAGAAGTATTTCTTTTATCATCTGTGGATTTGCAGAACCTTTTGTGGCTTTCATAGCCTGTCCAACAAGAGACATAATTGCGTTTTCTTTACCAGCTTTGTAATCTGCTACAATTTTTTCATTCTCTGAAATGAGTTTCTCAAGCATTGTTTTAAGTTCTCCTGTATCATTTTTCTGAATTAAGCCTTCTTTTTCTGCAATCTCCTCAGGGTTAACCTCTTCCATGATAATTCTCTGTAAAAGATCCTTCGCCGTTCTAGAAGATATCTTACCCTCTTTTACCATCTTTATTATTTTTGCAAAGGATTTATCGTCAGGAAATTTTAACGTTGCATCTTTAGATAGAATTCCGAGAAGGTCTGAACCGATATAATTTGATGATATTTTAACTAAATCTTTATCTCCGCCAAAATCTACTATGACTTTCTCAAAGAAATTACCTAGCTCAGTGTTGTTTACAAAAAGTTCAGCGTCTTGTTCTTTCAATCCAAAGACTTTCAAATATCTTTCTCTTCTCTGCCATGGCAACTCTGGTAATTCACTCTTTAATTTTTCTAAATCAAAAAATTCATACACCATAAGTTTGGGCAAATCTGGTTCAGGAAAATATCTATAGTCATGAGAATCCTCTTTTATTCTCTGTAAATAAGTTTTTTGTTTCGCTTCATCCCAACCTCTCGTTTCCTGAACTATTTTTCCACCAGATTCAAGCACCTCAATATGTCTTTCTATTTCATAAGCTATGGCTCTTTCAACTGATCTAAATGAATTCAAATTTTTAACTTCAGCTTTCGTACCAAGTCTATCATCACAATCACTTACAGAAACATTTGCTTCTATTCTCATTTCTCCTTTTTCCAAGTTTGCATCTCCAGCACCAAGATATTGTAAAAGAAGTTGAAGCTCTTTAGCAAAATCAGAAGCTTCTTTAGCGCTATGTATTACAGGCTCAGTTACAAGCTCCATCAAAGGAACACTTGAACGATTGAAATCAACCAAACTGAAATCTGAACCTTCGTGGGATGAACTCGCAGTATCTTCTTCTAAGTGAATTCTCGTAAGTCTTACTCCATGGAGATATCCTCCCACAACGAGCGGATATTTATATTGACTAATCTGATAACCTTTTGGAATATCTGGGTAAAAATAATTCTTTCTGTCCCATTCTGTAAAATTTGCAATTTCCGATCCACAAGCGAGACCAACTCGAAGTACCTGCTTTATTGCTTCTTTATTTAAGACAGGAAGTGTACCCGGATGTCCCATACAGACTGGGCAAACATTTACGTTTGGTCTAGTTTCGTTTGGATCATTTTTACACGAACAAAACATCTTGGACTTTGTTTTAAGTTCTGCGTGAATTTCCAAACCTATGGTCGCCTTATATTTGCACTCTTTATTGTCGCTCATATTATTATTTATTATTGAGATAATACCACAAAAAAATCTCAAAAAAAAGCCCTGTATTGAGCCGTTTATTAGACATTGACAAATCATCAATAATTTGCTATACTATATAGAGAGTATATCAGTGTTAAAAACACTTGAATCAAAATCGACACAAGAAGGAGATTACAATGTCAAAGCCTGTGCTCATTATGTTAGTACTTTGCGCTTTGTGTGTTGTTGCAGCGATAATTTTCCATAGCGACATAGGCTATGGACTCGCGACCATTTGGGCTTTACTGGCTATCAACAAAAAGAGGGACGACAAGAAAAACAAAAGGAGTGTGCGATGAAAAAGATTTTGATGGTGATGTTTTTGGTTCTAGCAACTTTACAGGCACACGGAATGCCCGAACAGTCTGCTAGATCAGACAGGCCGATTCCAATGCTTGTCTGGGTAGTGGGCATCATCTTGACCTCCCTTCTCACTGTTTTGTTAAAGAAGGTCCAGTGCAAGTAAGGTGCGCGGCGGCCGTTCATCCTGAACGGCCGCTTTTTTTATATCTTGATATTGGAGGTCTTATTACATAGGTTTAACCTATGTAATTTATTTACGAAGAATCTTAATCAAACTATCCTTTAACTCCTTTATAGAAGCATCGTCATATACAGTCACAGTCAAAACACTTTTATTTAATTTCTTTGCTTCTTTTATTCTCAATTTTAAAGTCTTTTCATCTACCAAATCTGTTTTTGTAAGAATTATTATTTCATCTTTTTCTGCAAGTTCAGTGCTATAAGCTTCAAGTTCTTGTCTTATTACTTTATATGCAGAAGTTATGTCTTCAGTCTCAAGAGAAATACAATGAAGTAAAACTTTTGTTCTCTTTATATGTCTAAGGAATTTATCTCCAAGTCCCTTCCCTTCTGAAGCACCTTCAATAAGACCGGGAATATCTGCGAGTATATAACCATACATATCTCCAAGCGCAGGTTCAAGAGTTGTAAACTGATATGCACCAACTTTTGACTTTGCATTTGTAAGCTCATTTAAAATGCTTGATTTTCCTGCATTAGGAAGCCCGATAAGTCCTGCATCAGCAACAAGCTCAACTTCAATAGAAAACATTGCTTCTTCAGCTGGTTTACCGACTGTGGATTGCTCAGGCCTGATATTTGTAGAAGATTTAAAGTATTCATTGCCAAGTCCACCCCTTCCACCATTTAGAATTTTTATCTCTTCACCATCTTTTAAAAGGTTAAAGACTTCTCTTGTCTCAGCGTTTTTTACAACAGAACCAATAGGCAATTCGACAATCAAATCCTCTCCATTCTTGCCGTGCATACTATCCTTCATTCCATCCTGTCCTCTTTGTGCTGTAAGTTCTTTTGTGTTTTTATATTTGGCTAAAATACCGATATCTCTAACGGCTTTAATATATACGTCCCCTCCCTTTCCTCCATTTCCTCCTGAGGGACCAGAAAACTCTTTGCTTTTTTCATGAAGCCATCTAACGACACCGCTTCCACCTTGTCCTGCTTTTATCTTTATTTTTAGTTCATCTATAAATGCCATAAGTAGAGACTAACATGTTTTACTAATTTTCTAAAGCTTT
>CAYQFQ010000004.1:14808-44063 GCA_964416925.1 uncultured Candidatus Saccharibacteria bacterium
TCAATAAATGCCATATAAGATGATACTAACACAATAAGCTAATTTTCTAAAGCTTTTTTTGCCATGGCGATAGCACCGTCTTTACTCTTGGCGCCTGCAGTAAATAAACTTGGATGACAAAAAACAGCATCACTTATTCCTGATATTTGCTGCAATTCCTCATTTGTCTTTCCTGCCCATTCCTTTGGATAAGATTTCTTTATGTCAAAAGCGGTATTACTCACCTTTACGCCTTTTGCCTTCCAACAATTACTTGCAGGAGACACAACAAAATAAACATCTTGGTAATCATCAGAAAATTCTTCCCATGGACAATTTTTATCGAGAACTATAATTTTTTTATCATCAGTACTATTGTAAATACTTGAAAAGTATTTCCTAGCTTTAAGTGTTGATTTTTCTCTCTTAATGATCCTTAAAAGATACCCACGAATAAATTCTACTGCTTGTATAAAACCATTTTCAGAAGTACTTTCTTCTCCGCATATCGGTGAATATGAATCAACAAGGTCATACAAGTAAATTTCTTTGATATCTGAGATAGATTTTGATAATTCAATACCATTGTCCGTTGCGTCAATCGATTTAATAATTCTCTTATCTATTCGTTCAGCAACTTCTTTTGAATCACAAATCTTTTCTCCATATTTTTTCCACAAAAGACCAACAGTGCTATAAGGGATACCGTCTGCTCTCTTTTTCATCAAACTTATTGGTAAATGGTGATCAAATTTGTTTTTATCAACATCCAACACGTTCCCCACGTCTAAAACGTATTCAGCATTATTTATTATTTCTGCATCCCTGCTTCTTTTAATTTCAAGACCAGATATTTCTACCCCCAGAGCCAGTGACAAGGTGGCCACAGAAAAAACATCATCGCCATGAAAATGTCCATCGTGGACTACAACTTTTATTTTTTCCATTTATTTATTTTTTATAAGCTCCTTAAGTTCAGCAATTTCCTTTCTGAGAGCTTCAATATCAACACCAACAGCACAGATATTTTCACCAGTAGTTTTTATTTCTCTAACTTGAGATATTATCTCACTCTCTTCCTGTTTCATCTCTTCAAAAGCCTTTTCAAATTCTTTTCTATCCTTCTTTATTCCAGAAATTATTACTGAATCACTTATGAAAAGAGATACATAAAGACCTGTGATCAAAAGCAACCCTGTACCCACGATGATTGAAATCAAGTTTGACCAAAAACCTTCCATTGGAAGATTCATGTATTCTAACAACAAAAAATCCGTCATCTGCCAAATTCCTCTCCAGAATTCAACTATAGCAAATCCTCCAACAAGAGCAAAAAATATTGGGTATCTACTAATTCTCATTCTAACCTTATCCTCTAATCTATCAAAATAATTTACCACTGCATTTATTAATTTTGTCATATATTTATTTACTAACATGATACCACGTAAAATAATGTTTTCATATAAGACCTACTTCATCGAAGTAGGAACTTTTAGACCCATATATTTTAATATAAAAGACGCAATTTTTGAAAGACCATCTCCCCCAAACTCTACTTTATGGTCTGTAATAATATATGGAACGGGGTTGGTAGTATGAGCTGTGTGTTTTACGCCTGCTTTTTTATCGAAATATATTTCTGCATTTCCGTGATCTGCAGTTATAAAAAGAGTCACGTTATTTTCTTTAGCTGAATCAATCACCCTCCCAAGCTCTATGTCCAAAGTCTCTACTGCTTTTATTATTGCAGGACCATTTCCTGTATGTCCCACCATGTCGGCATTCGCAAAATTAACAAAAACAAAATCCGTACCTTTTTCTAATTCTTCAATAGTCTTATCAGCTATTTCCTTTGCTTTCATCTCTGGAGCAAGATCATGTGTCGCGACATCCTTCCTACTGTTTAGTAAAATATCTCTTTCCCCCTTGGGAGGTTTTTGATCTCCACCATTCAAAAAATATGTTGCATGCGCGAACTTTTCCGTTTCAGCTATATGAGCTTGGGTTAAGCCTGCATTAGAAATCTCTTTTGCAATTGTTGTATTTATTTCAATTGGAGGAAAAACAACATCTAATTTCATATCATCGTCATATTGTGTCATGACAGCATAAAAGAGATTCATCTTTATTCTTTTTTCAATAATCTTTTTAGAAATCATCCTCGCTCTATCGGCTCTGAAGTTAAAGAAGAATACTCCGTCACCTTTTTCTATAATTCCATCACGATTTAAAATAGTTGGTTCAAAAAATTCATCTGTCTTGCCTTGTTCATAATATTCCAAAGGAACTTGGCTTGGCTTTTTATTGGATATATTTCCTTCCCCCTTAAAAATAAGATTTAATGCCTTATCCACTCTATCCCAATTACCATCCCTATCCAAAAAATACCTTCCACAAATAGAAACTATTTTTCCAATACCTATTTTCTTTATTTTATTCTCAAGATCTTTTAGATATTTACCCGCGCTCTGTGGTGCTGTGTCTCTTCCGTCTGTAAAGCAGTGAACATAAACTTCTTTCATTCCTGCCTTTTTTGCTGTTTCCAAAAAAGCACACAGATGATCACTATGACTATGGACACCTCCTGGACTTAGGATTCCCATAACGTGAAGTTTGCTTTTGTTTTTCTTTACGTGAGAAAATAGATTTTTGAAAACTTTATTTTTTTCGTAGCTTCCAGATTTTATAGCGTCACCAATTCGAACAAGGTCTGAATAGACTATCTTTCCTGCCCCGATAGTTGTATGTCCGACTTCACTGTTCCCCATTTGCCCAACTGGTAATCCAACTGCAAGCCCACTAGCCTTAAGAAGACCGTGTGGATATTCCTTCCAAAGTTTATCGAAGTTGAGTTTTTTTGCCTCTTCAATTCCGTTAAACTCTTTTTCTTTTCTGACACCCCAACCGTCGAGAACGATAAGGGCAACTTTTTTAATTTGATTCTTTACAATCATTTTTATTAACTCACCTTAAAAGCTTTCTTCCCAGGGTATTCTGCCTTTCCTTTCATCTCTTCTTCAATTCTAAGTAGTTGATTATACTTACAAACTCTTTCACTTCTACAAAGTGAACCTGTCTTTATCTGTCCTGTTCCAAGACCGACTACCAAGTCTGCAATAGTGCTATCTTCTGTTTCGCCTGATCTATGAGAAACAACACTTGTGTATCCAGCTTTAGTTGCCATGTTTATAGCATCGATGGTTTCTGAAATTGTTCCGATTTGGTTTACTTTTATCAAGATAGAATTTCCAGCTTTTTTATCTATTCCCTCTTGAAGTTTCTTAACATTTGTAACAAACAAATCATCGCCAACTATCTGCACTTTCTTTCCAAGTTTCTTTGTAAGTAATTGATACCCTGTCCAATCATCTTCAGCCAAACCATCCTCAATTGAAACAATTGGATACTTTGCAACCAAATTCTCATAGAAGGTTGTCATCTCTTCGCTTGTAAGTTCCTTCTTCTCGCTTGCTAAAATATATTTATTCTTTGTCTTATCGAAAAGTTCACTTGATGCACCATCAATCGCGATGGAGATATCTTTTCCAGACTTATATCCCGCAAGTTCAATCGCTTCAATTATAACCTGAATAGCCGATTCGTTGTTGGGTAAAGATGGAGCATATCCACCCTCATCACCAACAGATACATTAAGATTTCTTCCTTTTAGAATCTTTTTAAGCGCATGGAAAGTTTCTGCACCCATTCTTAGTGCCTCAGCAAAAGTTTTTGCACCAATTGGCATTATCATAAATTCTTGAAGATCAGTAGAATTTTCAGCATGCTTACCACCGTTTATAATGTTCATCATAGGGACAGGCATTCTCATTGGAAATCCTGTTTTGCCAATCTCTTTAAAATATTTATACAAAGGTTTCTCTTGTGATTTAGCAGCTGCGTGTGCAAAAGCCAAAGAGATGCCAAGTATTGCATTTGCCCCCATATTCCCTTTATTTTCAGTACCGTCAACTTCAATCATCTTATTATCAAGAGTCCGCTGATTCCATTCTTTTCCAACAAGAGCTTTTCTGAGCGCAGCATTTACATTAGTTACAGCTTTAAGCACACCCTTACCACCATATCTTTTCTTATCACCATCACGAAGTTCAATGGCTTCATAACTTCCAGTAGATGCTCCAGATGGAACAGCCGCTCTTCCGAACGATCCATCTGCTAATTCTAAATCAACCTCAACAGTTGGATTACCTCTTGAGTCTAATATTTCTCTCGCTAATATCTTTGAAATCTTATGCATTTTTTTTAAATTAACTTGTCCGACCATCTTTTCCTAATAGATGGTTTAGGATTAAACTTCTAAACTAATATAAAAGCATTCTATCATAATGGAAACTAAAAAAAGAGATTGGAGCAAATTGCACAATAATTAAAAGAAAAAAGAAATGTCCAACCCGATTAATGTCGGGTTGGACATATTCAAAGATACTAAGAATGAAGCACTTTGAGCATCGCCCCATGTAACTCAACAAAACGAGAAAATGTCTCCTTATTTAGCAGTCCATTTTTAACTAGAAAATTCAGGTGACAAACAGAACATTCGTAAATAGCCTTTCTTCCTTCACGTATGATTTGGCAGTTCTGAGGTCTCTTATCTGTAAAAATACGGGCAATTTTTGCTGCCACCTTTCTCAAGCCGACACGTTCATCAATGTCCTCCATACTGAGAATGATATCCGCTTTTTTGTGAGTTTTCTTTTTCCTTGTAGTCAGGTCAATTGTGACAACGATATTACAATACTCGAAGAATAGATCAACTCCATACCTCCAATCAAGAATTGTGCCTATCGCTACGTACAGGTTCAAAAACTTCCGATTCCTCCCAAGACGACAAGAAACTAGATGCAAAATCTTCTGACAGATTTTTGTATTCGGGCATCTAGGTCTCCACCCCGCTGGTTGTTGCCTCTTGGCAAGTTGAATGGCATCAAAAAACGGAACTGTCTCAAACCTTCCTGTCCCTTCTCCTTTTGCGACCCGAGTCACGACTCTTTGGAAATCATATCCAGTAAGAACGTTTCTCATTGAGTTCCTTATGAGTTTTAAAGAACATTAAAAAATAGTTTCCTTCCCCTCATTAATTGTATACCAACGACAAAAGAGGTCAATCTTTTGACCTCTTGACCGGACACATTAAATAACTCGGAGACTATTCTTCTTCACGAATCCATTCAAATCTAGGTTTTGTAATACCCTCAACTTCGACATTCTCTAAAAACATTTTTAAAGGACGGACCCAAAAAGCCCTTTCCTTATATAAGGCTTGATACACTACCAAATCTTCTAGCGTCTCAGAATGTCTAGCTTGAGCAATAACCTTATACTCATTACCTTTATAGTGTTTATAAATTCCTAGTTTTAGTTTCATCTTTTTTTCTTCATGTTCTTTCCCGATTCCAACTTAAAGCGAGACTTATCTTTTTAAAAACCTTGGTAGAAGCGACGGCGACGGACAGAGAAAATATTTAGCAAAATATTTTCGTGTTTTTTAAAAGATATGTTGAGCGACCTTTATGCCCCATGACACTTCTTGAATTTCTTTCCACTTCCACAATAACAGAGATCATTTCTACCTATTTTTTCATGACTATGATCACCACTCTGATGAACAACATTTGAATTATCATCCTTACCTTCAGCGCCAGCCTCTTTCATATACTTCTGAGTTTCTTTTAATTTCTGTTCTTCTTGCACAAAAGCTCCAGCACCAATATGTGGTAATAAACTAACAACCTGAGCTCTCACAGCTTCTTGCATTTCTCTAAATAATCTTAATCCGTCTTTCTTATACTCTACGAGAGGGTCTCTTTGACCATAGGCACGTAGATTTACACTTGAGCGTAGGTAATCCATAATTTCAAGATGATCCACCCAGAACATATCTACAGCTTGAAGCATTATTATTCTTGCTATTCTATAGAACTCAGCGTCACCGATATTTTTCTTCTTCTCTTCAACTGCTTTTACCACGTCTTCATATCCGAGAATAATTTCATCTAATTTTTCCTCAAGATCAGAAATATTTCCAATCAAAACTTTTCTCCTTCTTTCATAGACGGTCTTTCTTTGGAAATTTAGGACGTCATCATAATCAAGAATATGTTTTCTTGCGTCAAAATTAAATCCTTCAATTTTTGTTTGTGCACTTTCAAGAGATCTTGTTATGAAAGAATTTTCTATTGCTTCATCTTCCGGGATACCAAATCTACCCATCATTTTTTTGACGGCCTCATTTGCAAATATCCTCATGAGTGAGTCCTCCATCGAAACGTAAAACTGAGTGACTCCAGGATCTCCTTGTCTTCCAGCTCTTCCTCGTAGCTGGTTATCTATTCTTCTTGCTTCATGTCTTTCAGTACCCATAACGCAAAGTCCACCGAGTGTTTTTACTTTCTCATATGAATCCTTATCAAAAGGTGTGCCGCCGAGCTTAATATCAACTCCTCTACCAGCCATGTTTGTTGCAACAGTAACAGCACCAAGCTTTCCTGCTTGTGCAACGATTTCTCCTTCCTTCTCGTGATTCTTTGCATTCAAGATGCAGTGCGGAACACCTTCCCTCTTTAGATATTCTGACAACTGTTCATTTTTTTCAATTGACACAGTACCAATAAGTACGGGCTGACCAGTGGCATTTAATTTCTTTACGTCTCTTGCTAAAGCTTTTAATTTTCCGTGTTCGGTTTGGAATATCAAGTCATTTAAATCACGTCTTGCGACCGATTTATTCGTAGGTACAAGCAATGTATCCATATGATACACCTTCAAAAATTCTTCAGCAGAAGTAAGAGCTGTTCCTGTCATACCAGAAAGTTTATTATACATTCTGAAATAGTTTTGGAATGTAATGGATGCAAAAGTTCTTGATTCTTTCTGAACCTTAACTCCTTCTTTAGATTCTATTGCTTGATGTAAACCTTCTGACCATCTTCTGCCTGGCTGAAGTCTTCCGGTAAATTCATCAACAATTATTATCTCTCCTTCTTTAACAACGTAATCTTTGTTCAATTCAAAAAGCGCTTTTGCTCTCGTAGCAGTTTCTAGATGATGGACATATTTTATACCTCCGTCCGTATATATATTTTCAACTCCAAGTATTTTTTCAGCTTTATTTATTCCTGCATCAGTGAGCTGAATCGCTTTCATCTTTTCATCTACAGTAAAATCAACATCTTTAACGAAGTTTCTGACAATCTTCGTAAAAACGTCATAAAGATTTTCTGATTCTTGTGTCGGTGCGGAAATTATAAGAGGGGTTCTTGCCTCATCAATCAAAATTGAGTCAACTTCATCAACGATAGCAAAGTGATAATCTCTCTGTCTCAACTTTTCAGTCTCGTATTCAATATTGTCACGAAGATAATCAAAACCGTACTCATTGTTTGTTCCATAAGTTATATCTGCCAAATATGCCTCTTTTCTAGAACAGGGTCTCAAAAATTCATACACAACTTTATAAGATCCGAGCTCGTCTCTTTTTTCGTCTAGAGGGTCTTGTTCAGATTGGTGTGTCTTATCATAGAGGAAAGATGATTCATGATTGATTACACCGATAGACAATCCTAAGAACGCATAAATCTGTCCCATCCACACGGCATCTCTTCTTGAAAGATAATCGTTAACAGTAACAATATGTACCCCTTTTCCTTCAAGAGCATTCAGGTATGCAGGAAGAGTTGCAACGAGAGTTTTTCCTTCACCCGTTCTCATCTCAGCAATGTTTCCTCTGTGCAAAATAATACCGCCCATAAGTTGAACGTCAAAATGTCTCTGCTTAAGAGTTCTCTTAGCAGCTTCTCTTACGGTAGCAAAAGCCTCAGCCAAAATTGAATCGAGAGCCTCGCCTTTTGAAAGCCTACTTCTAAATTCGTCAGTTTTTGCCCGAACTTCTGCGTCTGAAAGTTTAGAAAGTGAATCCTCAAAAGCATTGATTTGTTTAACCAACGGCTCTAATGTCTTCATATATCGGCTCTGTCTGTCTCCAAAAATCTTGCTTAAAAACATAGGGCTATAATAGCACAAAAAAGAAAACCGCCAACCGGCGGTTTTCTTTTTAAAGAGAGATATTATTAACGACGTAGAGCGAGGGAGATGATAAAGTAATCTTTTTCATCTCCGAGCCGAGGAGTCTAATATAAGGGTGGAATACTTCGTCCCTCTTGGACGAAACAAAAAACAAGACGGTTAGGTCTTGTTTTTTGTGAATGGAGCAAAGCTCCATCAGTAAACGCCACTTCTATTTTCTCTTCTTTGTAGCTTTCTTCTTAGCAACCTTCTTTGTTGCTTTCTTTGCTTTTTTTGCTACTTTCTTTGCTTTCTTTTTTGCTGCCATTTTAGTTTTTCTAAAATTTTATTTTTAGAAATGAATTAGTTTTTCTAAGCTGAGATATTTTATCGACTTACCAAAATATTTTTGGCATAAAACATCTAACACCTATAATTTTATACCAATCAAAAAATAATACAATAGATTTTTAAATTAAAATTAATTATTTATCAAAAATAAATAATAAATAAAATAAATTTTATTTTTATATTATATAAATATAAATTTATAAAATAATTTCTGCTTCCGTCTCAATATTTAGTCCAACTTTTTCTTTAACTTTTTCTTTTATCTCATTTGCAAAGTTTATAATATCAGTTGAAGTTGCTCCGCCATAGTTTACTATCACCAAAGCCTGTTTATCATAAAGCCCAACAGAGCCTTTTCTATAGCCCTTTAATTGACATATTTTATCTAAGACAAATCCGAGGGGTATCTTTACGTGATTCTCGTCAACATCAAACTTCGGAAGTAGAGGAAAATTCTCTAAAAGTTTTTGATATTCTTTTTTTTCTACAATCGGATTTTTAAAAAAAGACCCGACACTTCCGAGCTCGCTAACTTCAGGTAATTTCTGTCTTCGCATTTCAATAATCGCATTCTTCATATCAATTTCAGAAAAGTTATCCACAGTTTTGTTTGAAAATATTTTTTTTATCTCCGAATATTTTAAATTTGGAATAAACTTTTTAGATAATTTATATGTAACAGAAATAATTATTATATTTTTTTTATTTTTAAATATACTGTCTCTATATTGAAACTGACATTCACTGTTTGAAATAATCTGTGTTTGTAGATTTTCAGTATCAAACACTTCTACAGTGTCTATGAAGTCTTTCGCCTCTGCTCCATATGCTCCGATATTTTGCACGGCTGAAGCACCGACAGTTCCTGGAATATAGATCAGATTTTCAAGACCAAACATCTTCTGCTCCAAAGAAAATGAAACGATATCGTCCCACACCTCCCCCGCTCCACATTTAAGTAGACCAAAATCTTCATCAAGTTTAATAATCTCTTTTCCTTTTATTTCATTTTTGATTACGATGCCGTCAAAACCGATATCTGGGAATATTATATTTGAACCATTACCCAGAACAAAAAAATTAACTTTATTATCTTTCAAAAATACAACAGCTTCTTTTAGTTCAATTAAATTTTTAACAACACAAAAAAACCGAGCCTGACCGCCCGTTCTCATGGTAGAGAATTCTGCCAACTTCACATTTTCTTTAATATCAAGCAAGTTATTATAATATGATTACTCCAACTTATGACCGGCGGGGGCTAACCTCCAAAAAATGTCTTTATGTGAGTGCAACCGCCGGTCGTAACTTGAAACAATCTTAACCTAAACACTTTCAATACTATAACATATATTTAAATACATTCCACATTAACATAACATGAAATCACCCCTATTCAGAACTTATTTTAAAGATTGTAACTTAGCTCTTTAGGCAATCGAGGTGGAGCCTCGATGTTGGTGGTCGAGGCTCCACCTCGATCTATTCGACCAGAAACGCAAAGCCCCACCGAAGTGGGGCGACGCGTAGACATTCGTTAGGGCTAACACATTGCTAGCACTCACAGATTGTATTATAGCACATCTAAAAATAAATGCAAATTATTCGTAATTTAGGGTTTTAGTCCAAATCTGGTCAATCAATTGCTTCCCTGTTGTATCAAAAGATGGGTTCATTCCTATAGCTTTATTTATCTCAGCTACGGCTTGAGCAAGTTGCCCCTTCTTATACTTATCTACAGCAACCATCACATAAGCATTTGTTATTGACTCATCAGCACTCTTTACTCCACCAAGAAGTTCGAGCGCACCCTTTTCGTTTCCTGTAACAATGAGTGTTGATGCATACATAGCCTTTGATTTTTCTATGCTCTTACCTAATTCGTAAACCCTCTTTGCTTCGTCACGGGCTTTTTCTCTCTCTCCCGTTCCCATATACCCTTGAATCAGTTCAAAAGCAATTGTCTGTTTATTTATTGAGAGTTCTTTCGCTTTTTCCAAGTAAGGTAATGCCAAATCTGATCGGCCGAGATTATTCAACAGTGATCCAGTAAATATCTGGTATCTTGCATCGTTTGGAGTTTGTACTATCTGCTTGTCCATTTCTGCAATTGCAAAATTCAGATAATCAATTTTAGTTTCGTCTTTTATCCCTGTGTTTGAATAAGCGACTTTTTGCGCAATGTTTAATATTTGTTCTCTTATTTCAGGATTTGCAAAAGTATTATATGAAAGAGCTTTTTTAAAGTAATCCATTGTTTGCTCGGCGGTTATAGATACTATTTTTTTATCTTTCAAACTATATTCTTGTGCAGTCATAGCATTGATCAAATATAAGTTTGCTTTAATGGGTCTCACATTTACCCACCACAAAGTAAAACCAAGCATACAAACAATAATAATTGCTAGAATCTTTTTCAAATCTTCACTCATCTCATACCCATTCCTCTTCTCAGATTCTAGACTACCTGATGTCTCCGTAAAATATAAATACGACAAGACAGTAAAGAATAGGAAATAACTCACCAAGTTATCAAACACAAAAAGGTTTTGGAAAAAATATGCTGCAAGCAATCCCAAGATAAGTGCTTTTTCAAAGACCTCCCTCTTACTCTTCCATAACACATAGAGAGATGAAAGAAATATTGCCAAATATGAAATTAGGCCTAAGATTCCACCTGCAACAAGCATATCAAGAGGCATATTGTGTGCCCTATCAAACCAAGATTCTTGTCCATACATTCTTGGATCATAATATTTATTAAACACATAATTAAATCCATCTTGTCCCCAACCCAGAATTGGTTTCTCGACAAACCCTTTTATTGCCATAGGCCAAACATACTGTCTTGCCTGTCCTTGTCCTGATATATTACTCCAGGAAATTGCAGAAAGCCTTGAGAGTGTAGGATTACTTTTTACAAAGCTCATGTCTTTAACTGCAAAAAAAGCTCCTATTATAATTATAATTGCAATTATTTTAATGATTGAGATTCTTTTAAGAACAGATTCTTTTCTTTCTAAAATCGCACTCGCAATCAGAGTAACAAGTAGCCCACCAATAAGTCCCAAAATGACACCTCTCGTTTGAGTCTTCCAGATTCCCCAAAAGTTTAGAAATACTACAACAACATAAGCGTAAAATCTCCAGTCTCTTAACCAAAATCTAATAATACCCCAAGAGCCGATCATGTTTTTTCTAATTACATCTTTATACAAAAGAAATAGTACAAAAAATAAATTAAACAAAAAATATACACCGAGATATATAGGATTACCGAGAGGACCAGAAATTCTAGTGAGTGCTTCTGCTTCAGTCCCGAACAATGTTTTTAGAGCCATGAACACACTCGTGACCACAGAGAACCTAAAAAACCATAACCAATTATCTTCACTCTTCATTACGGTTCCAAACACAACAAGATATGCCCAAAGATGAATTAGAGTTACAAAACCATCCATTCTCTCAAAGTTACTCCACAAAGCTTTCATAGGCGCAACTGCGAATATATCAGCAATGAACATTATTAGTGTAAATGCAGTAACTGAAATTAATACCCAAGAAAACTTTGGTCTGTAT
Organism: uncultured Candidatus Saccharibacteria bacterium; assembly: GCA_964416925.1. Taxonomy (GTDB): domain Bacteria; phylum Patescibacteriota; class Minisyncoccia; order Phycocordibacterales; family GWA1-40-21; genus CAYQFQ01. Next base: position 26,740 of record CAYQFQ010000004.1, read on the forward strand.
TCTTTATAGTTAATAGCAAGGATAAGATAAAGCGCGAATATTATTTCTACAATTATTCTGAACGCAAAATTCTTTCCAGTTATATATGGAAAAAACATTCCATTAGCAACAAAAAATGGAAGGATAAGCACTGCCCAGAGTCCCACTAATATTCCGTATTTCAATATGTCTTTCATAAGTTTGATTAATTTATTAATACACTTCTGCGATTATAGCACTCCAAAAAAATAGATAAAGCCAACCTATTCTTTAATCCTTTCTCTTATTTCTGATGTTGATATCGGTTTAAACATCAGATCTTTTGGAAGCTGGATATACTCAGCACCGTGCTTCTTACAAAACTCTCTTTTTTTATCTGCATTTCTATCGTCAACAGTTGATGCTAAAATATCCGGTTTCAAACGCAAAAACTCATCTTTAAAATCAAAAATCGCATCATCAATGTTGTCCCCCATTACAACTTCATCCACCATTCTCAAAGACTCGATCAAATATCGCTTGTGTTCTTCTGGCAGCGCAGACTTTCTACCTTTATACTTCTGTAATACAGCATCACTAGCAAAAGATACTATTAAATAATCTCCAAGGGCTTTCGCCTGCTTGAAGAACTCTACATGACCAGCATGTAAAATATCGTAACAACCTGACACAAATACTTTTTTCATATTTAGCCTATATTATCACATATAATCAATAGTGGAATAATGGCACAAAAATGTTAATATTCTTTTGATAAACCTATGCAAACGCTTTCTTGGAGTTACATTAAGGAAAAGTGGAACAATGCGGGATTTCAAAAATATTTCCAAAATATGGGATGGATGTTTTCCGCTAGAATTTTTGTTCTAGCTGTCGCCTTTTTTGTAAACGCATACATGGCAAGATACCTCGGTCCGAGCAATTACGGATTACTAAATTACGTATTCAGTTTCGTCGGGCTTTTTGCATTTATGGCCTCTTTAGGAATTGAAAACATTGCAAACAGAGAGATTATAAATGATCATACGAACAAGAGTAAAATAATTGGGACAAGTTTTTATCTGAAGCTTTTTGGAAGTTTTGTAGCAATATTATCAATATTTATCACTGGAACACTAACTACAAAAGACCCTCTACTGCTTAGTCTCATAATAATGTATTCTCTTAGTTTTATTTTCAGTGCTTTTAATATTATTGAAGTATATTTTCAGTCTCAAGTCCTATCAAAATATCCAGCTCTTGTAACAATTATTGCTGGAATTGTTTCCGCAACATTAAAGATTGTAGCAATGTCTCTTGGACTTGGAATTATTTGGCTGACAGCGATCTATGTTCTAGATAGTGTAATCATAGCTTTTGGCCTAATATATTTTTTTATCAACAAAGGTCACCATATCAAAGAGTGGATTTTTGATAAAACCACAGCAATCTTAATAATAAAAGATTCTTGGCCACTAATGTTATCTGGTGTTGCGTGGAGTATATATATGAAAATTGATCAGATAATGATAAAAAATATGATCGGTAATGAACAGGCTGGAATCTATGCTGTCGCCGCCAAACTTTCTGAATTTTGGTATTTTATACCTGGTACTATTTGTGCTTCAGTATTTCCTGCAATTGTCAGGGCCCAAAAAATTAGCAAGGAGTTATATGAGGAAAGATTGTCAAAACTATACTCCCTGATGTTCTATCTAGCCCTTGTGGTCGCTGTGCTTACAACGATTTTTGCATCTTTAATAATTTTCATCCTTTTCGGACACGAATATCTGAGTGCTGCTGTTGCACTTAGAATTTATATTTGGGCTGGAATTGGAGTATGCTTAAATAGTGCTCTCATCTATTATCTAATATCGGAAAATCAAACAAAAATTAGTGCTATCTCATCTATTTTTGGGGCAGTTATAAACATAACTCTAAATTTTATCCTTATTCCAAAATACGGGATAAGTGGTGCTGCTTTCGCTAGTTTCATTTCATATATATTAGTTTCTTTGTCTATTTTATCTTTTAAGAAAGGGAGATCCCAAATAACATTAATTATTAGAGGCATCATATTACCTTTTAATAAATCAAAAAAATGAAAACCCTTTTAAATAAATTAAACAGGATAATAATATATATCTCTGACATTATAGATATAGGTTTTAAAAATCGTGAAGTGATGAAAAACGGAGATTGCTATATCACAATCAAAAAATTCTTAAAATTTCACAAACCCACTACACTTTATGATATTGGAGCAAACTCAGGGATATGGAGTGACACGATGTATAAGTTAAATCCACAACTTAAAAACGTAGTTTTATTTGAGCCTCAAAAAAAATATTGTGATATATTGAGAAAAAACAATTTCTTACCAAACATAAAAAAAACAGTTTACAACACTGCGTTGGGAAATGAAGATAAAATATCTGAAATTAAAGGTGGTACAGCATCCGCCTCAATGTTGGACACAAATGAACAGAATATTTTTTTCCCTGACAGTCTTGATAATACGCAAGAATTCACCACAGTTAAAAGGTTAGATGATATATTTTATTCAGATAAATTAACATCCCCTGACACAATAAAAATCGACGTTCAAGGTTATGAACTCCTAGTCCTTCTCGGCTCGCAAAAAATACTTAAAGAAACGCAATTTTTGATCATTGAACTTTCTTTTAGAGAATTGTATCTCGGACAACCAAAACTGTCCGAAATTTTAGGTTTCCTAGAAAAAAATAACTTCTTTTTAATCGACTTCGGTTATGAGTGGCGCAATGAAAAAACAAAAGAATTAATTCAAATTGATGCTTTCTTTTCTAAGAAAAAAGATGAAAAATAAAACAATTGTATTATTTGACCACCTCTCTGGTGGTCACCACGAAACTTATATACTCTTATATGCAAAGACACTCCTTGAACTTGGCAATAAAGTCCTAATCTTTTATCCCGAAGACACTATTTTTTCCTCGCTAAAAGATAAATATGGAAGTAAAATAAAATATGAAAAAATAGACTTCATAAACACATCTTACAAAAACAAATACTTAGTCACGGTATCAAATATATTAAAAGTTATTTTCTTATGGATAAAAACCAATACTTTAATCAAAAAAGGATTAAAAAAAATGGGAGAAAGCACACCTGACCTTGTATTTTTTTTATGGCTTGATTCATTCTTAGGAGCATTTTTAAAAGGTTGGATAATAGACTTATTTTTTAAGTTTAAATGGTCAGGTCTATATTTTCATCCGGTTTACTTAAGAACAAGTGATATATTACAAACGATACAGAATCCAGAAAGCATTCTGAAATCAAGATTCTGTAGTTTTGTCACGGTTCTTGATGAGAATATTTCTAATAAATTAAGCACAAATATCGATAAAAAAGTTTACGTACTGCCTGATGTAACAGACGAGGAGCTAGAAGAGAATGATCTAATTAAAAAGTCTATATTATTTAAGGCAAACAATCGAAAAGTTATCGGTATATTAGGTATATTTTCGAAACGTAAAGGTCTTGAGACTTTTATCGACGCAATAAAAATGGCCGACCAAAATAAATTTTTCTTTGTAATCGCTGGTGATTTTTCAAAAAATGATTATAAGAAGGATGAATATGAATCCATAGAATCATTCTTAAAGAAAAAACCTGAAAATTGCTTCATTATTCAAGAAATATTAAGTGAAAAAGATTTCAATACCTTAGTGAACTCTTGTGATATTCTATTCGCAGTTTACAAAAACTTTTTCCACAGTAGTAATATTTTAACAAAGGCTGCACTTTTTAAGAAATATGTAATCGTGAGTGATAAGCATCTTATGGCAGAAAGAGTTAAGAAATTCAATTTAGGATTGTGCATCAAACAAGAAAATGTTTCAAAACTCTTAAGAGCAATGGATATTCTCTCTACGGAAGAAAAAATACAAACACTAGAGAGACCCTTGTTTGAAGAATATTTTTCAAGACATTCCACACAGAAGTTAGCCCAAATCTTCTCCAGTATAAACATCTAAAAAATTATGAACAAAAATAAAATTAATATAATTTTTATTCATCAAGGAAGAAATGATTACCTACTTACTGCTTTAAAATGTGCACGAGAATCAAATCCTTTAGCCGACATTTTCTTGATTGGCGACAAAGCGAATAACGATATAGACTCTGTTTCTCACAAATACATTAGCGATTACTTTTACAGTGCGAAACAATTTGAGAAATATTATAAACACTTTTCGACAAATTCCTATGAATTTGAACTTTTCTGTATTCAGAGATGGTTCATACTTAGAGACTTCATGAAAGAAAACAATTTGGAAAGTTGTTTCTATGCAGACTCAGACGTTTTAATTTTTGCTAATTTGCTTGCCGAACAGTCCAAATTTGAAAATTATCAATTAGCACTTTCAGAAGGAACCTGTGGACACAACTCTTTTTGGAATAGTTTTGATGCAATAAATAATTTTTGTAATTTTACCAAGGATGTTTATAGTGAAAATAACATAGAAACGTATAGTAAATTAATTGACTTTTGGACTAAATACAAATTAAGTAAAAAGTCAGGTGGTATATGTGACATGACACTTTTAATGTTTTATAAGGAAAAATACCCCACGCTTGTTGGTGAGACCGCTAATATTATAAATGGATCAACCTATGACCATAACTTATCTTCCAAAAATCAAAATAATACCATTTACAATAACATTTTAGGTATTAAAAAGGTTGTTTGGAAAGATAACTTACCTTACGTGAAAGATGATACCAACATCTTGATAAGATTTAATACCTTACACCTTCAAGGTTGGACCAAAAAACTTAGTGCAAAATTTTATTACCGAAATAAAAATATCATATATTATCTTTTGAAAGAGAAAATGCTAATTTTTTTACGTAGCCGCCTTAAAATCAAATGAGCAATAATTTTCCAATACCAGTATTATTTATAATATTTAATCGTCCTGAAACTACGAGAAATGTATTTGATGTCATTAAAAAAATTAAACCAGAAAAACTTTTCATTGCAGCAGATGGCCCAAGGGATAAAAGGCTTGGAGAAAAAGAATTGTGCGGAGAAGTGAGAAAAATTACTGAAAATATTGATTGGCCATGTGAAGTGTTTAGAAAGTACGAAGAAAAAAACTTAGGATGCAAACTTGGAGTAAGTTCAGCAATAAACTGGTTTTTCAAAAATGTAGAAAAAGGAATAATACTTGAAGACGACTGTCTTCCCGACCCAACTTTCTTTGTGTTTTGTGAAGAAATGCTTACTAAATACAATAATAATAAAGAAATAATGCACATTAATGGCACAAACTCACAATTTGGAGAAAAGTTTGGTATTTATAGTTACTATTTTTCTCACTGCCCTCAAGTTTGGGGATGGGCCACATGGAAAAGAGCTTGGGATAAATATGATATAGAAATGAAAGAACTAGATATTTTTATCCATACTAAAAAAACCTTAAAAGCATTTAAAAATAAACAGGTAGCAAACTACTGGAATTCTCTCTTTAAATATATTAAAGAGAGAGAAGTAAATACTTGGGACGCACAGTGGTCTTTTTCAGTTATGAACAATTCAGGACTAGTCATAACTCCAAACGTCAACTTAGTAAAAAATATTGGATTTAGCACAAATTCGACACACACAGAAAATGCAGACAAACTTGTTAAACAAGACAGCAAGCAAATTTTAAAAATAGAAAATCCACCCGAAATAATAATAGATAATGGGGCCGATATAAAAATATACCAAAAAATATATTATAGAAGTTTTTTCGAAAGGATAATGTCTTTTGTTAAGAAAATATTATCTGTGTTAGTATTAAGATAATGAACTGTAAGATATGTAAGAATCAGACAACTTTAGTCAAAGAACTAATAATCAGGAAAAAATATTCTGCTCAGTACTTCTTATGCAAGAAATGTTGTTTTATGTCTATAGCCAATCCAAGCTGGATTGATGAAGCTTATGAGAAACCGATCAACAATAGTGACACTGGGTATATTACAAGAAACGTATTTTTATCTAAAAAAGCTTTAATACTATTTTCTTTTATCTTTGGACCAAGACAAACCTATTTAGATTATGCTGGTGGATATGGGGTATTAACAAGACTGATGAGAGACTATGGTTTAAATTTTTTAACGTTCGACCCACACACACCCAACCTGTTTGCTCAAGGATTCGATTATAAAAAAGAAAATATTACTGCGATAACCTGCTTTGAATGTTTGGAACATTTTGTGTCTCCACTTGAAGAAATAGAAAAAATATTGAAAATATCAAAAAATATCTTTTTTTCAACAACTCTTCTTCCAAAACACATCCCGAAAGATGACTGGGATTATTATGGCGCTGAGCATGGACAGCATGTATCTTTTTATTCACTTGAAACTCTAAAGTTTCTGGCGAGAAAATACGACTTGAATTTATGTACCAATGGGGTAAATCTTCATTTCCTTACAACAAGAAAGATAAGTTCAGTATATTTTAAATTCATATTATTACTAAGCAAATTTCAATTTGATATTTTCATCAGAAAATTATTAACAAGCAAAACCATGACAGACTCTTTATTAAGCAAATAACATGAAAATATACTTCGATGGGACACTTTATAGTTGGCAAAGTGGTGGTGGTATTTTTAGGTATTTTGATGAAATAATTGGTAGATGTGGAAAAGAAAATGACATTGAGCCCATTCTCCTTATGCCCCTCCCTTCATTCAAAATTTTGCATAAAGAAGGGGTCACCGAAAAAAATATACTACTCTTAAGAACACTACCAAATTTCATATTTAAATTATCGAGAAAAATCCTTTCCCCGATCAACAACCTATTTTTTGAATTTTTCTTTAAAAATGTCTCTAATGGAGTTTTTCATTCCACATATTACACTACTTACAAAAAACTCAGGATACCTCAGGTTTTAACTGTGCACGACATGACTTATGAAAAGTTTCCCCTATTTTTTAATTCTAACGGGGCAAAAAGATTTATAGCAAATAAAAAAAAGTGTATAACTAAGGCAGATTCAATCATATGTGTTTCCGAGACGACCAAAAAAGCTTTACAGTCTCTATATAAAATTGATGATAAAAAAATATCAGTAATTTACCATGGTCTATCCGAAAATTTTATTTCAGAACCAAACAAGTATAACGACACGTCCCTAAATGAACCATATTTTTTATTTGTGGGCAACCGTAGACTGTACAAAAACTTTGATTTCCTTATTAATTCATTTTCTAAATGGGATAACAACAAAAAATTTAAAATATTACTTATAGGTGGCGGTAAACTTACTAAAGAGGAAATAACTTTAATAGAGAATTGCAACTTAAAGACACAAGTTAAGCATCTTGGTTTTATAGAAGAAAAATATTTAAAATACATATACCAAAAATCAAAAGCTTTTATATTCCCGTCACTGGACGAAGGTTTTGGAATACCAATAATTGAAGCAATCTGTAGTAAGACCCAAGTCATAGCCTCTAATATCGATGTATTTAAGGAAATAGGAGAAGATATGATAATATATTTTGATCCAAGAAACGTGGAAAGTCTATTAAATGCCCTAGATCAGAGTATTAATAATAAAATACCCTCAGATCATCTTGAAAAAAAAGCAAAATATGTGACTGAAAAATACAGCTGGGAAAATTGCTTCATTAAAACAAAACAAGTCTATATTAAAACCAACAACAACCCCCTAGATGAAAAACAATAAAAATAATGAAGAATTAACACATGATAATAATTAAACTCAAAGGAGGTTTAGGTAATCAGTTGTTCCAATATGCTTTTGGGAGACTTTTAACCTTAACAAAGGGATTTAAAGTTAAATACGAATTTTCTGAAAACAAAAATGATATTCAAAGAGAATACAAACTTGATAAATTCAATACTAAAATAGAATTTTGTACTGAAGCAGAAAAGGAAGAGACAAAAAGGCCGTTAGGAAAAATATCAGATTTTATTGATTTAATAGACAAGAAAATATTAAGAAAACACAATATCGGATATCTACCAAACCTTTTAGAGAGAAAAGATGGATATTTGGAAGGATACTGGCAAAGTTACAAGTATCTTGAACCTATAAAAAAAGAATTACTTCAAGAAATTACTCTTAAAAACTCTCTTGATAAAAAATTTCCGGACATAATCGAGCAGATGAAAAATAAAAAATCTGTCTCTGTCCATATAAGACGTGGAGACTACGTGAATGATTCAAAAACAAAATCACAGCATTATACTTTTGGTCTTGAATATTATGAGGAGGCTTTTAAAAAGATAAAAGACTTGGTTGAAACTCCTACCCTATTTGTTTTTTCTGACGATATAGAATGGGTTAAAATAAATCTCAAATCTGACTTGCCGGTGGTTTACGTATCGGACCCTAATATGCCTGACTATGAAAATTTCTTTATTGCCACGTACTGTAAACACAATATAATTGCAAATAGTAGTTTCAGTTTTTGGATTGCTTGGCTAAACAAAAACCAAACAAAAATAGTGATTGCTCCCAAAAAATGGAACAACAAGTATCAAAAAGACTACAAAGATATCTGTCCTCCGGATTGGATTAGAATCTAAAGATGAATCTAAATAGCACCAATATTCTTACGAATATACCCCTTATCCTCATGATCAAATTATTTTTGTTCGTAATTTGTTTTTTATGAATGCGGTATTTGAAAAGTTTCTCAGGAATATTCGCTGTCTTGTATTTAAAAACAATTCTTGACCAAAGTTCATAGTCTTCTATGTGCTTGAAAGAAACTTTATAGTTTCCAACCGTACTGAAAACACTTTTTCTTATCATCATACTTGGATGAATAAAAGGATTATGAAATAAAATTTCTTTTTTTATCTCGCTGTCTGTGACAGGTCTTTCGTAATCTCTCAAATAAACACCCTCTTCATCAATAAATTCTGCCCAAGTTCCGCACATTACATAGTCCAGATTTGATTCTAAAAAATTAATTTGTTTTTCAAAACGCTTAGGTAGAGAAATATCATCCGCATCCATTCGAGCGATGTATTCTCCTCTGCTGTAACCGATAGCTTCATTTAATGATTTGGTTAGTCCTTTGTTTTGATTATTAAAAAGTCTAATTCTTTCGTCTTTGTAACTTTCTAATATTTCCTTAGATCTATCAGTTGATCCGTCGTTTATTATAATAAACTCAAAGTCAGAAAAATTCTGTGACAAAATACTATCAATAGACTCTTTGATATACTTTTCGCAATTATAAACCGACATTATTACGCTTACCTTTGGATTATTCATTCTATTTGTCGTCTCCCAAGACTTTTCTTAAAACATCTTCTGGAATTTCTTTTGGCTTAGTGTTTTGTGCAACAGGGGTTGTTTCAGTGTTCGTTTCTTTTTTTGTTTCTGTCTTAATCTCAGTCTTGGTCTCAACTGTGTGTTCTATTTTATGACTGGGTATATTTTCTTCTTTTTTTTGCTCAACCTTTTTTTCTTCTTGTTTATTCTCAGTGACTTTAGTCTCAACTGTTGTCGCCTTTGCTGCTGTTTGTTTTGGTAATACTGATGCAAGAGCAGATCTTAGATCAGAAGTATTTTTATCGCTCACACCAGCACCATTTTTCTTCTTCTCTTCAATCTTGCGGACCTGAGTTTTTTTCAATTCCTCCTCCTTTTCCTTTTGTGTTAACTGTTTGGTTAATTCCTTTAAAGGCAAGAAATCATCGGTTTTGTCGTCCAATTCCTCTATTGGCGGTAAGACAGGTTTTGGGGTTTGAACAGTACTTTCCACTCGAACCGCACTTGGGGCTGTTTTAGGGGCAATTTTGGGCTCTACATGGCTATTTGAAGGCTTCACAACTGTATCTTGGGGTCTTTGAGATGAATTGTTATTTTGTGGCTTTTGTGGAACAAACTGAGTTTTTGGAGCAGGGTTATTCGCATTCTGAACGGCACCACCAGGAGCTTGATTCGGTGTGGGCGCCTTTGGTTTAAAATCTGATTTTTCAGGTGAATTAGTTTTAGCCTGAGGTTTAGGATCTACCATCTTTGTCTCGTGCCAAACTTTAATAGCATCTTCGACTTTCATTCTTTCCTGAGCAAAAAGTTTTCTTGAACTATCTATAATCTCTCTTTTGTATGAAATAATAGGTTGTGGATATGGTGGAAGTGAAGCAGCAGAAAATGGCGTAGAGCTGACCCCGTCAATCATAAGTTTAAGGTAGAGCTGATATATTCCGAGGTTAACTAAATCCTCCGCAGTGAACTGTGGAGCAAATTCTTTTTCAAACAATTCGGCATCAAAAGCTCCAACTCTAAAAGCAATCATAGTACCGACGTTTCCAAATACAGCAGCTCTCACCTCTTCTGGCATCTGTTCTACGTATTGGTGAGTTATCGTAAGATTAAGTTTATATTTTCTTGCCTCTGACAAAATGTTCGCGAATGATTCGTTAGCAAAAGATTGAAATTCATCCACATATAAATAAAAGTTCGGTAACTGCTTTAAAGCAGATTCTTGAACATCTGCTCGAGACATAGCTCCAAGATAAATCTTAGTAACAAGCATGCTTCCAAGTAAAGTTGCATTCGTCTCACCCACCCTTCCCTTTGAGAGGTTTATAATGAGAATCTTTTTCTCATCCATAACTTTTCTAATATCAAAAGAAGACTTCGGCTGTCCGATAATATTTCTGATAAGTGGGTTTGCAGTAAACTGACCGATTTTATTCTGAATAGCGGGCGTTGCCTCAGCAGCAAACTTTTCTGTATATTTTCCAAATTCATCTATCCAAAAAGATTTAACAGCTGGATCTGAAATATTTTCAACAACTTTCTTTCTATAATCTTTATCAGAAAGCATTCTGTTAACTCCAAGCAATGTTGAACCAGGATATTCAAGAAGAGCAAGTAAAGTATTACTCAAAATGTATTCCATTCTGGCAGACCATGCATCCTCCCAAATCTTTTTGAAAGTGCTCATAAGTCCAGAAGCGACCAAGTGTCTCTTGTCGTAACCAACATCCTCCATCACATTAAATGAAATCGGGTAATTCAAATCGAAAGGTGCGAAATAAACGACATCCTTAATTCTTTCAGGTGGAATATAATCGAGTAAAAGTTCTGCTGTTTTACCGTGAGGATCGATAAAAGCCATCCCTTCTCCATTCTGAATATCTTGAATAGCCATATTTTCAAGTAGGGTGGATTTTCCCATACCTGTCTTTCCAATAACATACATATGACGAGTTCTGTCTTTGGCTTTTATTCCAAATTTTACTCGTTTATTACGAGAATCTGTCTCTCCGAAATATGTTATTTTATTATTAGGATCCATCCCGTTAGAAGTAAATTGCGATTTTATCACAATCTATTAAATTTAAACTAGTAATTAAATTAATCATAACATTATACGTGTCTATTATAGCATCAGGCAATCGCAACCTCTAACCGGATAAATTTCTCATCAATTATAATATGTTTTTGTATAAAAAAATAGCCCTACTTCATTCTCGTCCGAGTTATCGGAAAAAAATGAAGTAGAGCCAGCGTTAGAACAAACTCACGCAGCGATATATGGAAAACGTCTTGGTAAAGAGGGTGCTTTTACAGATGAGTGACGCCCTTGTGGACGAAAATGCGAAGCATCCGCAGATTTACGTACAAAGTCGACACCCCTGAAAAAGCTTTCGATCCCAAGGACAACTGAAGCTTTCAACGCTTCTCCTAAAGCATTGTTGTTGTCCAAATATCCGAGCGCATACATTTTTGTAAGATTCAAAGCTTCTTCCCTCGACATCATCGGCCAACCCATTATCTCGAAGGCGTTGTCGATAGTGTAAGAAATATCCTTTTGACTTTCAAAGGACTGCAGGAGATGTCTCATAAACTTTCTCCGACGGTTACCTTTTCTTCTGCTTCCCCATGACATGATCGCGTACCTCTTTGTATAGAACATGACTATCAGTTTTAGTATTTCCCCAATACAAAAGAAGATACACCCGTATCCCCTTCAAACTGATTCCTTAGACATAATACCCCAATTATTATCTAACGTCAAGCATCGGACGCAATTAAATTCTAAATCAAATTACATAGATCACTCCGCATTAAAAGCAGAAACTGTGTACTTGTTCGCCGCATTCCACATCATCCAAGAATCAAGACCACTATCATAAGTTGCTTGCATTTGTGCTCTGACTTTTATAGCGTCATAGTCGGCACCCAAATCAAAATCTTGTAACCAAGGCCTCAACTTATTTGGAGTACTACTTGCAATAACCGCCCTTCCGACAGCCTTATCCATTGAATATTTTACAACCTCATACGGTTTTTCTGCGGGATTAACAAGGTTAATAAAACCAGATGGATAATGTGATGGATATACCATGGGGGCAACGTAGTCAAAATACATCAAAGCATTTTCAAGAGACTGACCAATATTTAGATCATCATAATTCGTCGTAGTCATACCAAAGACATCTGCCGAGATTGGACCACCGAGATCCTTTAAAGACTCATGCAAATATGCATAAAAACTTTTCATTACATCAGCCTTCACTTTACCATCAGAGAATGGGTAATAGATATCTTTCATGTTTCCGTCTGATGGGAAGCGAATGTAGTCAAAATTAATTTCATCGAATCCAATCGCGTAGGATTCCTTAGCGAGATCAACTACATAATCCCAGATCTCTTTTGATCCTGCATCAAACCAGCTTATTCCTTTAAAATCTTTCCACACTGCCCCATCACTTTTCCTCTTTACCGCAAGCTCTGGTTTTTTACTGACCAGATAGTGATCTTGAAAGGTAGAAATTCTTCCTATGACGTAAACATTATTTTTATGTAATTCTGCTATAAAAGCTTTCAGGTCTTGTGTCTTACATCCCGCTCCAGAATTATCTTTAAATTTTGGATTGTCTGATGAAAAAGTGATTGTCCCCGTATAGTCTTTAATATCGATAAGTATCGAATTAATTTCAGTAGTATTTGCGATTTTTAAAAGCCCCTGACGCAGGCTTGGGGTAGCTGAAACACAGGAAGTCATATAGATCGCTTTTACAGGTACCGGAGTACTAATATGTGTAACTTTAATTTCATCTTTTTTAATAACTTCTGTACTAGTAGAGGTCTGGGCAAAATCCAAATTGAAATCCATCGGAAAAAAATACGGAGTGATAAAATAAAAAATACCCGCAATTATAAATGCAGTTACAATAAAAGAAATATATACTTTTCCTGAATTAGAAATTTTACCTATCATCAACTACTTTTTTCTCTCTTTTGGCGCACTTTGGGAAAAGGTATCGTTCTTCTCCTCACTATGAAGAAATCGAATCACCTCATGAAGTTCTCTTCTTATAAGAAGAGAAAGAATTGCTATTAAAACACCAAAAAAGACATAGAAAAAAGTCTTGGTACCGCTGGGAAAACCGGAATAAGGAACTAGAGCTACTAATAAACCCAACACAAAAATTGTTGAAATTTTAATCATATCTTTATTTAACCAATTATTCCTAATTTATTTAGACTTAATCGGATACAGCTATAATAGCAAGAAAGTTTGAATTATCAAACCTTCTCTTTGTCATCCCAGACTTGATCTGGGATCCAGAGAATCATTACTGGATTACTTCGTGTACTCGCAAAGACGGAGGGAATGGATTCCCGACTAAATCGGGAATGACAATGCAGGGTATAATTTTAATTATTCGATACGATCACGACAAATTCCCCTCGAGCCTTGTCAGGATTCACAGTAAAATATTTTTCAATATCTCCCGGATTACCAGATACAACTTGCTCATAAATCTTTGTCAGTTCTCTTGCCACAACAACATTTTTCTCTGGAGCAAACTTTATCAAAGATGATAGGGCTTTCATTATCCTGTGTGGTGATTCATAAAAAACCATCGTTCTTTCTGATTCGGCTATTTCCTTAAATAAAGTCTCTCTACCTTTTTTGTGTGGCAAGAAGCCCAAGAAAGTAAAATCTGATACTGGGAGTCCTGATATTGATAATGCTGTCACAACGGCACTTGGACCTGGTATTCCTATTACTTCTATTTCTGGAAAAGCCTCTTTAATTTTTGATACTAAAAATGAACCTGGGTCAGAGATCGTTGGTGTCCCTGCATCAGAGACTAAAGCTAGTGTTTTGCCTTCTTCAATCTGCTTAATTATATGTTCAACTTTCGTAATCTTGCTTTGAGAATGATAACTCATCGTGGGTTTCTGTATTCCATATTTGTTGAGTAAGTTTATGGTAACTCTCGTATCTTCACACAATATCAAATCTACCTCACTCAAAGTCCTTACAGCTCGGTAAGTTATGTCTTCCATATTTCCGATAGGTGTTCCAACTACAAAAAATTTACTCATATATATAATCTACCTTAAATTTTAAATATTACCAACATCCTATTCATAATAAATTAAGTTTAGAAAAACCACCTGACTCCCCAATCAGGTGGTTTTGTTTACATCAATCCGGCATAGGAATCGTGGTGACTAACCCAGTAGGTTTTGTCAGCGAAAGCCTACCCGCTACCATTTCAACTTTAGTATATTCCATTTCAAAAATGAATCTCCGAGTTTTGATAGAAAAGACTCCGAATAATTCCCCCTTCTTTACCAAGAGGACATTTCCAGTCAACTCGCGAATTTCATTCATGACGACAGGAAGAATCGGGTTTTTCTCCCGCGGTGTAACAACACCGAACACCTTTCTATTCTTGACGAGGTAGAGGTCAAACCTAAGAACCGAGATAAGTATGAAGCGAGCCCTAATCCACTCTATATCTTTTCTCTTGCTTGCCATAACTCCCCTTTCCGAACTTTGTAACTAGTGAACAAAAACATTTTGACTCCGATGACAAAATTAGCATTTTGGTATTAAAAGTCAAACCCCCATTAAAAGAGTGAATTGGAAAAAACTATTTATAAAAAGAGCCTTCGCGTTGGTACGCGAAGGCTCGAAAGTTTCTTACTTCGGGAACTCAATTCCGAATGTCTTTACAATAACATCGGGAGAAATCGTAGGCTCTACATGCTGTCCTTGAACAACGCGTGCAAATCCAAACCTCACAAATTCCCCCACAAAACGAGTTGAGTTTTTAATAGATTCAGATCCAGCACTAAAAGACACGGTTTTAACTTGACGTGAATATGACTCAATAGTCCAAACAGACTTGTATGTCAGAAATATCCATAGATTTTCCAAAAATAAGTCCAACTCTTCCCCTTTATAAGGGAGTTGCGGTCGGCCATTCTCAAAAGGAAGTGGTGAGAGCATTATTTCTTTTCCGACTTTTGGATATTCAAGATCAACATCCAAAAGTGCAAATAAACGCTCTCGATACTTTCCATCAAGAATAAGAGTTGCTTTTCTGTATGGAGCTTTGATGTCCCAGACAAGCCCCTTAACAATGAATTCACTTGCACATCCGTTTGCGCGACGTCCTGTGTCTTCACAGTGGTGAACCCTTAACCAAGACTCTTGGGGTATCTTCCACCCATGCAGCTGAGCATGTATATGTAATGCGATAACCTCGGGATTATCAATACTCGCATATGTCATAGGAACGTAGTACTCCATAGCCCATCTCCTTTGTCTGATTTATGCCTTTATCCCGTATTTGGGACAGTCGACAACCACAGAAGCCTCAGACACTTAGCTTGTGGATTTAGTCAAAGAACCTAATCACAAATACCCTAACAGATTTTTTAATAGATGTAAATATTTAGTTTTTTCTGTCATTCCCGCGTAGGCGGGAATCCAGAGTTTAGTTACATAATCCTGGATCAGGTCTGGCCTGACTGCGCAGGCAGGGATGACAACGAGAAAAAAAATCTTTTTCTATTTATTTTATCACCCTCCTTGTAATAGGCCCAAAGTATCCAGAAACTGGTTTGATATTATTAGCTTTCTGAAACTTCTGCAGAGCTAGTTTGGTTTTAATACCAAAGTAGTTAGTCTCTCTGTTTTTCGAGCCTGATCCTGAAGTAGAAACAATAAAACCGTGAGCGTTTAGAAACTTTTGTAGTTGTAGTACCTCTGTATCTGTTTGACCTAGTTGTAGATCGTGAGTAAAGATAAATGTAGGGATTGGCAGTGTAATTGTTGTATCTATTGCAGGTGTTGCAGGTGTTGTGGGTGTTTGTATTGTTTGTATCGTAGTAGTGGAAAATGTAGTGGTTGATATTGAATCAGTAGATGAAGCAGAATCTAATATTGTAGTTGATTCTAGTGATGGAGTGTTTAATATTGTACTAGGTCTTCTTCTCCCACAACTAAGTGTGGTAAATGTTTCGTCTGACCCATATGATGTTCCTCCAGAGTTAGTAGCAAATGCCTTGAAATGATAGGTTTTAGCACATGATAAATTTGTTAGTATTTTTGAATAAATACCAGTTGAATATGTTCCATTATCGGTAGTAGTTGCAACATATTCAGTAGTCAAACCGTAAACGAAACCTCTTGATGTTGATGATGAAATATCGTTTGAAGTAATATTACCTGACAAATTAGCTTGCATTGAATATATCGAGGAAACTAAACCTGTAGTAACAGTAGGAGGACAGTTTGTCGTAGTAAATGTTGCGTTTGAACTTGTTGCTAAGTTTAGTGCAAAATCGATTGATGATATTTGATAATTATATGTGGTACAAGAAGCTAGATTTGTAATTGTGGTGGTCGTGGCTGAGGTGGTGGCAATTACTGATCCATATTCTGATGTTAAACCATACGCAATAGTAGAGCTTGCTAGTTCATTATTTGTCCAAGTTATTGTGGCTGATGTTGAATCTACTATAGAAGAAATGGATGTGATGGTAGGAGGGGTAGTATCAGTAACAGTAAAGACATGGGATGAATAACCTCCAGAATAAGGATAAGTAATTTGTCCAAAATTATCTGATGCTATTGTTGTTGATGCAATACCATCAACAGTAACGGTATAATCAACATTAGGGAGTAAATCACCAATAGTATAAATAGTAGTGGTAGCCACAGAGGAAGAAGCCGTCCATTGTTTCGAATAATCCCCAGAAGTATTCCATGTGATATTTGAAATATTTAGCCACTCTGATCTAGTAGTAGAGGCATCATATGTTGGAAAGCCGCCTATGGGTGCGACGGAGAAATAGGCCGTAGATGAAGTGGTTGTTGCAATTGTATATCTGTATTTACCATCTCCATAGATACGGATGTTGCCTGAATATTGAGGACGATCAGTAGTAATAGTATATGGCGGTTGATATTCATAGGCACCAATATCGGGGGTACCATAAATAGGGTTACCCAAATAATCGGAAGTAAGACCAATATCTGTACCGGCATCAATAGCTGGAGAATTAG
>CAYQFQ010000005.1:0-36715 GCA_964416925.1 uncultured Candidatus Saccharibacteria bacterium
TGTATTTTTTGGTTGCGAAAGAGCCAACCAGAAAATATTTTTGTAAATGGAATTACTTGGCCATATTTAAAAATAATCAATTGTTGGGTTATAACTCAAGGTCAATTTCAGTAATGGGTGATAAAATCGTTCAAGATTTGTTGTCTGGGAATCGAGAGTATTTTGATGTTCTCAAGAAGATTTTGAATGATATCGAGTTTGCCACGGAGCGCTGTTTAAATACTCGAAAGGAAAACAAGCTTGAGGATCTTGATTATTGGTGGAAATATGGGCAACAGGCTTTTAGTGACGGAGCGAATCTGATTTTTGGATTTGATAACGCACTTAACGAATATCTTGAATCTCTTAAAATCAGTGACATTGGATTATATGAGGGTATAAAATCAAATATTGTTGAATCAAGTGAGTCATTTATGACTTCAGCTCAGAAGGATTTGATAAGGCTTGTAGGAGAAAATCCTGGTGATTTCACTGAAGCCCATAGAAAGTTTATAGAGAAGTATTCTTGGTTACAGAACTCTTACTTAGGCAAATTTGATATTACTGAGGAGTGGTGCAAAAAGATATATGAAGATAATAAGAATAAAAACGCCGTCAAAACTGAAGCTGAAAAACTACCTTTCGATAATAAATATAGCTTGCTTGTAGAGACTGCTATTTTTGCAATCACTTTCCGTGATGAAAGAAAAAAGATGTTTTTGATGTTGATTGATTTGATGGATGAATGGTTAAAGAGAACTTGTGAAAAGAAGGGTTGGGAATACGACGATATGAAATGGCTATCTATGGGTGAAGTTCAGCTATGTCTTGAAGGTAACATTGACCTTTTGGAAAGGGCAAAGAAATACTCTAAAGAAGAAAAAAGAATTGGTCTTATGAATGAAATAGGATTACTTGATATTGATGAAAAAACCTTTAAAGAAATAGAAGACTTGAATTCTCCAGAAAAAAACATTACTGAATTTAGAGGGACGATAGCAAGTAAGGGGGTGGTGAGAGGAATTGCCAGAATTGTTTTAGATGTAAATAATGATAGTGATAAATTAAAAGATGGGGATATTTTGGTTACTTCTATGACTCGACCGGAATATCTATCTCTTATGGGTAAGGCTGCAGCTTTTGTCACAGATGAAGGTGGTTTAACTTGTCATGCCGGAATTGTAGCGAGAGAAATGAGGAAACCTTGTATTATCGGAACTAAAACTGGCACAAAAATTCTTAAGGACGGTGACTTTATTGAGGTTGATGCAAATAACGGAATAGTAAGAATTATTTAAATAAAGTAATATATTAAGTATGAATGAAAATCCAGAAAATAATATTGAAGCTGTTTCTAAAGAAGCTCAGATAATAAGACTCAAAGAACGACTGGCTGAAATGATGCCTGTGATGTTAGAGCAATATAAAACTCTTCATGAAAATCCTGAATTGGGTGGGGAAGAGTTTGAGACGGCAAAATTTATTAAAGATGCACTTGAGAAAATGGGGGTAAAGATTCTCGCAGAGGGTCTTGGGGGTGCTGGTATCATTGCTGAAATTGAGGGAAACAAGGAAGGACCGACGGTTGCGCTTAGAGCTGATATTGATGCATTGCAGATGTCAGAAAATCCTAATCATGAAGTTAAATCTAAAGTGCCAGGTAAAATGCACGCTTGCGGGCATGATATGCATACTGTTGGTTTATTAGGAGCTGCACAAGTATTAAAAGAGATGGCTGATGGTGGAAAATTAGATGGAAATGTTGTTTTGATTTTCCAATCTAATGAAGAGAAGGCTGTTGATAAAAAAAGTGGATCTATCCCCGTTATTAAGTATTTAGAAGAAAGTGGAATACGAGATAGGATACAAGCCTTTTTTGCATTGCATGTGCTTGCTCTATTGGAAAGAGGCACTGTCGTACTTACGAACCGTCTTCAATGGGCTGGTTCTAGCTTTGTCGAGGTTAAAATGAAAACAATTGGCGGTCACGGTAGTCAAGTAAAAGTACTACCAGATATTGACTATATGCTTTCTGATATTAAGACAAAAGTTTCTGATACAATGGTTGAATATTGGGAGAAAGACGAAGCCGTCGTGGATTCTATGGCTCCAAAAACTACTTATGAAGCAGATAATATAATTTTGTCTTCTGGTGGTCGCTCTTGGGCAATACGTATTCTCTCAGAGGACTATAAAAAGATCTCAAGTGATATTCAGGATAAGATTAAGAAAATAATCCAGGAATCAGTCTCTTCTCATATTAAAAAGACAATTGAAAGGGCCGAGAAAAAAGGCGAAAAGAGAAAACCTTCTGACTACGATGTAGATCTAGATATTTCCATTAGACCAAACACAAGACCGACCATTCATCGCGATATTAATATGGTTAATATAGTTGGTGACTCCGCGTCGGAAACTTTAGATAACTTTAAGAGAGTGGATATGAAAAGTTTGGCAACAGATGATTTTTCGTATTTTCTTGAGGAATTTAGAGGTTTAGAGATACCTGGTGTTTATATGGCAATAGGTGGTGCAAATAGTGAAAAAGGTTTTCCTAATACCCCACAACATTCACCTAACTTTGCAGTTGATCCGAACTCAATGGCTGATTTAGCCTCTGTTCATGTTGAGACAGTAAAAAATGCTTTAGATTATTTTAATTTTAAAAATAAAACGGTTTAAATTTGCTGAATAATAACCATATGCAAGGAAGATACTTTAAAAAATTTGTCGGAATGAATAGTATTTTTTCTGTTCAAACAAACGCTATAATAGCCATTAATAATTTGGCTGATACCCCGTTTGTTATAGACGAGAAAGTTTTTTATAAAGAAGGATCTATCGTCGCTTATATGTTTCAAAGCGATATTGATAGAATTAGGAAATTTGTATTTACGAATTTATCGACAAATCCAAGCTATCTAAATGATATTTATAAAAATACAACAATTAAGTTTGACGATTTTAACGAGAAACATGATCAAAGGTTAGCAGAAATTGATGGTATTAATGAGGCTCGAGAACTCCGAAAATGGATCAAAAAATTTTTAGATGAGATAATCGACATGCAAAGTCCTGCATACCTTGCAGAGCTTTTTGTTGGTTATGATGAATTCTGGCCAAATTATGTTGGTATATCAAAAAATGATTTTGATATTTTAATGACACCAGAGGAACTAAGCTACTCAAAAGAATATGATTTTGCTTTATCGTGTATCAAATTGGGTAAGTCAAAAATGACGATTAAAGAGCTTATTTCAAAATATTATTGGGTTCGTGGTAATTATTCTGAAGTAAAGCCTTTGATTGAAAGTGATATTGTTTTTGATTTAGAAAAAATGACAGTTTCTGAAGCAGAAAATCATTATAAAGAAACTCAAGATTATATTCCAAGTATTATAGAGAAGAAAAAAGATATATGGAATAAAATAAAAGATGATAGCTTAAGATCTTTGGTGTCTGCCATATCTTCTTTTATTGTTTTACAAGATAAGAGAAAAGCCATAATACAGAAAACGAGTTTTATTTTTCTTAAGGCTGTTAATAAATTACTAGATCTATATGATTGTGATGATGAAGAGAAGAAGATAATTGTTTCTGCTGGATATCCACCATGGTTTGTCGAGATGGAAAAAGGTGAACTACTTGAGATGAGCAGAGAAGCATTCAAATGTTTTTATTTGCCTTTTTCTGGAAAAATATTGGTTGGTGATGAGGCTTTAAAAATATATAAAGAAGAAGAGGAAAAAGAATTTAGAAATGATAATTTGGTGAAAGGGAAAACTGCCTTTGCTGGCGTCGCGACGGGGAAAGTTAGAATTATTTTGGCGACCACTGATTTTGATAAATTTGTTGAAGGAGAGATATTGGTTACTTTTATGACGCGACCCGAATTTGTGCCACTAATAAAAAAGTCTGCTGGTGTAATTACTGATGAGGGTGGAATAACATGTCACGCTGCCATTGTTACAAGGGAACTTAAAAAGCCTTGTATAATCGGGACAAGAAATGCTACTAGTATTTTGAAGGATGGTGATCTTGTAGAAGTTGATGCAAATAATGGAGTAGTGAAAATATTAAAGAAAAATGAATAATTTAAATCAGAAAAATTTGGTTGAACAGTTTATAGATGGAATTGATGGCCAGCAAATTATTATGTTTGATGCTGCTTTTTTACCGTTTACCATTTTTTTTTATTGTTTGTCATATTATGATTCTTTGGGAAATATTAATGAAGTTAAACCTCTATTTCTACATAAAATGCCCAATGGTATGTCCAAAGGCTACATTAATGATTCGCAATACTCTAGAGCTGCTGAGGAGGGATTGAAATCGTATCTAAATGATAATAAATATATTGTCCGTGTTGAGAGTAGATATCATGAACTAACTTCTGATATAGATTTTGAGTATGTATCTATTTTTGAAAATAACCCCGTGATGTCTGAAGAGGAAACAATGCTACTGGTCAAAAAACTTCATAAAGAGCTTGTAGAGATGACAGTTATAACATTACCGATTGAAAGAGTTGATAAGGCAATAATATCAAAAATTTGCGGGTCATCTGTGGATTTAGAAAAAGTTTGGAAAATATCAGAACTACCATCATTTGAGTCTTTTGAAATTAAAAATTCTAGGTATATATTAGAGGTCTTAAATAATAAAAAAAATATAGATTTACTTAGATATATACATTCAAGTTATACGTTTTTGCCATCGAAGCAGGATGTTGAGTCAGAAGTATTGAAAGTTAATCAGAATGATTTAGTCCAGAGAATTAAAGAATCGGAAGAGCTTGTCTTGGAAAATAAAGAAAAAAGAGATTTAGAAATAAAGTCTCTTAATGATAAGGAGAGAGAAATATTGCAATATATTGATTGGGTTATGCAGACCAGAGATGATAGAAAAGCATATATTTGTAAATCAGAAATTCAATTAGCCGTCTTGTGCCAAAAATTGTTCTTGATTTGGGGCTTAGACCCAAATTTAGTCGCTTATGCAAGTATTTTAGAAATCGTAAAAGGAAAAGACTATGTTGTTGCGAATATTAATAAGATAAAAGCAAGGATGAGTCCTCTGGGCTATACTTTGTTATACCTCGGCGATAATTCAGAGATTGTTCAATCAACTGATGATTTGTCCGCGGATATTAAGAGGCTTGATGATATTGTAATGAAACAGCATGTAAGTGAGGAAGTAAACATTTTAAAAGGAGAAGTCGGATCACGTGGAAAGGTAACTGGAACTGTTCGTATTATTTTATCTCCAAGTGAATTTGGTAATTTCAAAAAAGGAGAAGTGCTAGTTGCGCCCATGACACGACCTGAGTATGTTCCGCTTATGAGACAATCAATAGCCATAGTTACAGATGAGGGAGGTATAACATGTCACGCAGCTATTGTGTCTCGAGAGCTAAAATTGCCTTGTATTATTGGTACAAAGATTGCAACAAAGGTGTTGAAAGATGGTGATCTTGTGGAAGTGGATGCGAACTTAGGTGTTATAAAGATAATAAAATGATTAGTTTTGAGGGAATCGATAATATTTTGGAATCAAATGGTTTGAATCCTGTTTCCCAAAGAGAGATGCCACTCTATTCACTTTCGTGTACATTTTTCGGTTATACAAAATTACTAAAAGAAATATTAGGCTATTCTTATGATGTCGTTGCGGCTATTGGGGGAGAAGGAAAATTCCATTCTTTATTTAACGAATCACAAATATCACAAGAGACCGGAAAATATGTTGATAGACACTACGTGTCACTTAATAAGCTAGTTATTGAACCGGCGGAAAATATTTTTAATAATTGTCTTGTTGAGTTTGCTGAGATTGATGGCAAGGATGTTGAACCAATAGATGGATTGAGAATTATTAACCGTGTTTATCCTCAATATATATCTTGTATGGCAATATATAATTGTTTTTGGAGATATATTGGTAATGAATCTACAAAAGGTAAACTCACTGAACAAGATGTAAAAAATATTTCAGGGCTAAGAGATAGGACGGCCAAATTTTATCCGAAAATTGAGAAGTTAATTAAAGATTATAGCGAACAACTTGGTACTAGAGAAAATTTTGATGGTGATTTGTTAAGATATTTTACTTACTCTGAAATGACTAAATTTTTGGATGGGGAATTAAAGATTACGGAGGAAATTTTAAAAGAATTATTAAAGAGAAGAGAAAAATATTTTTATTTATATACAATAGATTCACGGGAGGAATTAATTACAGATAAAACAGTTATTGAAAAGATTTATAATAAGTTCTACTTAGTTAAAGAGGAGGTAAAAGAAATTAAAGGTTTTTCTGCTTACAAAGGCATTGTCAGAGGGGAGGTTTTTAATTTACAAAATCATAAAAAGGAGGAATCTCTGGGTCTATCAAAAGGTTGTATACTAGTAACTAGTATGACCCATCCAGACGATGTTGCGATGATTAAAGATTGTGTCGCCATTGTTACGGATGAAGGGGGAATTTTGAGTCATGCAGCTATTGTTGCAAGAGAACTAAAGAAACCATGTATAATTGGTTCAAAGATTTCGACTCAATTACTTCGGGACGGAGATTTTGTTGAAGTTGACGCAAATTTAGGTATTATAAAGATAATTAAGAAAAATGAGTAAGATAATAGAACAATTTGCAAAATATAATAAGGGTAGGGAGATAACTAAACAGGAGGGAAATTTCTCTTTGTGTATTTGGGGTTCTTCTCCAATAGGGTGTTATCCTCCGTATTCTAATCTATATTACAGTCAAGATTTTGGTCATATCATTTTTTTAATGAAAGATGACTTTGGTGCGGGGTTCTTTAGTCTTGATGATTATAAAAAACCTACAAGAGAGACTTTTGAAAAATATTTACTTTTGGAGTCAGGACAACAACTTCTGGTGTTGAAAGATTTTTATCTGCTTCAAGAACAAGTCGATCTAATGTATAGAGAGATTGGACCGAGTGTGCTTTCCGAGATGGATACTGATTTACTCATTGAAAAGATAAAAATATTATTTAATCTTTGGTTCAGATTTGAAACAACAACCTTATTTTCAGAATCATTGGATGAAAAATTAGTTAAAGAATTATATTTTAATCTTAACGGTGATGAAAAAGAATTTGATACTTTCTTTCATAATAGCTCACTCTTAACTTTTAGATCTTTTGCTTCAAGGTATGATGAAGCACTACTGAAATTTAATAAAGATTCAATTTATGATATCCAGTGGATTCTTGGTAATTACTTAGCCACACCCAATTTAAAAGATTGTGCAAAGCAAATACAAAATCTAATTTCTGAAAGAGGTGGCACATCCGCTATTCTTTTTGATATGGCCAAACTTGATGCACAAATAAATATTAATCAAAAAATTACGAGTGGTTATAAAACAAACCTAAATGACGAGCTCGCGAAGCTTTTTGAATTTGATCAGTTGTGTATGTATATAAGGGATATTAGAAAGGACCATCTTATGAAAGGAATTACAATCATTTCAAATTGTTTGCGAGAGTTGTTTCCACGTTTAGGTTTGAAAGAGGAAGAAATAGTTTTTTTCTTTTATCCTGACCTTATAGATGGAAGTTTAAAATCTGATAATTATATTCATATTATTAATAAGCGAAAGAAAGGTTTTCTGGTGGATTTTGACAAAGAGGGTATCAAGACTGAGTATGGCGATGGGCAAGAACTCTTGAGTGAACTGTATGCAGTTATGGATAATAGTTTTGCTGCTCACGAGAAAAATACTATTCACGGTAATATTGGATGTAAAGGAAAGGTACAAGCTGAAGTCTGTGTTGTTTTAGATAAAAAAGATTTTGATAAATTTAAAGATGGGGATGTTCTTGTCACAAGTATGACTCGTCCAGAATTTGTTCCTCTTATGAAGAAAGCGAGTGCGGTCATTACAGATGAGGGCGGAATAACATGTCACGCGGCAATAATAAGTAGAGAGCTTTGTATTCCTTGTATTATAGGGACCAGGAACGCCACTCGTTTACTTCATGATGGAGATTTGGTTGAGGTTGATGCGGAAAAAGGAATCGTGACAATTGTAAAGTAATAATCTTTAATTTTATGAATGAAAAATATGAAAAAAGCTTGGAACGAAAGAATTATCTTTTTACATTTGTGATTTCATTATGGTCTCATGGATTACTGCTCAAGAATAATCTCGGTGTCGGTTTTATGAAGTCCATTGTTACATACAAGGACGATATGGGGATTTTATATCACAGCACAGAGGATATAAAAGAGGTAGAAAATGCACTATGGAAATTAGTTAAGAAGGGTGATCCTTTTTTAGATGCTTGGTACAAAAAAGCTATTGATTTAAATTCAAAATCTGATTTGTTAATTAGCACTAACAGTTTTACTACTGACGCTGAATCACTTGATGCGTTCATCGGTCATTTTAAGGAAACCTTTTTATATTCAACAGTTATTCCATATTGGGTACTTGCAGTTTTTAATAAACAAATTGAATTAGGACAGGATGTCTCTATCTATAGTGAGATAATGAATAAGTTTGAAGAATTGAGAGGGCAGACACGATACCCTCAGCTTGTTTCTTCGGTTCTTGATAGATATTTTGATAAGGTATTTGAGATGACCAATATTGAAATTGCGCTACTAAGGTTACTTGCCCCAGAAGAACTGTTGAATTTTTTCTTAGGTAAGACAAAAATTGACGAAAAAGCTCTAAAGGAGAGACAAACATGGTGTCTTTTAAAAAACGATTCAACTGATTTTGGTCTACTTTTTGATTACGATAAAGCAGGATTGTTTTCAACTTTAATTCCTAAAAGCGAAGATATTAATGATGTTAAATCACTTAAAGGAAGTATTGCTTTTCGTGGTTACACTAAAGGTACTGTGAAAATTATTAATACCTTGAGTGATATAGAAAAGTTTAACGATGGCGATATTCTTGTTTCAATAAATACAAATCCATCATTGATGCCTGCGATTATAAAATGCTCAGGAATAATAACTGATGAGGGTGGAGTAATGTGCCATGCTTCCATTATTGCTCGAGAATTGAAGAAGCCATGTATTATCGGTACAAAAAATGCCACTCGTGTACTTCACGATGGTGACTTAGTTGAGGTAGATGCCGAAAAGGGGATAGTAAGAATAATTAAACAGGAATAAAAAAAGACCTAGCAGTAGGGATGAACTTGCGTTCATATACTTACTAGGTCTTCCGTCGCATTTTGCAACGGCTTGGTTTATTATTCTTGTTTTCTTGGCCCTGTAACTTACAGGACCTGGGCCGTGGCGTGGCCGTCATCATCGATCTGCACCCGGACGATGTCGCATTCCTTGAGGTTGGTGTCCAGCATCAGGTTCCGAACCTGTTCGTCTGTGAACATCTCGTGGACGAGGCAGTTGATGAGGACGGCGTGGGCGACGACGAGTGTGTTCGGCGCGTCGCTTTTGATTGCGGCGCCCGCGACCTGACCGAAGCGGTGAAGCGTTTCCGCGTCCCCGTGCTTGTAGTAGTCCCGTAAGCTCGCGTAACCGAGCTGCTTGAACATCGCGTTACAAACCGCCCGGCCCTCGGCGTCGGGGAGCTCGAACAGCTCCGGAACCTGGACGATATCCAACTCGTCCCCCAACATGTTCGTGGCCGTCTGCACCGTCCTCTGTGCGGACGAGCAGAATACCGCGCCGAACGTGATCCCCTTGAGCTTGAAGCCGGCATTCATTGCCTGCTCGCGACCCAGATCCGTCAGAACGCGGTTGGCGTCGATCGGATCCTTGGTCGTGTTCCCGTGCCGTACGAAGTACATTTCCTTCTTCATCGCGTACTCTCCTCTTTCTCTTCTTTCGAAGTTGTAACTCCGCCTATTCTCAAACATTATGAGATAAGCATACTGAAAACGAATGTGATTCGCGCTCAATATGCTTATCTCATAAATGACTATATTATTGGCCCTAGAATCAAAGTACTGTATCTAACTAGTAGTAGTATAGCAAATTATAGACTATTTGTCAATGGGTAAACATTGTTTATAATAATATGCCTAATTATATAGATATATTGATTATGGATTGATGGCTTAAGATTGTTTCAATATATTCATATTTTTGTTATGCTTTTGATATGAAAACTCATGCCTTTAGATTATGCAGAGGTCAGGACTTAAGAAAAGAAATAGAATTATTTGCTACGAACAAAGAGATTACTGCTGGTCTGATTTTAACTTGTGTAGGAAATCTGGAAAAAGTCACAATAAGAATGTCGGATGGTAAAACGATAAAAGACTTTACCGGATCTTTTGAAATTGTTTCTTTGGTTGGTACATTAGAAAAAAATAATTCGCATTTACATATTTCTTTCTCTGACTTAGAAGGAAAAGTATTTGGTGGACATTTAAAGATTGGGTCTATTGTTGGAACAACAGCAGAGATTGTCATGGGTGAACTTGAAGACAGTACTTTTTCTAGAAAGCTTGATCCGCAGACTGGGTATGATGAATTATTTGTTGAATAAATTTTATTTGAAACAAAGTAAAATTGTGGTTTTTGTTTTTTTTGTAACAAAAGAATTGGATTAAATATTTCTTTGTTGATATAATAATATTATTACTAGAATAATTAATTGATCTCAAACCAAAATATTTTTGGTCAGACAAATAAAATTATGGCAAAAGGTAACAATAGACAGCAGAAGAATAAGAAGAAACCAAAGAAAGCAAAATAGTTTCTTTTAAAAAATCACCCAACAGGGTGGTTTTTTAATACATTGACAAATTGATTTCCGTCTGGCATTCTTAATATAGATTTTTCAAACAAAAGGAGCTTAGGTGAAAAACAAGTATGAGACCATGAGTGTAGTGATCGGTGCGTGCGTTTATCTGTACATTATTATTTCGACGATTCTGCAGACGGGCGAAGGTTTTTCTTTTGCAACATATGCGTTGTGGTCCGCTCTCGCGTGGATTACTGGTTACACAACCATGAAGAAGAAAGGGCCTTTCGGAGTCCCGATGATGTATGGGGTGGGTGCCACATCTATGGCGGCGATTCTTCTTTTTAAAGGGCGTTTTTCATGGAACATGATGGACACCATAGTTGCAATTCTAGTATTCGTTTGTTTGTTTCTTCTGGTTACTAGTGGAACCAGATGTGCGCTAGTCATGTCCGTTATTGGGGCAGTAATAGCAAGTGTTCCTTTTACGATAATGACTTGGGAAAACCCAGAAGCAAGTCCGATAATCGCCAATGCAGGCTTTTTGGTATCTAACTTCCTGCTTCTACTTTCTGCTGGTAAACCGAGGGAGTGGACGATTGAGAACAGTTTATACGGAGGAGTAAACACTATTTCCTGCGGTTCACTTGTTCTTCCGTGGTTGCTGAATCTTGTTAAATGAGTTTTTTAAGGGGGTCGCTGTGTGCATTGCACCAGCGACCCCTTTCTGTTATCTTATTGATTTTAAAATACGTTACTTTTTGTTATAGTTAGTTATATGAAGACTGAAATAGAAACACGATTTCTAGAAATTAATAAAGAAGATTTGATATCAAAACTTCAAGCACTAAAGGCTGTTAATATGGGAGAAGTTAAACTTGATGAAATCATTTTTTACGATAAAGATCTCAAGTGTCTTGAAAATAATAGTTTTGTTCGTCTTAGAAAGAAGAACGATAAAATAGTACTAACTTACAAGAAAAACAAAGCACAAGGAATTGACACAGCAAGAGAAATTGAATTTGAAGTTTCGGATATGGATGAAGCGAAGCAATTTATAGAAGTCATGGGGTTGATTGCCTATAGGGTTGTGGAAAAATATAGGCATACATTCGAGATTGACGGTGTAACGCTCGATATAGATACCTGGCCAAAAATACCAGTGTATGTTGAGTTTGAAAGTGATTCGATTGAAAAAATGAAATCAGTTGCAAATAAGCTTGGATTAGTTTGGGAAGATAGATTTGATGGTGATGCGAAATATGTTTTTAAACATTACGGTTTTGATTTTGATAATATTAGAACGGTTACTTTTGATAAATTTGAATAATATGGAAACACCAAAGTTTGAAGCTGAACGCATAGAAAATTTGATAAAAACGTCAGATATTGCAATCGATCAAAAGAGCGGGTTAGCCATTGTGGTTATAAAGCCAGATGCTTTTTTAAAACGTGATTTGATAATAAAGAAGCTTGAGAATTCTGGTTTGTATGTTGTTAAAAAAGTGGAAAAAAGATTGCCAGATAATTTTGTTGTTGGTTCATTGTATAAAGATTTACCTAAAAGTATCGAAGATAAAACTCTTGAACATTTTAATATTGGGCCTTCTGAAATTGTTTTACTTGAAGGTGGTGTAGACTTACTCGATAAAATAACGGCTTTAACAGGTGAAAAGACAAATCCTGCAGAGTGTGACGAATCTAGTATTAGATATTTATTTGGTGAGCATTTTGGGAGAGAGACTGAGGATGGAAAAACCTATTTTAGAAATGCTGTTCATAGGGGAAAAGATACAAAAGAAAGGGAGGAAGATTTAGATAAGTTTGAGTCGTTTTTTTGATACAATAGAAGTTGTATATATGTTAGTATTAATACCATGGAAAAACCAAATTTAGATAAAATAAATTTATCAGAGTCAATTGAAACTGGCAAGAATGTCACGATGTCTATTGATCTAATAAGACATCCTGAAAAAGATCCGGCAACAGGCAAATTAACACAAGCCGGCAAGGATGCTTTTTTTAAACAGTTGAGTGAAGATTTTATTGATAGGGGTGACTACGATTTAATTAAATTTTATGTCAGTCCACTATCACGTGGACAGGAAGCAAAAGAATCAATTGGTAGATTTATGGAAGCGTCTGGTGTTAATACAAGTATAAGAAATAGAAAGGAGTTGGTTGGGAGATTTTTAGAAGTTGGGCCTAATTTTAAGAAAGAAATGACTGCTATTCTTGAACGCAATGAACTTATAACTAAAGAACAGGCAGACACAGCAAGAGAAAAGGATCAAACTATTCCGGCATACGAACCTGCAAATAAGGACTTTGAAACTAAATCTAACGAATTACTCATAAGGGATTATTTTGAAGAAAATCTCCCAAGCGCTTCTTTTTCAGGTAGAGAACATGCAGAAGCCTTAAAGGAACTTATTGATCATTTTTCAAGGTTGTCTTCTAGACTTAAGTCTGGTAGTAAAGTTAAACTTGTTTTAGTTGGTCACAGTGGGGTGATCGAATATCTAACTAAATATGTTTATCTTCAGAATCATCCTGAAATTAAGGCTGGGGATGTTTCTGTTGATGATATTGGGGGTCTAGTTGATTTCTCTAAGGGTCCAGAAATATTAATTAAGTCAGACGAGGGAGGAGAGCAAAAAATTAGATTTAAATTTAAAGATCTTGATTTGGATTATACCCTAGAAGATACAAAATAGTAAAAATATTGATGAATATTGATCAAATAAATAAAAATAGATATCAAAGAGCTTTTTTCTTCAAAAAGCTCGGTTATCTTATGACTTGTTTTGTTCATTTTCATTACAGGAAAAGGAATTTTTTGTGGATATACAGAGATGAAATGATGGGGTCATATATAGAAAATTCTGCAGCAGAAAAAGCTTCAAAAATTGGATTTGATATATTTTCAAATGAATCAAATTTTGCTTTGTTTGAAAAAGGTTTTCGTCAGATAATCGTAGATTCTGAGATATATATAAAAAAGACAAAGGCTCTTAATTCTATTACTGTTGGTGATCTTTACGATCTCCGAGGTATGATCTGTAGGATGTATTATTATTTTGAGAAAACCGAGTTCTTTTTTACGGATGGATGCTATAAGAAAGAGATGGGTCCTGTACTAAAAAAGAATTTGTTTATTCTTGGCGACGACCTAAAAATGAAAAGCCGACCATTGATAGTGGAACTTTTAACAACGATGGTTTATCATTTGGCAGATATAGTCGCAAAGTCCCACAATTTAGATTTAGAAGATGTAAAATTTTACAGTTTTGATGAATTGGTTGCTTTGCTAGAATCAGGTATTAGAGTTAGTCAGGATGTGATTATTTATCGCCAGAAATCTTTTGTACTTTATTCTGAGGACGAAAATGTTATTGAAATTCAAGGAAAAGAAAAAGAAAATATTTTGGAAAGATTTAAAGAAGACGATCATACCCAGAAGACAGAGTTTAAAGGAACAATAGCAAATAAAGGACATGTTATTGCAAAAGTTCGGGTAATTTTGGCTGAACTTGATCAAGACTACAATCTTTTTATAAAAAAATTGCATTCAATGGAGATGGAACCTGGTGATATTTTAGTTACCGAAACAACTTCGCCGGATTTTGTGCCACTTATGAAGAAGGCCGGAGGTATAATTGCAAATCAGGGAGGTCTTAATTCTCACGCGGCAATAATATCTAGAGAACTTGGTGTTCCGTGTTTGGTTGGAACATATCATGCTACTGATATTTTGAAGACAGGTGATTTGGTTGAACTTGACGCTAATAATGGTATTGTTAGGATAGTTGAAAAAAGTAAATAACGTTTTGTTGGTTTTATTTATTAGAATTAAAAGTAATTATAAAAATGTCTAACGAAAATCCTTGGGGTAATTTCACACCAGCAATAGAAGATGAAGAAGCACTAAAGGCGCTTCAAGAAATTGCTGAAAATCCTCAAAAGGGTGAACAACCTGTAATTGATAGTTCCACAACTCAGGAAAATCCTTGGGGAAATTTTACACCAGCACCTGAAGACGACATATCACTGCCAGTAGCACAAAGTCAGGAAGTTGAGGGGGCTGTAGTTGATAGTCCGACAGAAGGTTTAGAAGAAGATGGTATCCACGTAAAACCGTTAGTATTAAAACCTGAGACTGATTTTCTTGCGGATATTGTTGCTCCGACTGCGATTTCTCAAGATCAAAAATTGAATGAGACTGAACCAAATGATGAGACAGGGGCGGATTCACTTAATTCTGTTAATACGGAAGAAAGTGTAATTGAAAATTCAGCACCTATTTTAACTGATGGAGAAGATGTTCCCGGAGAGCTAGTTGCACAAAGTCCGGAAGTGATAGAACCTGAAATCGTAAAGCCAAAAAGCACTTCGATGGCAGATCTTGTAGCTCAAGCAGTATTTTCGCCAGATAAAAAACTGGACCTGCCCGTGGTGGAGGATGAAACCGGAGCCGATTCACTAATGTCAGATGTATTACCTAATAAAGCACCGGAGGGACCAGAAGAACCGCTGTCTGTAGAAGTTTTGCCTCCTGCACCAGAAGTTCATCCTGTTGTCCTAACTGAAAAACCAGTAGATTATGATTTAAATCCAGAAGGAGAGTCTGAACTTACGTTTGTTCCTGGGGAAAGGATTGTAATCCCAGTGGAAGTTTTGAATGGAGAAAATAAAAGTCTTTTTAGTAAACTTTCAGAGTCTGCAAAAAATATTTTCAGCAAAGCTTACGAAAGTACAGTGAGAGCTACGGGCGCTGATATTGCAATGGACAAAATGCAGATTGCTTTTAATCAGTCATGGGCTGATAAGAGTGAAAAGCAGGCAATAGAACTAAAGGGTCAAATCGATGATTTGGATATTAAGAGTGGTGCCATAGAGACAGCAAAAAAAGCGCTAGAGGAAGTAATAGAAGATATGAAAGCTAATAACTCTCCAGGTGTAGAAAAATATCTATTAAAGGTTAGGGATTTAGACAATGAAAGAGACGCAATATTAAATAAAAGAGATATTGTACAAACAAAACTTGAGGCAAGAGACGCTAAGACTAAGTTGTTCATAAACGAAAGAGACAGGATTGCTGACAAGGTAATTGATCGTTACAGCGAAATTCTTAAACCTATGGAAGCGGAGCTAGAAAACCTTCAAGGATTAAGAGATAAATTGGAATATGATACTGCTGTAGTTGAAGTCAAAAATGATGAACAATTAGAAAGATATAAAAGTCTCGAACAGCAGAAGAAATTAGTTGAGGGTTCTTTGAAGTTGTTGAATAAGTCAGATAGGGAAATTAAAAAATATGTTGCTGGAATAGATGACGAGCTTTCAGAAATCGCTTCAAATGTGAAGAAAGAGAAGGAAGATTTAGCTAGAAGGGGTGATGAGATCAACAAAAAAATTGCCGCAGCTGATGAAAAGGCAAATCCATATAGAGATAAGAAAGAACAGTTTGTACGCATAAAGAGCGGTAGGCCGATACTTATAAATATGAAGACAAGGGAGAAAGGGCCTGAATTTACTGGCAGTGAGGAAGTGAGTTCTACGTCTAGAGAAGAATCTGAGGCGGTTGAAGCTGGTGCTGAGGCTGTTGATGAATCTAGCAAAGAAACTACAACTACAGAGAAAATTCCAACGGTAGAAAAAAGTAAAGAAAGACAAAAAATATCTGAATTTATTTCAACTTGGAATGCATACCTTCAGGAAAAAGGAATAAAAAGTGACTCTCCTGAAATTCTAAATCAAAAAGAATTTCTGAAGATATCAAAAATGGTACCTAGCCAAGAAATGGCATTCAAGAATTTTAAGACCATTATTGAGAAATATTATAAGCTAAGAAAGATTCAGGTTGATAAGTTTACTGCAAAAATTACTGGTTTTTACGAAAGTAAAATTAAAGCTAAAAAATAATCTTTAATTTAAAATATATGGATAATACAAATATTAACTCAAAAACAGCGGACACAGAACTTTTGGAGAGAGAACTTGATGGTTTACTGGCGAGTGCAAAGAAATTAAGATACGAAATCGATTTCTCAAATAAGCAATCTCGAGAGAATGTTGAACAGATTAGCATCGATGTAGACAATTCTATCAACAAAATTCAAAAATTGTGTGGAGACTTGGATTTAGTTGAAAAAACAGCTGGAGATGAGCTGGATGCTCTGGTTTTAAAGCAAGTTGAGGATGTGGCTTAACATCAAGATTTTTATAAGGTCTGTATATTACTAAAAGCCTCTTAAAAGAGGCTTTTTGTGTTGTTAAAGATTATGGCTATGTGATATTATATATGGAGCTAATTTATTTATAAGCTTTATTAATTTCTAAGATAAAAATAAAATGTCTAACGAATCACACCCAGGTAATAATGAATCACCAGAATTTCAGACTGGTGCAGGTCCTATTTCAGGAGAAAATCCTTCGTCTCAATTTGAAAATGGAGAAGGAGGTTCCGCATATGCAAAATTGCAAAGAGCAATAAGAATAATGAAAGATAAAATGACTGGAAGAACTGAAGAATCAAATTCACCGGTAACTCCCCCCGTGAGACAAATTTTTCATCAAGAATCAAGAATTCCCGACGCGCCTTTAACACAAAGACCTCCTGTCAGACAGATCTTTGGTTCTGAACCAAGAATGCCTCAGACTCCTCCATCACATGAATCTAGTGAAAAAAAGGAACATGCTAAAATTGTTTTAAGGTTCTCTCGTCACGATGAAAAAGGTAAGGGTGCTGATGACACTGAAGTTAGATTGACTGAACAAGGAAGACTCCATGCCGCAGGACTTTCTCGAGATGGTGTTGATTTGACAAATACTGTCGCTTTTGGTTCGCCAAGAAAAAGAACACAAGAAACAGCTGGCTTGATAATGGCTGGTGGACAAGAAGGTGTCTTGGGTACAGAGTCTCTTGAAGATCTAAAAAATATTGTAAATAAAGACATTGGGTTTGGTTCAAAAATTACTCAAGATAAGAGACTAGACTTTATTATGCCTCCAAAGGGTCCATATCTTGATGAGATGATGGTTGCTTTTAAGGAAGGAAGACTTCTTAAATATCTCGTCGAAGAAAGTGATGCAAAGGCAAAGCAAATGGGTGGTGGAAGAGATTTAATGTCATATAGTAGCCAGGCTTCCAAGATTGCTGAAATCGTTGCAAAATACTTAAAGATTATGCCTCGTTGGGAGAAGATCGTGAATGATGATGAAAAAGATGTGGCTCCAGTAATGGAAAGAATTTTAGCTTCTCACCAGTCTGTTACAGAATCATTTTTAGCAAAGGTTATTGAAATGACAAAGGGAGTTGATGAAAGAGACGCTTTTGTCGAATCTTTGGGAGACCAAGGGTTTGGTTTTGCTGAAGGTTTTAAGATCGAAATTGAAAAGGACGATAAAGGTGAAGACCAGCTTAGAATCTCTTTCAAGAAAGAGAAAGATGGTGAAGTAATTTTTGATTTTGATGAGGTAGTTTCAAAGAAACTAATAAAGAGGATGATAATGCCACCTGGTCCAAAAGTTCCTTATGCTGCGAAAGAAAAGAAAGCCGATAAACCAAAAGCTGAAAAACCCGCAGAATCAGCTCCTAAAAAAGAAGCTGTAAAACAGCTAGAGCCTTCGGAGAAAGTTCCTGCTGGGGCATTAAGTTCAGAAAATGAGCGTC
Source organism: uncultured Candidatus Saccharibacteria bacterium (assembly GCA_964416925.1). Taxonomy (GTDB): domain Bacteria; phylum Patescibacteriota; class Minisyncoccia; order Phycocordibacterales; family GWA1-40-21; genus CAYQFQ01. The sequence continues at coordinate 18,353 of CAYQFQ010000005.1, forward strand.
TCTTTAGAAAGTTAGCGGAGCCTAAAAAGGGTTTTTTCCGTAAGCTTTACGATAGCGCTCTCAGATTCACCGGAGCTGATGTCTATTTTGCAAAAATGGAAGCAGCTCATCAGCAATCACTCGCTGATATGAACGAAAAGAAAGCTGTGGGCTTCAAAGAGGAGATGAGCAGAATTGATTTAAAAAACGAGGCTCTAGATACAGCAAAGAAAGAATTGGAATCTGCTATTTCGGCTCTGAAGGATAGTAATTCCCCTGGTGTAGAGAATTTACTTCTAAAAGTAAGAGAGATAGATATTAAAAAAGCTGAATTGATGAATGAAAGAGATATCGCTCAAACTCAATTTGAGGCTTTTGATGCAAAGAAAAAACTTTTCATTAATGAGAGAGATAAGGTTGCGGATAAATTAATTGGTAGCTATAACGAATTTCTAGCTCCAATGGAGGGTGATCTTGAAAAATTGCAGACACTTAAGGATCAGCTTGATTTAGACGTATTCACTACCGGAGTAAGACATGAAGAAAAATTGACACAGCTAAATGCCCTTGAGAAGAGAAAAAGTACTGTCGAAGCAGCATTGAAACTTGCAGGAGATGCAGATGATGAAATCAAAAAAACAACTCAAGTTTTAGAAGATATGTTACAACAGGGACTGGCAGAAATTAAAAAAGAAAAGGAAGAGCTTGCTAAGAGGAAAATTGAAATAGATAAAAAAGTTGCAGCTGTTGATGAATTGGCAAATCCTTATAGAGATAGGAGAGAACAGTTTGTTCGTATTAAAGCCGGAAGACCTATAGAGATGAATGTAAAGGCCAGAAAGGAGACTCCTGTGTTTAGTGGTAGTGAGATAGTTACTCCTGGTACTAGGATAGAAGGCACAGGAAACGTAGAAGTAAAAAAAGAATCTAAAATTGAAGCTAAGAATTCTACACCCGAGACGGGCGAGAAAGACCCAGAGAGAAGAAAGATTTCTGATTTTATAACTGAATGGAATGCTTTCATCATTAAAAAAGGTACAGCTAAAGATTCCGTTGAAGTTATTAACGCCAAGGATTTATTGTCAGTTTCAAAAATGTCTGCAAATTTAGTAATGAACTTTGATAACTTTAAAGCAATTCTTGAGAAATACTATAAATTTAAGAAAATACCAGTTGAAAAGTTTTCTGACAAAGTTTCTAGTTTCTATTTTAACAAGATCAAGGTTAAAAATTAATTCTAAAATAATAAAACTATGAACGACAATAAAAACGATTCAAGTGTGTCTAATATAGAAAACCTCAAAGTAGAACTAGCAAACCTTCTTGCAGAAGCGAAAAAAATAAATTTTGAAATTGAAGTCATAAACAAGCAATCTAGAAACGACATACAAGAACTTGATTCTAAAATAGAGACCACAGTGAAGTCGATAGAGAGACTTGTCTCTAAAATAAATTATGTTGAAAAAGAAGCTGGTGATGAGTTTGATGCTATTGTTTTAAAACAAGTCGAAGAAGTAGCGTAACCCGAATTAATAATTACATCTTTTCACCTGTCGACTGCATTAAACCGAACATGTTGCCTTCGGTGTCTATTGCTTTTGCAAACCAACCTACTTTTGGTATTTCCATTTTTTCACCATCTATCCTTCCTCCATGCATTTTTATCTTTTCGATTGTTTCGTCAAGATTCTCGACTTCGATTGTGCAATCAAAAGTGTAAATTTTTTTGTCCTCTGGACGTTTATACATACCACCATTAATGCCAGTGACTTTATCACTGCCAGTAGTTAAACCCCAGTAATCAATGCTGCCCTTGTCATCTGCTGTCATGATTTGGCTTATATTCCAACTAAAAGCTTTTGTATAAAAGTTCTTTGCTCTCTCTATATCATCCGCTTGAATCTCAAAATGTATAACTCTATTTTTCATAAGATATTTTTTGTTATATGTTAATAATTCGTCCGTCAGCAATTGTAGCAGGGGGTTATTAAAATATAATTAATTCATCTGTAATTTCTTATGTTATTAATATTGTTTTTATGAAATAAGAAGTATAATACATATCTACTATTATCAATAAGCAAAATAATAATTAAATTTTATGAATAGAATATATAGGACTATTGTTTTTGTTATTGTGTTGATTGTACTCATTGTGTTGGGTGTGCTCTTAATAAAAAATAATACAGTAAAAACTTTAGTTGAATACAAAAATGCGACCTATGTAATTGAAGGACAATTAATTAAGCTAACAAACGGAAGATCTGAAGTTGTGACGACACCAGGATCAACCTCTAAAACTATAACTCAGTATTTTGGCAACCTTGCAGAGGGGGATCTAAATGGTGATGGTAAAAACGACGTTGCTTTTTTAGTATCACAGACAAATGGTGGTAGTGGCACATATTATTATGTTGTTGCCTCTCTTAATACAACAGTTGGTTATGTCGGAACAAATGCTATATTGCTTGGTGATAGAATTTCCCCACAGACTACGCAGATAAAAGACGGACAAATTATTGTGAATTATGCAGATAGAAAGTCAGGAGAAGCTATGACAGTACGACCATCTGTTGGAGTAAGTAAATATTTAACAGTTCAGGGTACGACCCTTGTGGAGTCACCTCGCGTTGTAGGTGCGGGTGAACACTGCGGAGGAAATATTCTAAACGCCCCAGTATGTTCTAAAGGTTTTCATTGTGCACCCGTTGCCGGATCAAAACTACCATTTGGAGATGTGGGTGGATCGTGTGTTTCTGATTAGATAGTTTTAAATAGTCTAATTTGTCATAACTCCATTTTAATGGTATTGTTTTTTGGAATTCTCTAATTGTTAAAATTTAGGTCACAAAAGGAGGTACAGTACTTTAAAATAAGAGGTCTTTTTGGTTGGGTGTAAGAGATTTGATATAACAAATAGGTGAGAAAATGCATAAACCGAGGTTGAAATTGTTGGTTGGAAGTTGGCATCTACTGAAGCAGATCATGGGGTTCGGCAATCCCACGGCGGGCGGTTTTACCACAATGGCGGAAGCGCTCTGGGCGGTGGGAAAACTGAGCAAGGAACTCAAGTCGAGATTCGACATTGAGCTTGCTGTTTCGGCTCACTGGTGGCACGAACTTATCGTGCAAAGTGATGACCGTGACTTCGGCTATAGCGCCAAGTGGAACAATCCGCGCGCTATCGATATCGATCAGTGGGCTGAAGGTGTTCTTTGTGGACACTATCCGCGCATTGGCAGAATCATTCCCCCTGGGTTTGGCCTGCCGGGAAGCGACGATGGCGCGTTCATCAATCCTGATCCGGAAAGGAAGAAGCTTGCTCGTGACATGATGGTTCACAGCTTTTTGACTTCTGATCGAGTGGTCTCGGAAGGCGTCGGTGAAGGCAATGTCATTTACTGGACAGGTCCCGATGGCATCCGTTGGAATCGCGTCGTTGGTGGTGACAATGTTCTCTTGGGACATGATCTCAATCCGAATCTCCAGGAATGGAAGCTCATCGTTTCTGGTCTTTGTTCCGCTTTGGAAGAATCGAAGAAGCGGGGTCTGCTTGAGAATTCGAAATTACTCATTGAAGGAAAGCCAGCTGGTGATCCCTGTTATCTCGATGTCTTTACGGACACCACCCTTGAGATAGAGGTAATCAACCGGATCAATGGGTATTTCGGTACCAAGCTTGCATGGTGGCAAGGGGAACTTTGTCACAGTCGTGGAAGTGGTCAGACATTCCACAGCGCGATGAATCAAGCGATCGACGCGGATGTTTTCGATGGTCAGATTCACCTGAATTCGGGAGGTCTCGGCGCAGTAAACTTCACCAAGATGCTCTCAATGCCTGGTGGTACGCCAATCGGCGCTTTTCCACAATATGTGGACCCTGACTATCTTCCTGGTGAAGGTCTTCCTGAATGGGTTGAAGACCAGATCCTCACGATACGTCGTGGCGCTCTGTGGTCAGCCCAGACCGGCCTGCCGTTTGAGGTCGAGTTCGACGCTCGCTTCTGTCGGTATGCCGATACGGTCGGTAAGCTCCAGTGGTCGGCTGAATGGGTGATCGCCCTCTTCAATGAGGAAGTGAAACGGCTCGAAAAGAGCAAATAAGTCTGGATTAATAAACGCGTGGTGTTTGGATGCGAGTGCACAAACACCACGCGGTTTTTTTTATCCCTTTCTATTTTGACTAAAATACAGTATTCTCTACTGCATGGCCAAAGATGAGTCAATACTGAGATTTGAAAAAGTATCCTTTGGATATTCAGAGAACAAGCCCCTTTTAACTGAGGTGGATTTTTCTATTAGACGCGGAACGAAGACGACTATCATGGGACAGAATGGTTCTGGTAAAAGCACCTTGTTTAAGCTCATCTCAGGTGATCTTAGCCCTACAGATGGATCGATTAATGTTGTAAATGGAGTATCTATTGCTGTCTCTCGTCAAGTTATACCTCGTAACGAACTTGATTTAACTGTGCGTGAATTTTTTGAAAAATGTTTTAAGGATAAAATTTATGATATTGATGTAAAGATTGATGATATTTTGGAAGTTGTAAATCTTAAAGGACACACTAAAGTTCACGAAAGAATTATAAAATCTTTCTCTGGGGGCCAACAAGCAAGACTTCTTTTGGCATCTGCTTTGGTTCAAGCACCAGATTTGCTTTTACTTGATGAGCCGACAAATAATCTTGATAAAGATGGGATTGAACATCTGACAAATTTTTTAATTGAATATAAAAAGACATGTATTGTAATTTCTCACGACGCAGATTTTTTAAATAGTTTTACAGATGGTGTTTTATACTTGGACGTCTTTACTAAGAAAGTTGAGCAATATGTTGGAAACTACTTTGACGTTCGTGAGCAGATTGTAATCCGACAGGAAAAAGAAAACAGAAAAAATGCCCAGCTGGCAAAGGAAATCATAGAAAATAAAGAAAAAGCGAACTTCTTTGCGATGAAGGGAGGGCAAATGCGTATGGTCGCGAAGAGAATGAGAGAAAAGGCAGAGGAACTTGAGGAAGAAAAAGTAGATACAAGAAAAGAAGACAGAACTATCCGTCCGTTTATTATTCCAGCTCAAAAAGATATTATTGGAGATATTATTAAGATTTCAGAATTTAAAACAATAAAGAATTGTAAGTTTTTAAGTAGAAAAACAAACATAAAACTAAGACGTAATCAGCACTTATTATTGAAGGGTCCAAACGGAATAGGTAAGAGTACACTTCTTGAAGCTATTGCTAAAAATGAAGCATGCGGGTCAGTCATAACCAAAGGTGTTGAAGTAGGTTATTATCGTCAAGATTTTTCAACGTTAAATTTTGAGGACACAGTCTATAAGTCACTTTCTTCAGTTAGGGCTGATATTGGTGAGGAAACGATAAGAGCAACTGCTGCCGGCTTTCTTATAACCGCCGAAAGTATGAATTTAAAAATTGGTAATTTATCTGAAGGCCAAAAGGGACTCGTTGCTTTTGCAAGGTTGGTATTACAGAAGCCAGGTTTACTTATTTTAGATGAGCCTACTAACCATATTAACTTTCGTCACTTACCTGTTATTGCTGAAGCACTTGATAAATATGAAGGTGCTATGATTATAGTAAGTCACGTTCCAGACTTTTTAAGTCAAATTCGAATTGACTATACTTTGGATTTAGATAAATAAAGTTGATATGAAATATTTCGTCTATATTTTACTTTGTAAAGATAAGACTTTTTATACTGGTTATACAAATAATCTTGAAAAAAGAGAATTTGCTCACAATACTTTAAGTACAGGAGCAAAGTATACTAGAGGACGCCGACCAGTAAAGCTAGTATATTCAGAAAAGTTTAAAACAAAAAGTGATGCGATGAAGAGGGAAGTAGAATTAAAGAGAATGACCAGGGAAAAGAAAATTGCTATAATAGGATCGTTGTTTTAATATAAAGAAAACTCAATAATATGGCTCAACAATTCTTTTTCTCGATAGTAATTCCAGCTCACAATGAAGAGAAGTATCTCAAAGACACCTTAGATGGTATAAATGGCTTTAATTATCCTAAAGATAAATTTGAAGCAATTGTTGTAGAGAATGGTTCTACTGATAAGACTCTTGAAATCGCTCAAAATAATAAAGGTGAAAAGATATCGGTTTATTCTTCTTCAGCAAAAGGGGTATCTTTGGCCAGAAATTTTGGTATGGAGAAGATTAGTTCTCTAAGCGATTGGACGGTTTTCTTGGATGCAGACACAATTTTGAAAGAGAATTTTTTAAATGAATTAAACAAGTTTCTACAGGATAATACAAATGAATATTATACCATTGGGACAACATCGGTTGAACCATATCCAATATCAAGAGTTGCAAGATTTTGGTTTAGTTTTTGGAATCTTTGCCATAAAATATTTAAAGTCTCATATTCTATTCAAATTGCAAAAAGTTCATTATTAAAAGACATTAAATATGATGAATTACTTGAGATGGGAGAAGATTTGAAGTTTATAAAAGATGCGAGAAAGTATGGCAACTTTTTCTTTTTTGATACACGGTCTGTTTATTCATCAACAAGACGTTTTGAACAAATTGGCTGGGTCACAATTTTCTTTCAATGGACAATAGTTGCTAATTTACCATTCTTTTTTCAGAAGAAATCAAAATATAAGGTTGTAAGATAATGGAATACACTTTGCAGAAAAAAGCTGACATATACAAGATTAAATTCAAAGAGCTTTTGTATATAATCTCTCGAAATGTCTTTTTGTTCACCAATGGAATAATTTTTACAGTTGTAATTCTTCTTTTTGTTTTCGGTGATAGACAATCATCTTTGTTTTTGGGTATTTTTACTTTTTTAAATATCATTTTTGGTCTTATTCAGGATATTAATGCGTGGATTCAACTTGAAAAGCTTCAACTACTAACTGCACCGCACGTTATACGTATAAAATCTGATGGAACAGAAGAGTTAATTTTAAATGAGCTTATTCAAAAGGGTGACATAATCAAGCTTAAAATTGGTGATCAAGTTCCTTGCGATAGTTTGCTTGTTACATCACATAGTTTTGAAATAAATGAAGGGTTGATAACTGGTGAGTCGGATTCGGCGTTGAAAACAAAAGGAGAACATCTACTCGCGGGAAGTGTCGTTACTTCTGGTTTGGGCACCGTAAAAACCGAAAGCGTATTTAATGAAAGCCGTATTGCGAGAATGACAGAGGGAATAAAAAAATATTCTGTAAAGATGAGCCCTATTCAGAAAGATGTTAATTTGTTTATTAGATATTCTGGGTATGTTCTAGCTGTTGTACTTTGTGTTGTTATTGTGCGTGGAGAAATAGTTCATGAAAGCGCTATTACGATTATTAAAAATATTGGTGCTTTAACTAGTGCACTTATGCCTGTTGGGCTTGTTTTTGCTATAGCACTATTTTTTGCTTACGGAGCTGCACATCTATTTCGTCGTCATGTCTTGTTACAAGAAGTGAATGCGACCGAAAAGCTGGGTAGAATAAAAAATCTTTGCATGGATAAGACTGGAACCCTGACAGAAAATACGCTCGTTGTAGAAGATATCTATGTACCACCAAAAATTGATATCAATACCGCACAAGAGTTAACTATGTCATATATTCAAGGGACTGGTGATTCTTCTCAAACTCTTAACGCTGTAAGAAAGTTTTTAGGTATAAAGTATGAGGAAAATATTATTGAATGCTTATCATCTCTTTCTTTCTCATCGTGGAGGAGATATGGTGCTGTCTGTATTGAAAATAAAGGTGAAAGTTTAGTTATTTTTGGTGGAGCACCAGATGTCTTTCTATCAAAGATCAAAAATGATGAAGAAAAGGTTTGGCTTGAAAGATTTTTACATGAGTATGCGAAAAGCGGTAAACATGTCTGGTGCGTTATGCAAGCGGTTGGAGATAAGATTCCAGAAGACCTGAAAAATACAAAGTTTTCAATTATTGCTGTGTATGTTTTTTATAATAATCTAAGAGAGGGAATTCAGCACACTATCAATTTCTTCCAAGACAGAGGTGTAAGTATAAGGATCATTTCCGGTGATAATCCAGAAACAGTTCATACTGTAGCAAAACTGGCCGGCATAAATAGCACTGACAAAATAATAACTGGTGAGGAAATGGAATTGTGGACCAAAGAAGATTTCGAAAATAAAGTAAGCTCCTATACAATTTTTGCTAGGATTGTCCCAGAGCAAAAAGAGAAAATTGTTGAAGCATTTAAAAAAGATGGTTTTACGGCTATGGTTGGTGATGGTGCAAATGATGCACTTGCAATAAAGAAAGCGGATTTAGGTATTGCTATGTTTGATGGAGCTCCCGCAACACGACAACTTGCTTCCATTGTACTTACAAATAATAGTTTTACGGCTCTGCCTGGTGGAGTAACGCTTGCCGACAGTATCATAAGAAACGTGGAGATTTTTGGAAGTATATTCTTGAATATGTCGATTGTTGGTTTTCTGCTTTTTGTAGTGACAAGTATTTTTGGTTACGCGTATCCACTTACACCTCTTAACATTACGTTGATTAATTATTTTACTGTCGGTATTCCAGGAATGTTGATTTCATATTGGACGATAATGTATTCAGGAAAAGTTGATTTTCCAAGTACTAAGCCATATTTAAAAAAGATCTTACCCTTTGCAGTCTGTTCGTCTATTATTCAAACTATTTTTATATCAATAATCTTTGCGCTTAGTCCACAGTATCTGAAGTTAGCAGAATCGAACATACTAGTTGTCTTAGCATTTTGTTTTGCTGGTTTTGTATTCTTTATGTTTACTCCATATGTGTACAGGGGGATAGTAACAAGATTTCAGAAAATGCAGATTCTTGGTTTTGCTTTGTTTGAGATTGTATTGCTGTTTTTCATCTTGAAAATTCCGATCATTACAAATTTCTTCGACACAACTAATATTATCCCAGCTTTTTCTAAGAGAAACATTGCAATAATTTTGATTTCATCCTGTGTATTGATCATATTACAATACGGTATTGCAAGATGGTTCGTACATAAAAAAAGTGATAGTATCAAAGAAAAACATGACGCAAAATAGCAGTAATTTAAAAATAAGTCTTGTAATTCCAGCCTATAACGAAGAGTTATATCTTCCAGAGTGCTTGGAAAAAGCCATAAAATATTCTGATGGAAAGTTTTATGAAATAATCGTTGTTAATAATAATAGTACTGATAGAACTAAAGAAGTTGCATTAAAATTTCCGGGAGTCAGAGTTGTTGATGAGCCGATAAAAGGTCTTACAAAAGCAAGACAAAAAGGTCTTGATGAGGCAAGAGGTGATTATTTAGCCTATATAGATGCAGATACTCGTCTTCATCCTATGTGGTTTAACATTGTTGAAAAGTTCTTTAGAAAAAACCCCGAGGCAGTTAGTTTGAGTGGTCCTTATAGATATTATGATGGATCAAAGATTAAAAACTTTTTCATGCATATGGTGTGGTGGGTGAATGCTCCTATTGGTTATATGCTCGCTGGATACATGATACTCGGTGGTAACTTTGTTGCAAAAAAGAAAGCCCTTTTAGAAATTGGTGGTTTTGATAAAAGTATACAGTTTTATGGAGAAGATACGGATCTATCTCGTCGTCTGAGTAAACTTGGCAAGGTGGTGTTTAAAATGAATTTTTTTATATTTTCATCTAGTCGAAGGTTCCAAAAGGAGGGGTTAATAAGAACTAATATTGTTTACGCATTAAATTTTGTTTGGGAGGTTTTGTTTAAACGCCCATTTACGAAATCTTATAATGACTGTAGATTAGAACCCACGATTGATGAAAAAGTCATAAGAGAAAGCGAAAAAAGAGGTGCTGAATTAAAAGCTTGGATTGTGAGCGGATTATTTACGCTGGCTTTTATATTTGCTCTTGTATTTGAACAATTTGATTGGCATAGGGTAATACCCTTGATAATTTTTTATGCAATTTTTGTGTTTAATACTTTCTTTTCGATCAGAAGTTTCTCTCGTCTCGCACCTGCAAATAATTTGATGCATAACCTATTCGACTTACTTTTGGTTTTCTTATTTATGATGATGGCGTTTAGTATTAACAACGCTACATATTTTATTTTCTTTAACTTATTAATTTTTGCAATCTCTTCTATTAAGTACACGATGCTTTTGGGTAATCTAGAATATGATGTGATTTTAAAGAGAAAAATTCTTATAGATATCTTAGGGGTGTTTTCAACTGGTATTGTTATTGGGGGAATACTGGCTGGCTATGTAATGTGGAGCATTTGGTCATGGGTAATATTATTTTTTGTTACTAATATTGTTCTATTTATTCTCTGGCCATTTTATAGACTGGACCCAAAGAAGGAGTGTTTATAATTTCGATTTTATCCTTATCTATAGGCATAATTTTATGTAACATGCAACATCATATCTGACACTCTCTTAGTTTCTGTATTGGCGTTAAGCCATTTATGCCCAAATGTTCACGTTCATTGTTGTACCAATCGACATACATTTTTTGTTTTTCTTCTACCTGTTCAAGTGAATTAAACCTCGTTCTGTTCCAAAATTCTTCTCGATCAGTACGATGACTCCTTTCAACTTTTCCATTCTGCGCAGGCTTGCCTGGTTGTATGAGATAGTGAAGAATATTGTGAGATGAACATGTTTGATCAAACAAATGTCTTTTTCTGTATCCCAAACTTTTGTATGCTCCAGAATATCTATTAGTAAAGATTGAACCATTGTCAGTTTTTACTCCACGAACCTTGAATGGAGCATTTTCAATTAGTGATTCCAAGAAACGTGCTGCGTTTAGTGAATGTTGTTCTGAATATATCTTTAGAAATCTCCATCTAGTACAACAATCAATCGCTGTGAACTGATATATCCATTTACCCTTGAATCTCTTCATCAAAGCAACGTCAATCTCTACAAGCTCTCCTGGGACAGTACTCTTTGGTATCCAGATATTGTCTCTCTTGAGTCTTTTTCTTGTTCTCACAAGCTGTTCTCTTTTCAATATCTTGTGTATTCCTCGTACACTCATGGTAATTCCTTCTTTCTTTAATCTCATCTGAATCTTTACTGCACAAAAATTGTGAGCTGTTCTGATATCTCTGATACGAGAAACAACCAAAGGTGATGTGGTATTAGGATGGTAGTGATGAGCCCTAGACTTTTCTTTGAGACCATTCAGTCCATATTTGATATATTCTTTTTTCCATCTATGTGGGGTATCTCTTGAGAATCCAGACTTCTTTGAGAGTTCTGTAATGGTCAATTCACCCTCTGTGTGAAGTTTGAGCCATCTTTCTCTTTCTGTGGCTATCAATATTGCATTGTTGTGAGTCATTGTATTCATATCCTTGCACTGTCAGATATGATTGTACACATTACCGTCTGCCTTTCACCATACATTACTTACGATGATGGAGCTTACGACGCGGAAGAAAACTACATCTTCTTCCAGTCAGTATCCATCGCCTATTCCATAGGCAATTTCGAACTCTCACCATCTTTCCTTTTCAGTTGTCCCATACTGGAAGATGAAGGAAGGGAGAATGAGACATTCTTCGGACTTTCGCTCTCGGGCGAATACTGAGGATTAAAAAACGAAACGCGTGGTTCTAGAAAGCGAAAGCAATCTTGAACCACGCGTTTTTTAATTGTGTGTTTTTCTTATTAAATAATATTTTTTATATCTTTTATTTAATAAATTAAATATCAGATGTGTTTTTTATAAAGTTATTAGTTGATATATTTTTCTTGAAGACTTATAATATGCTCCTATGTCAGAAGAAAAAAAGAAAGTTGGTGCAGGCTTTGGTGTTGTCCTTGAGAAAGATGAGAAAATACTTCTAGGCCTAAGACATCCAGATCCAGAAAAAGCGGATTCAGCTTTTAAAAGTGCAGGAGAATGGACTCTTCCAGGAGGGAAACTTGATTGGGGAGAGACTTTTGAAGAAGGAGCTGTTCGTGAGGTGAAAGAAGAAACAGGAATAGATATCAAAAATCCAGAAGTTATCTCCGTTCATAATTGTAAAAATCAGCATGCCCACTATATGACCATTGGACTCACTGCAAAAGAATGGAGTGGTGAAGCCAATGTCATGGAGCCTGATGAAATCGTAAAATGGGATTGGTTTGAATTGGACAATCTTCCTAATCAAATATATTTTCCAAGTTTTGAGGTTATTGAAAATTACTTACAGAAAAAATTCTATATCAAAAGGAGTTGTTGAGAGATTTGAATAGAAAAAAGACTGAATTTTCATCTTCAAGGATAAAAATTCAGTCTTTTTTTAGTCTTAAAATTAATAAAAATGCATAAAAAGAAAACAATTATAATTTACGAACCGGAGAAAAGCTGTATCAAGATAGAAACAATGATAGAAAATGGCTCTGTTTGGCTGACCCAAAAACAGATTGCCTTGGCTTTTGGAACACAGAGACCTGCAATAACTAAACATTTAGACCATATATTTAGAACGGGGGAATTAAAAGAGAGCTCAGTTAGTTCCAAAATAGAACTGACTGCCAGGGATGGCAAGAAATATATAGTCAAAATCTATAATTTAGATGTCATTATATCTGTTGGATATAGGGTAAATTCCAAAAAAGCAACACGATTTAGAATGTGGGCAACAAATGTTCTAAAGAAACACATTGAAGATGGGTATTCTATAGATGAGAATAGACTACTTGAATCAAGTGATAAATTGAAAGAACTTCAAAGTAAAATAGCTGAAATACAAGAAGCAAATGGGGAATTAAAGAAAATTAACCATTTAAAAAATGAATATATTTCTCTTGCTACTCATCAGATACGTGGGCCACTTGGTGCTATAAAGGGTTACATCTCTTTAATCATTGAAGGAGATTACGGAAAAGTTCCAAAAGAATTTATTGAACCTCTAGACATAATATTTAAATCAACAGATTCATTAAGTAAAACAGTGAGTGATTTCTTGGATATATCTCGTATAGAACAAGGAGAAATGAAATATTATCTGAAAGATTTTGATGTGGCTGATCTAATAAATGAGGTTCTGAATGAATTTAAAATAAATATAGAGAGAAGTGGATTGAAGTTGAAAACAGATATTTTAAAAACAAAATGTATCGTTCACGAGGACAAGACAAAGTTAAAACAAGTTTTCGCAAACTTGCTTGATAATGCTCACAAATATACGAAGACTGGTTGGATAGAGGTTGGGCTTAGTAAGAAAAATAATAATAAGGTTATTTTTAGTGTAAAAGATAGTGGCGTCGGTATTTCAAAAGATACATTACCAATGTTGTTTAAAAAGTTTAGCCGTGCCAAAGATGCAAGTGGCGCAAATATTTTAGGAACAGGTTTGGGTCTCTATGTTGCAAAAAAATTACTTGAAACAAGAGATAATCATGTTTGGGCGGAATCTCAGGGAGAGGGTAAGGGCTCTCAGTTTTATGTTGAGTTAAACTTAATTAATTGAAAATTACATTTTCTTTCCTAAGACTTCGCCGAGTGTGACATATTTTTCTTCACCATTTATCGATAGTTCTTTGATGTCGTCCCTGAGAGAGATTTTATTCTTTTCAAATAACAGAAAAACTGTTGAACCGCCAAATTTAAATAAGCTTTTTTTGTCTCCATATTTAACTATGTCTCCAATTTTATTATTCTGAATAATTGTTCCGACAAAAGTCGCTCCCACCTCAACATAATAGACTGTACCAAAGTTTTTTGTTTCAACTTTCATGACATGCCTGTGGCTCTTGCAGTACATTTTTTTAATCTTTTTCACTGAAGCAAAATCTGATGTGTAGTAACTTCCTTTAACATCTTTAAAATCAACAATTTTTCCATTATCAAAATAATGAGCGTGGTGATACTCTTTTGGAGTTAAACGTAATTTAATCAACGTTCCACCACTAAAATTATGCCCAGGGTTACTTCCAATAAACTCAGATAAGGAATATGTAAAACCTTTCGCTTGAACAATACTTTCTGGATTAATATTCGTCTGTAGACTCAAGAAACACTCAACAGGTGAGTGAAATGCGCCGTGTGGATTTGACGGATAGGCTTTCTTGATAATCTTGTCTAAATAATCACGCGTAAAAAAATCGTTAAGTGTACGGAATCGCCCTTTTGGTGGAAGTTTAAACAGCGACCGATCAATTCCGAAATCCTTTTCAAAGTTCTTTATGAAGATTTTACTAATTGGATTATCAGCTATCTTTCCTACAATTTTGTTTGAAATTTTTCTTTTAACAAAAGTATCAAGGAAAATCTTCTGTAAGGGCTCGTGGTAGAGCATATTTTTAATCGGGATTTTCATGGCTCAAATTATAGCATAAAACAGCCTGGTTATAACTCACATATACAGGAGTATTTTTTGGTGCTAATCTAATATTAGAGATACGTAACAGCTTAAATAGGGAGGAAAAGATGAAAAAGGTTCACGTAACGAGTAATTTCATGCTTATGGAACTTCTGGCGTCTTGCTCTGTGGAAAACAAGCAGGATATTATGCAGGCGATTGTCGTCTGGCATAAACTGGTGAGTTTAGAGGATTTTCGGGATCACTTTGTAAATGACAAGAAAAAGAGGATCTTGTACGAAGAATTGGATGCTCGAATCTCGCAGTTCATCGTCGAATGCGATAATAAGGCTCGCGAGTTGATGGATATCTACAGGGATATCCGTCGCGCTGTTGGTCCGGACAAAAACATTATTACTCCCATGAGGAGACTGAAAAAGCATTATTCTGATCTTTAGTTTTTTAAAAAAAGGGAATCTTAGGTAAGTACTGAATAAGTGTGCATTAAGTTGTACACCAACTTCTGAAAATCGGTTTGTGCGATGAGTCTTTCGAAAGGCTACCCTGTGAAAAAAAGCAGGCGCTAAGTAAATGTGATGGCAAAGCACTTAAACGATGGCCGACTACCATCCCGAAGAAGTTGAGGAAAATCTAGAGTCCTTAACCAAAAGAAAGGAAAGTGAGAGTCATCTTTTCTAACGTAAGCGCCACCAACGGTCTCGAGCAACCGGAAGTGTGGCGCTTTTTTTATGTAGTAAGGACAGTTATATGTAAAAAGTAATGCGAAATTAATGTTATTTGTTATAATATAGTTATTATTAATTAATTAGCCCGAAAAAGATTTTGGCTTATGTAGAATTAAAGATTTTACAAGTATCAACATTAGGTTGATACGTAAGCCAAAACTTTAACGGGTAAAAATCATATGTGGTATTTTATTTTTATAATTGTTTTCTTTTTAGTAATAACAAGTGTTCGACAGATTAATCAGTATGAGAGAGGAGTTAAATTTACACTTGGTAAATTTACTTCCATTATGGAACCAGGATGGAGAATTGTGTGGCCTATCTTTCAGTCTTTTCAGAGAGTAGATGTCAGAACTAAAGCTGTTGATGTTCCGGATCAAAACGCCATAACAAGAGACAATGTTTCGGTTAGAGTTAACGCAGTTATCTATTATAAGGTTAGTAATGCAAATATGGCAATTATTGAAGTTGAAGATTTCAGATATGCAATATCTCAGTATGCTCAGACTACTATGAGAAATATTGTCGGAGAGGTAACCCTAGATGAACTTCTTTCAAGTAGAGATAAAATTGCAGATAGGATTAGGGAAATAGTTGATAAAGAGACAGATGCTTGGGGGTTAAAAGTTCAGAATGTAGAACTAAAAGATGTAAGTCTCCCTGCTGATATGGAGAGAACGATTGGTAAGCAAGCTGAAGCAGAAAGAGAAAAGAGGGCTGTGATTATAAATTCCGAAGGAGAGCTTGCTGCATCTGAAAATATCTCTAAGGCAGCAGAGATGCTTGCAAAAACTCCAGGAGCATTGCATTTGAGAACGTTGCAATCAATTAATGATATGGCTTCAGACCAGAGCAATACTGTTGTATATATGGTTCCTGTTGAAGCGCTAAAGGCTCTTGAGGGTTTTATAAAGAAATAGATATGGAAGAAGAAAAAAACTTAAAGTTAGATGAAATAAAATCTATCCTGAATGATATACTCAAGGTTTTAAAACCTACTCGTTATCAATTGTTTATTCAAGGTCTCTGGAGGGCAGTAGGATATCTTGTGGGTTTAATTGTGGCAATTGTAGTTATAGGTTGGCTCTTGAACATTTTGGGTTTCATTCCATTTTTGAGTAACATCACTGAGACTTTAAAAGAAATACTTGAAGCTGTTAAAGGGAGATAGATAATTATATTATGCAAAAATTAATTTTTCTTGATACAGAGACAACCGGTAATGAAATAGGCAAAGATCGACTTTGTCAAATTTGTTATAAATACAACGGAAAGGTAAAAACAAATTACTTCAAACCGCCTGTTCCTATCTCTGTTAAAGCGATGAGTGTTACTCATATTACGAACAAGATGGTGGCCGACAAAGAAATATTTGCTGGCAGTGATACTGCGGAGGAATTACAATCATTACTCACTGACGGTATTCTCGTTGCTCATAATGCCAAGTTTGATATTGGCATGCTAGAAGCTGAAGGATTGTCCGTACCGAAATTTATTTGTACGTATAGAGTCTCAAGACATCTTGATGAAGAAGATAAAATCCCAGAATACAGTTTGCAGTTTTTGAGGTATTTTCTTGACCTTGATGTCTTAGGTGGTGCACATGATGCAGAAAGTGATGTTAATACTTTGTTTGCTTTGTTTGACAGACTACTGATAAAAATTAAAGAAAACGGTATGAGCGATAAAGATTCAATTGAAAAAATGGTAGAGATATCAAAGAATCCTGTAATCTTTAAGAGATTTAACTTTGGAAAGCATAAAGGTAAAACTGTAGAGGAAATATCAAAAGAAGATAAAGGATATCTAGAATGGCTATTGAAAACAAAGCTTGAAGACGGAACTCAAGATGAAGATTGGATTTATACTTTAAAACATTATCTTGGAAAATAGTTTATGCATGGGAATCCTTTTTCATGCGAAGTGAAATATAATTTAAAAAGAAGTAAAAGAGCAAAAAGAATGAGAATTGCCGTCTTTTGTGATGGACGAGTAGATGTTACTGTTCCAATATTTATAAAAGATAATATCGTAGATGAGTTTATAACTCAGAAAAAGAATTGGATATTAGATAAGGTTAATAATTTTCTTCAATATCCACAAAAAATGGTAGTGGTTAGAACAAAAAGAGACTTCAAGAAATATAAAGATGAGGTATTAAATCTTGTGATAAATAGATTAAAACATTTTAACCAGTTTTATAACTACAAATACAA
Organism: uncultured Candidatus Saccharibacteria bacterium; assembly: GCA_964416925.1. GTDB lineage: Bacteria > Patescibacteriota > Minisyncoccia > Phycocordibacterales > GWA1-40-21 > CAYQFQ01. Next base: position 35,586 of record CAYQFQ010000005.1, read on the forward strand.
TAGAGTAAGTGTTAAAAATCAAAAATCTAGGTGGGGAAGTTGTTCAAGAAAGGGAAACTTAAATTTTAATTACAAAATTCTCTTTTTGTCTGAGGAAGCTAGAGACTATATTATTGTTCACGAGCTATGTCACATTGAGGAATTTAACCATTCAAAGAATTTTTGGGATTTAGTGGAGAAAACAATACCAAACTTAATCGAAATTCGAAAAAGTCTCAAGATTTTTAGTTAATTCTATTTTAAGCATGATGTTTGTATAATTCAGATAGATGTACATATTTTCTTATAGTCAAAGAAGATATTGTCGAATAATTCAAATTTAACTTATGAAAATATCTAGCCAAGCTTTTAAAGATAATGAAAGAATGCCGAAAAAGTACACATGTGATGGAGAGAACATTAATCCACCACTTAATATTTCTGGTGTACCCGAAAATGCAAAGAGCCTAGTGTTAATCATGGATGACCCAGATGCGCCAGATGGGACCTGGATTCATTGGGTGGTTTTTGATATCGACCCAAAGACTACGAGAATTGAAGAAGGTTCTATGCCAGTCGATGCGATAGAGGCAGAAAATAGTTCAGGAGAAGCAGATTACGAAGGCCCTTGTCCGCCATCTGGTACTCATAGGTATTATTTCAAGCTCTATGCCCTTGATACTAAAATAAATTTGAACGCAGCAGAAGAGAAGGCAAGAATAGATGAGGAGATGGAGGAACACATTTTGGATTATGCGGAGACCTATGGTGTGTATAGTCGCGAAAAGTAAATTTCGTTTGCTGTTGTGCTAAATGGGGTGTAGGTGGTTTATCATGCTTGTTATTCATTTATATGACGCGACATATTAATCATAATTATCCTTATATTATAAGGCTTTTTTGAGATATTAAATAATTAAATATATAAAACACTTGACAATTATGACAGATATGCTATACTGGAAATTAGAAATCCTTATAGAGGTTATGTGCAAGAGATTTCCGCTAGGAGATTACGGTCAAAAAAGGCCATTTGCACGATATTGAACAAATTCGGCCCCAAAAGCCAAAACGGCGCCAGGAGGTTAAATGCGCAAGCACGAACGATTATGAGGCTTTGAGAATTCAACGCCAAACAAAAAAAGTCTACG
>CAYQFQ010000006.1:0-33980 GCA_964416925.1 uncultured Candidatus Saccharibacteria bacterium
TATTTTTCCATCTTTCATTACTATAATCCTATCCATTTTTCGAATGGTTGAGAGTCTATGCGCGATGACAATAGTTGTCTTATCTTTAATCAAGTTATCCAGAGCCTTCTGGATCAAGGACTCAGAATGAGAATCAAGACTTGATGTGGCTTCATCTAAAATAAGTATTGGTGCATTTTTAAGTATTGCTCTTGCTATAGCGATTCTTTGGCGTTCACCACCGGAAAGTTTTATTCCCCTTTCACCAACAAGTGTGTCGTATTTTCCTGGTAATGCATCAATGAAGTCATCGCAATGTGCAAGCTTAGAGGCACTAATCACCTCTTCATCTGTTGCGTTAGGTTTTCCATAACGAATATTTTCTTTCAATGATCTATGAAAAAGGATTGGATCCTGAGGTACAAGACTTAAATTTTCTCTTAAGCTTTCTTGAGTAACTTGGTTTATATTTTGCCCGTCTATAAGTATTTCTCCACTAGTTAAGTTGTAAAGCCTCAATATCATTCGAACAAAAGTTGTTTTCCCTGCACCTGAAGGACCAATCAGTGCAACTTTTTCCCCAGATTTTATGAGACAACTTATATCATCTAAAACAGTTCTTGTTTCATTAAAATTAAATACGATATTCTTAAATTCAATTTCCCCTTTCGATATTTTCAGATCTTTCGCAGAATATGTATTTTGAATCTCATGTGGTGTGAGCATGATTTCTACCATTTCTTCAGAATCAGCCACGCTTTCCATACTATCTCTCAAGACTCTATTTATACTCCAAATCTGTTTAGTCAAAGACATAACATAAATTTGGATCATAGCTATTCCTCCGATTGTTAGCTCGTCTCTACCCCAATATTTAACAGCGTAAAAGAAAATCACAATTTCTGTTGTATAAGTCAAAAATAACAATATTGAATCATAAATACCCGCCATATTCCAAGTCCTTAAAGTGATCTTAGCTTGTTCTTTTGTCGCTTCAGTAAAAGAATCTATTTCATTTTTGTAACCATTAAACAATGAGATGGTTTGATTGTTAGTGATATTATCTGACAATAAACCGGTTGTTTTGGAATCTGTTTCAGCCATCAGAAGATTATATTTCATTCTCCATCTATAGAAGATAAAACTAGACGCAAAGAACACAACAATCCACACAAAAATTAAAAGTGATAATGGTTTTGATGTGTAATAGGTTATAACAATTGAGCCAATTATAGAAATAACTAGCGGAATAAAATTGTATACGAGTGTATCAAAAAGTCTTTCAAATGCACGTGATTGTCTATTTACCTTTTGAACCAAACTCCCAGCAAAATTATTTGTAAAAAAACTATGAGAATGTTTAATTAGGTAATTAAAAGAGTTCTGCTTAATCTTTGCCATAGTACTGGATTCAACATAGTTGTATAAGAAATATCCAGCCCTATAAAATAACCAATCAAAAACATAAAAAACAGTTATTAAAAATATAATATGGTTAAGCTCTGATACCAAAACTTGTTTTGAACCCAACCCACTTAAAATATTAAAGAAATCTTTAAAATAATACGGAACGATAATACTAAGGACCCCACTAAAAATAAAGAACAGGACACTTACAACAAAAAGGATTTTGTATCCTTTTAAGCCCCTCAAATATTCAGAAATTATTTGTTTAATTGTTATCTTTGGTTCGTCCGTCATAGTGCTTGATAATAACACAAAATAATATGGCTGAAAATAGCCATTTATTAAAAGACTGCCTGCTCTTAATCAAAAATATCAATGTTTGATTATTGTTATCTGATTATTTTTAGTATCTAGTTTTACTTCACCTCCAATTGGAAAAGTAATTAAGGGGCTCGTGTGTCCGAAATCAACATTTGCAATAACAGGTATATTTTTTAATTCTGCCTTATTCTTAATAACTTGAATGAGTTTTTCATTACTTACTTCACTCTCTTTTTGAAATCTTCCAATAACAATCCCTTTAACATTCTTAAATGAAGGTAAATGAATCAGGGATTGTAAATCTCTATCAAAGTTTTCAATTGTAACAGTATGATCATCCTCAATAAACAGGATGGTATTTTTTGCGACTGGAAAATATTCTGTACCTTGAAGCAGATTGAAAGTACAAAGATTTGCACCAAGAATAGTTCCTGAAGCAGATCCTTTGTTAATTACAAGCCATCCATCATTTTTAATTAAAGTTCTATTGTTCTGATCTCTATACCAAGCATCGTCACTCCACGATTCTGAAGGTTCCACAGAAAAGCTACCATCTGACACTAAACACTTTTTAAAATACTCAAGAGTGTAATCAAAGTATAGTTTTTGTCCAAAAGTTGACCATGCTGGTCCAGAATATGTAACTAAACCAGTTTTTGCAAATATTGCATTCTGTAATGCAGTAGTGTCTGAGTAACCGATAAATATCTTTGGATTTTTCTTGATAATATCCCAGTCTATGTATCTTAAAAGTTGATTACAATTAAAACCACCAATAACCACAAACACAGCTTTAACTTTTTTATCTGAAAAAGCTTTGTGTAAATCAGAAACTCTTGATTTTATAGATGAAGATCTAAAGTCATCACTTTCCTCAACATTTTTTCCATATGTAACTTTAAACCCTAAATCAGAAAGTCTCTCGTTTGCTATGTCTCTATTTTCTTTTGAAATGATAGACATCGAACACGAAGGTGCAATTACCCTGATTTCATCTCCTTTCTTTAATTTCGCTGGATATATGATTTTCATATTTGATTAACAACTAAAGAGTTACAATTTCTTGGAGAGCGTCAGGATTTGATTCATCCAATACTTGTTCTTGCTGAACGTCTGATTCATCAGAACATCTAATTCCATCAGTTAAGCTTTCTTCATTACAATACTCATATGAACAATTCTCTTCACCCTCAGTACAGGTGAGCTCTTCATTGCAACCGAGTTTTTCATCACTTGCTTCACAAAGAGCAATAGACGAAGCCTTTTTATTTATGATTTTATAGATGAAAACATTTTCTTCTGCAACATCTGAGCATTCACCGTCTATTTCTATATCACATTCCCAAACAAAGCATTTTTCATTTACTGGGTCACAAGAAGTTTCTGCAACAATCTGATAATTTTTATTAACTACTATTTTGACATAAGTTACAACAATTGAGCCAATAAGTAACAAGAAAAAGATAGTATAAAAAATTGCATTTTTCAAACTACTTTTTGTGTCTAATTTAGTTTCTGTTTCCATAAAAGTATTATATAACAATCAGGGAAAAAGAAAACAAAATCGAGGTGGAGCCTTTTTGAGATTCAAGGCTCCACCTCGATTTCTACTGGATTCCCAATCATGTCGGGAATGTTAGAAAGGAAAAATTATAACCCTTCATTAATCAAATCATTGATGACTTTTTTTGCATTCTTCGATAAATGAGTTGGAATTTTAATATTTACTTCTATTAGCAAGTCTCCTCTTCTACCATTGTCCATTGGTATTCCTTTTCCTTTGATTCTTAGAACCTCACCAAAACTAACTCCTTCTGGTATTTTTAGTTCGATTGGTCCATCTAAGGTCTCAAGAGAATATTTAGCTCCCAACAGTGCATCAGATAATTTTATATTTAATACTGTGGCGATATCTTTTCCTTGTCTCTCAAATACAGTTTTATTTCTAACGTGAAGTTTAATGTATAAATCTCCATTTTGACCACCTTTAACTGCTTCTCCCGCGCCGGTCAGTCTGATGGACTCGCCATCCTCTACATCAAACGGAATATTAACCTTAACTTGTTCCTGTTTCTTTACGAGACCATCTCCACCACATTTGTTACATTTCTCTTTGGGAACCTTCCCAATTCCGCCACATCTTTCGCATGTTTTTTCAGTATTGAATACTCCAAAAATTGATCTTTTTGTCTCAACAACTTTGCCTATCCCGTTACAGACTGAACATGTAACCATATCAGTACCTTTTTTAGCACCTGTTCCATTACAGTCATCACAATGAGAAGTTTTCGTAAAGGAAATATTTTTTTCTGCTCCAAATATTGATTCGGCAAAAGTTATTTCCAAATCAACTTGTATGTCTCTACCTTTTTTCTGCTTCTTGCGTCCACCTCCACCACCACCAAAGAAGTCCCCAAAAATATCTCCCAAATCAAATTCAAAATTTTGTCCTCCTTGAGCATTTTGAAAGCCGGAAAAATCAAAACCTCCAAATCCACCCTGATCAAATCCACCAAAACCACCTCCTTGAGGACCACCATTTGAGAAAGTTTGACCATATTGATCGTACTGAGCTCTTTTTTCGTCATTACCCAAAACAGAGTAAGCTTCATTTACTTCTTTAAATTTCTCAGCATTACCACCTTTGTCTGGGTGATATTCATGAGCAAGCTTTCGGTAAGCCTTCTTTATTTCTTCTTTGGAAGCGTTTTTTTCTACTCCAAGTGATTGATAATAATCTTTTTTGGGCATAGTTATTTAAGATAAATTTGATTTTGAAATTATTTAATTGGTATTGACATTACAATGTTAAGTCGTTATTATATTACAGGACTTAACAAATAACAAGGGGTGGTTATGAAAGCTTTTTGGACTGTTGGTGTTGTTATTGTTGTGGCTCTTATTCTTTGCGGGATAAACTACAAAATCGGCGGAGTAGATCTGATTAAGTCGGGATTGGCTAGTGGTGTGAAGCTATTTGGTGGAATGATTGCACTAATAGTTGCACTTTCATTTCTCTCTGGACAAATAAGTGCCTATTACAAGGAGAAACCTGATACAATCAAAAAAATTGTCGACGGTAAGCACGGTGTTCTAAAATCCATCTTAGCTGGAGTGATTATGCCTGGCGGGTTAGCTGCAGGACCGGTTCTTAAAACAGAGTGGGACAACGGTGGTAGCAAGTTGGCTATTATCGCATTTCTGGTATCTTCTGGTCTTCTTAACTGGAGTGGAGTATTTTTCAGAATTCCCTTACTAGGGGGAGAAATAACTTCGATAATGTATGGTATAGGCATTGTCGTGGTTATGTCACTTGCCTCAATATACTTCGTTGCACGATTTGTGCACTAACCCCCTTTTGGGGACCGGTAGTGGGACTGCATGTTGCAGTATTCCTCTACCGGTTTTTCTTTTAATTATTTTTGTTCTCCAGAATCATCTTTCTTTTTTTCCTCATAATCTGCATCTCTTACCTTTTCGTCTTTCTTTTCTTCACCTTGATTTGGGGCGCTTTGTGCTCCTGGGGCTGTTTGTCCTGCTTTGGACATTGCTTCACCAATCTTCTGCATCTCATTCGAAAGTGCTTCAGAAGCGGTTTTTATAGCTCCCATATCAGTTCCATTCTTAGCAGACTTCAAGGCTGTTATTTTATCTTCAACTGAACGAACAATTTCTGCTGGTACTTTGTCTTTATTATCTTTCAAAGCTTTTTCCGCAGTATAAATCATTTGCTCTGCGATGTTTTTTGTCTCAACTTCATCTTTCTTCTTCTTATCTTCTTCTGCATGAAGCTCAGCATCTTTCTGCATTTTCTTTACATCGTCTTCAGAGAGACCCGATCTGGCTTCTATTCTAATAGACTGTTCTTTAGCTGTGGCTTTATCTTTTGCTTTAACATTTAGAATTCCGTTTGCATCCACATCAAACGTAACTTCAACTTGTGGCATACCTCTTGGTGATGGTGGTATTCCATCAAGAATAAATCTACCAAGAGATTTATTATCAGTCGCCATCGGTCTTTCTCCTTGAACGATATGTATTTCAACAGAGGTCTGATTATCTGCTGCTGTAGAGAAGATTTGGGTCTTTGAGGTGGGTATTGTGGTGTTTCTCTCTACGAGTTTTGTTGCAACACCTCCCATTGTCTCGATTCCGAGAGATAGTGGTATAACATCCAAAAGTAAAATGTCTTTGACATCTCCACGAAGAATTCCACCCTGAACCGCAGCACCGAGAGCCACGACTTCATCTGGGTTGATAGATAGGTTTGGTTCTTTCCCGAACAAATCCTTAACAGCTTTTAATATTGCAGGCATTCTTGTCTGTCCTCCAACCATAAGAATTTGATCAATGTCAGCAAACTTGAATGGCGATGCAGCAACAGCTCTCTTTGTTATCTCAATTGATCTATCAATGTATTCTTTGGTCAAATTTTCAAGAGTTGCGCGAGAAAGTTTAAGTGCCAAGTGTTTAGGTCCATTTGCATCAGAAGTAATGAACGGAATATTTATTTCACTTTCCATTGCAGTTGAAAGCTCAATTTTTGCTTTTTCAGCGGCTTCATCAAGTCTCTGTAGTGCAAGCGCATCTTTTCTGACGTCAATTCCATTTTCTTTCTTAAATTCCTCTGCCATCCAATCGACGATTTTCTTATCAATATCACGACCACCAAGATGACTATCTCCATCTGTAGATTTCACTTCTACAACTCCATCTCCAACCTCGAGAATGGAAATATCAAATGTTCCTCCTCCAAAGTCATAGACTGCGATCTGTTCATTCTTCTTTTTATCCATTCCGTAAGCAAGAGCTGCAGCGGTTGGCTCGTTAATAATTCTCAAAACATTAAGTCCTGCGATTTGTCCCGCATCTTTTGTTGCCTGCCTTTGTGAATCGTTAAAGTATGCAGGAACTGTGATAACAGCATCTGTTATTTTTTCACCGAGTTTTGTCTCTGCATCAGTCTTCAGTTTCTGTAGGATCATAGCTGAAACTTCCTCAGGTCTATAGTTCTTACCACCCATAGCAAGTTCTACACCTCCGTTTAAGGATTTTAATACATCAAATGATACAGATCCTTTATCTTTTTGAACTCCAGCATCATCATACTGATGACCCATGAACCTTTTAACCTGAAAAACTGTGTTCTTTGGGTTTGTAACAGCCTGTCTTCTTGCTAGAAGACCGACTAGTCTCTCATTTGTTTTTGATGTTGCAACAATAGAAGGAGTTGTTCTTTGACCTTCAATGTTTTCAATGATTTTAGGAGCATCTCCATCCATAATTGCTACAGCGGAGAAAGTTGTTCCTAAATCGATTCCAATTATTTTTGACATAAGTTAATTTAATTATTGTGAATAATAGATAGTAATTACACCCTCTTTGTTATTCCCGACATAACCGAGAATCCAGTGTAATTTAAATAATCCTGGATCCCCGCATACGCGAGGATGACAGAAAACACTTATGCAAAATTAGGAGCTCGAGTAATTTGACTTGAGAAAAATGATAAATCTTTTTGTGCTAAAAAATTATATGAAAAAAGTGGTTGTTTAAGTGGGATAATCGGAATACTTTCTATGTGCGTTGGTAGAGCATAAATTTTTTCTTCAGAAGTAGTTTGTGAAATTAATTTTCCACAGATAGCTCTAGCCTTCAACCTTCCATTTACTTCAACAATTTCAAAAACAACCATCGCCAAAGTTCCGTTTGGCAAACGCACCATTTTTTCTAAGTATTTTGGCTGTTTTTGAATTGATAACATATAACGATTATAACTAAAGAATAATCAGAGTCAATATTAGAATAAACACAAAATTAATCCTAATTTGATTCACCAACCACAACTTTTGGAGCCAGAATTACTCTACCATTTATAGAGTATCCTTTCTTCTTAACAAATAGAATTACCCCAACTTTTGAATCATCCTCTACCTTTTCCATTTCTTCAGCGACATGAAGCCCTGGATCAAACTTTTGACCAACGGGATTCATCTCTTCAATACCATTTTCTTTTAAGACTTTAATTAAATGAGTATGAATATACTCCACACCAACACGCCAGTTTTTATCAACTTTTTCCCAAGCTTCGCGATTTGCATAAGCCATTTCAAAACTATCTAGCACTGGGACTAAATCTTCAACCAAGCTCTCATTAGCATATTTAATCAATTCAACTTTCTCATTTTCTATTCTTTTTTTGTAATTTACAAAGTCTGCTCTTTCTCTCTGCCAACCATCCATATATTCCTGTTTTTCTTTTTCGCAAAGTTTTAGCTTTTCTCGAAGATTCTTAACTAACAACTCGAGGGATTCCTCAACTTCTTCAGGGACCACTTGGTCAGAATCTGTTAAATCTTTTTTGTTAGTTTTGGATTTCTTGGTCAATTCACTGTCATATACGACATCGTCTGAATTTTGATTATTTTTGTTATTCATAATATTAAGTGTATTTATATCTATATTCTATCACATTTTTTTAACAAATCAACATTTCAATGTATTAATATAATTTAGAGTAATACAATTTAGATTATGTATTTTTTATGAATTTTAAATTTAAAAATCATTGATTTATAAGTTTCCGGGTATAACATGAATATGGGTTATGATTTTAATGAAAGGAGAAAATGAAAACTGGATTATTTCTTGTTGGCCTCGTGAGTATTTTTGCAACATTGTTTGCTTACAAAAAACACAGCGTCGTCGCTGTGTCATCCATGAGGATGGATATCAGCTCTGGATTCTCAAAAGATCCAGATTGGGACAACTACATTTAATGACATTTTTCATGAAAGGGTGCTTCGGGCTCGAGTTAAACTCGAGCCCGTTTTGTTATTGACTATAAGTAAAATAATTGCTATAATATTCAAAGGAGTCGTACACAAAAAATCTAAGTAAGGAGAATGTCGATGACGTGCAAACCAGTTATCTCGGTGCTTCGTGTCCCTGGATTCGCAGACAGAGCAATGCGGTTACTTCTGATGACCTCGATCGCCAGAGCGTTTATCGCAATGAAAATCGGAGTGGAGAAAGTAGGGGACATTATAATTATCCCCCCGCCTACTCAGGAAAATTACGGTGACACTGATGATATCGTAATCGTCATTGATCTCGGACCAATTCAAGCTGACTCACGCACGGTTATGGAAAATATACTTTATCGCGTAAAAGAAATATTTCCAAAATCCATCGTTCAAGTCACGCTTCGCAAAAGTGATGATCGCTATATGGTACTCTAATTACCTTACCAAATGCAAACAAACCGGAGTCTCCCAAGACTCCGGTTTTTCTATATCCGTTCTCCAACCCCAGTACCAAATAAATAAGAATTTCTTGCTACGGGGTAAACTTAAAGCGAGGCTTATCATTTTAAAAGCCTTACGGAGAAAGTTTTTTAGCAAAAAAAATTGTGAATAGAGAAAAAGCACCGCGACGGCGGTGCCTTTTATTTTGGCTAGTGAGAAGCAGAATAGAAAATTCTTATTTTATATTCTGTCCGAACGACGACATAAATATAATTTTTATATCGTGCTTTTGAAATGATACACTGAGCGTCCTTTAACGTTTTGACCACTGTGCGGCTTTTTTGTCCCAGTAGTAGAGCAAAGCTCACTACGGGACTGCGAAAAGTTGTGGGTAAAAGAAAACAGGTGCCTTAGCACCTGTAATCTCTTATATTTATCTCTTACTCCATTGTGCGGCTTTTCTTGCTTTCTTGAGACCGAACTTTCTTCTTTCTTTACTTCTCTGATCTCTACATAGAAATCCAGCTTTCTTTAGATCTTTTCTTAATGTTGCATCAAAGTCATTAAGCATTCTTGCAATTCCATGTCTTATTGCTTCTGCTTGGGCTGAAGAACCTCCTCCAACAACCTTGACTGTAATAGCGAAAGCTACTGGAACTGGAAACTTGATCAAAGACTCCATTGCTGTCATTCTCTGCTTTTCTGTTTTGAAGTATTCCTCAAGACTCTTTTCACCATCAACTGTCAAAATCTTTACAGAGTTTTTTGCTGCTTCAACACCTCTGACTCTTGCTGATGCTGTTTTTCTTCTACCAACAGCTTCAATATATCTTTTTTCAATCTTTTCAACCATAATATTATTCTGATATTTTAAGATTCTTAACAAGCTTTGACTTTAGCTTATTTTGTGGAATCATCTTATTAATGGCAAGTCTAAGTACTTCAGAATATCCTTTCTTTGCTATAACTTGTTCCATGCTCAATTCATGTAAACCTCCTGGGTAACCAGAGAATCTCTTATACTGCTTATTTACCAATTTCTTTTCATCAACTGACATTTTTGAAGCATTTACAACTTCAACCTTAACGTTGGTAACAATATTCTTAGCATAAGTTACAGTGTTCTTACCCATAAGTAAGACAGCGACTTCACTTGCGAGTCTACCAACTTTTTTACCAGTTGCATCTATTTTGTAATTTTTTTGTTCCATTGTTGTAATTTTATACAAATTCTATCTGAACCATTTTAGAACCATCATTAATTCTTGAATTAATTTTTGTAATTCTAAGATAGCCACCCTTTCTGTCCATATACTTAGGTGAGATATCTTTTACTATTTTATTTGCTGTGACTGCTCCTACCTTTCCAGCTAAAAGTCGATGAGAAGTTAATGTTTTCTCTCTACCTTTTGTAACAAGTTTTTCAACAAAAGATTTCAAAGAATTTGCCTTTGCTGCGGTAGTTGTTATTTTGCCGAATTTAATTAAAGACACTGACATTGTCTTGATCAAAGCATTTCTTTGACCCTTTTCTCTGCTAAATGTTCTTTTTGTATTGCTGTGATTCATATTTTACTTTAAAGTAATACCAAAACTATTTAGGACATCTTTAATCTCATTAATACCCTTTGCGCCCAATCCTTCTATTTCAGAAAGATCTATCTCCTTCTTTCTTGTGAGACCACCAATTGTCCTAATATTGGCTCCCGACAGCGCGTTTATAGTCCTCACGGACAAGTCTAGGGTTTCGATTCTTGTTTTCAAAAATTCTGGATCAACATCTTTTTCTCCATTTTCAGCTGGTGCAGAATCATCAACTTTTGTTTTTTCTTCAATAACTTCTTCTTGAAAACCAACAACAGCTTTCAATTGTTCAATCATAACTGTAATTGACTTTTCAAGGGCTTCTTTTGGAGTCAAAGTTCCGTCAGTTTCGATGAAAACTCTCAATTTATTAAAATCTGTTCTATCACCAACTCTCATATTTTCTACTTCGTAGTTGACTCTTCTAATAGGAGTAAAGATAGCATCGGTTGCGATTGTTCCAATTTCAACTTTTTCCTTCTGCAAGACTTCCTTTGGAATATAACCTAGACCAAACTCAACTTTAACCTCAGCATTAAACTCGGCATTTTTATCTGTAACTGACGCAATATGCTGTTCAGGATTTAGAATTTCAACTTGACCAGGGACTGTAATATCTCCAGCTTTGATATCCTTAATACCCTTTACCTTTATTTCAAGTGTCTGAGGCTCCTCGGTAAACATCTTAACTCTGACTTTTTTAAGATTTAAAATTATATTTATGACATCCTCCTTTACGCCAGTCATAGTTGAGAATTCATGAGAAACCCCATCAATTTTGACTGAAGTTATAGAAGCACCTGGAATAGAAGAAAGAATAATTCTTCTTAGGGAGTTACCAAGAGTATGACCATATCCAGGATAAAGACCGTCTATTTCATAAACACCAGAAAAGCCTTCCTCGTGGATGACTTTTGGTTTTGACGGTAAAATAATTTTGTTTTTGTCAGACATTTTTTTTATAAAAAATATTAATAAAAACTACTAACTAAAAATAACCCTAAAAACTATCTGCTATAAAACTCATAAATTGATGCGACATCAAAGCCAATCTCAGCAGGAGCAAGCTTTGGCAAACCTTGTACCTTACCTTCTTTCTTAGCCTTATCAAAAGCTAACCATGAGGGGCAGTTATATGACTTCATTCTCTCTTCAAAGTCTTTAAATAAATTCTTACCCAAACTTCTTTCTCTAACGGTAATTACATCCCCAACTGAAACTTCAAAAGATGGGATAGAATTTCTCTTACCGTTTACGTTTATATGACCATGGTTTACCATCTGTCTTGAAAACTGTCTTGTATTAGCAAGTCCTAGTCTGTATACAGCATTATCAAGTCTCATTTCCAACTTCTTTACAAGAGAGTCTTCATTATTTTCACCTCTCTTACTCAAAATACCAGTGACATAGTTCTTAAATTTTCTTTCGTCAATACCGTAAGTGACTTTGGCTTTTTGTTTTTCCAAAAGCTGCATAGCGAAGCCAGACTTCATCTTTGGCTTCTTGTTCATTGGTTTACCTGTCTTCTCTCTCAACGCAAACTTTTGAGTCTGTGTTTTATCGAAAACTAGTGCTCCAAGTCTTCTTGCTATTTTGTATTTTGGTCCAAATTTCATATTTTTCTTTTGTGTTTATTTAAAGCGTCCGTGTTAGCTGTTATACTCTTCTTGGCTTCTTTGGCTTAGGTCCGTTGTGTGGAACAGGTGTTTCATCTTTTATACCAGTAATATTAAAACCTTTTGAAATAAAACCTCTGATTGCTGACTCTCTTCCAGAACCAACTCCTTTAACTACAACAGAAATTTCCTTCATACCTATAAGTACTGCCTTCTCGCCAAGAACCTCACCAACTTTTGCTGCTGCAAAAGGAGTTCCTTTCTTTGCGCCTTTGAATCCAAGAGCTCCAGCAGATGACGCCATAAGGGAATTACCCTTTGGATCTGTTAAGGTAACCAAAGTATTGTTATATGTTGACTGCACACACAAAATTCCAGCTTCAATTTTCTTCTTTGAAGTTTTTGGCTGTGCTGCTGTTTTTGCACCTTCTTCAGCTTTCTCTCCGGTTTTTACAATTCGTTTCTTACCCATTTTTTTATTTGATGATTTGATTATTTCTTATCTGCAACCTTTCTTCCTGTTCCCATTGTCTTTCTAGTATTTCCTCTAAGTGTTCTTGAATTGGTCTTTGTTCTCTGACCTCTACATGGAAGTTTCTTTATATGTCTTGTGCCTCTGTATGACTTTATATCTTTCAATCTCTTTATGTTTGAAGATATTTCTCTCTTTAAGTCTCCTTCAATCTTTAAACTCTCAACAACTTTTCTAATCTTGTTTTCTTCCTCGGCTGAAATCTCTGAACCTTTTTTCTCTGGGTCAACTCCAGCATTTTTTAAAATAGTGATTGCACGCGAAAGTCCGATTCCGTAAAGAACCGTTAAACCTATCTTTAATCTCTTGCTGTCTGGTATTGTTATTCCTACTACACGCATAAAAATATATTAAGCGCTACAATAGCACTTATTCATTTAAAAATCAAATTATCCCTGCCTTTGCTTGTGTCGTGGGTTGGAAGGACATGTTATAAAAACTCGACCCTTTCTTCTTACGACTCTGCATTTTGCACAGATTTTTTTTACTGATGATCTTACTCGCATTGTATATTTATTTAAAATCTCTTAATTATTCTCGCTCTACCACCGTAATCGTCAAGTTGCAAAATGACTTTATCGCCTATAAGGACTCTTATTCTATGGAGCCTCATTTTTCCTGCTAAATTAGCAAGAATTTCTTCACCTCCTTCAGTTAACTTTACTTTAAAGAGTGTATTTGGAAAAGCTTCTAAAACTACTCCAGTGACGGTAGGTTTATTTTTATCATTCATTGTTTTAAGCAACGGGGTTAATAATAACAAAAAACACAATATAGTCAAGCTATTTAGTCAATATTATAGCTTTACAGAGCGATAATTGCTTGTGTAATTAATCTAATACCACTCTAACCTTTATATTTTCAGCTTTTTTCGGCAGACTCAAGTTCCACTGAGGTCTTAAATTTATACTTATTTTTTCAATTTCGGTGGAAAATTCTGAGCTTATCAACACACCTACTGAAGATTTTCTCATTCCTTTTACAAAATCTTTCAACTTCTCTTCAGAAACTGATTTTACTATTTTAACCTGACCCTGCAGGTTTAGAGTTAGTGTATCTTCGAGCCAAGGTTTATCAGTCTTACTCTTTAATTCAGTGACAATATTACCAGAAAAAACTGGGTATACGTCTCCTTTTTCAAATCCCTTAATTTTTTCGGTTGCTAAATACGAAGCGAGTTTATTCTCATTAAAAACAAAAACCTTTAATGTTCCCTTTTCGCTAACCTCATTCTCTGACGACACCTTTCCGGAAATTGAGTTATCAAATTCGACATATTTTATATTTTCAAAAAATACATATCCTTTTGGTTTTTTAGTAGAAAACTCTTTAATCAATTCCGTTGAGAGAGCATCCCTCAATTCTTTCGTGTAAACCGCTTTCTTTTCCTCTGAAACTTGCTTAACTACACCGGTAAACCCTCCAGTAATGTCTGAGCTTAGTCTTCCATAAAAACCCTCATATTTTTTCGGTGAATCCTTCAATCCAGGGATTGAGAAATCGCCTTTCAAATCAGAAATTTGCATATTGTATTTTTCTCCGGCTTCATCAGCAATGAAATCAACAGCAATCTTTCCTGGTATTTTTTTAGAACCATCCATAGTAAAACCCGGAACGTCCACAGATGTCTTGATCCTATAAACCAATCCATCCGTCGTCGCCAATCTTGTATTGGCTATAAGTCTCTGTTTTTCAGTGCTGTAAGAATTAAAAATAAATGCCTTACCTGTAGCTTTTAAACTCACAGGTCCTTCACTATCAGGAGTAACTTTTTTTGATAAAGTCTTTTCCACCTGAACAATTTCAAAAGGAATAAGTTTGGTATCAGAATCTTTGGAAATTACATAACTGTCATTAAGTTCTACCACATCATTGTTTGGATATACTTTAATCTCAGCAGTTGAGAACAGAGATGAAAGCAAAAAAATTGCAGCAATACAAAAAACCACGGCAACAATCCAAATAGCTTTTCTACTTCCGCCATTCGTGGGCTCGTTTTCGCGTGGAGAAGATGAGAGAGTTGTTGAAAAAACATCTTCACCTCTTTTCTTTTCACTAATCCAAATGGGCTTATCTTCAATTTTCTTATTTGTGGTCTCTTTAATCTGTGATACCACACAAACAGACGTCCTGAGTCCTTTTGCATCTTTATTTACTATGATGTCTTGGATAATTTTTTTAGCCATTTTTATTTTTTAGAAATTTGTCTATTAGTATTATAGCAAGTTTTTGGTGAACGTCATCTGTTGATATTTCTTGCTTCTTAATAATAGGGATAAATTTCCTGTTATCCAGAACAGTAATCTTAAAATCATTATCTACTATGTTTAATCCATGAAGTTTACTCTCTTTGATTTTTTTACTTATAATCGATGAGATTTCATCATCAGAGACAATAAAGACATCCTTTGGAATATCCCCCTTAGGAGAAACCTCCCGGAAAATTTCAATTAAATTATTTGTCCATTCATTTATGGCTATATCCATTGAAGTTGTGACTTGCTCAGTAGTTTTGACATCACAATTACCACGACACTTCATGTTTATCAACGAAAGTGCCATTTCCTCGGGAATCTTTAAATCACCGGATATTTTTTTAACAATTGCGCTCTTACCAAATGGAAAAGTAAAAATCTTCTCCACGGCGTCATCTTTGGCAACGCAAACCTCTGTGACCTCAGCACCAATATCCAAGAAAACAAAATCATTCTGAGCAGGGTAAGCGTCCCTAACGTAAGAAAACGCAGAAAGTATAAATGAATGAAAAATCGTTTTGTCTGAGACAATATTCTTATTAATTGAGGATACTATCTTTTGCAAAGTATCATTCTGAATAATACTGATAAATAGATTTGCTTCAAAAGAGCTAACGATTTTGTTTTTTATATCCTCTATCTTGTATCCGTTTAATTTTGTCTGAATGATATATTCTTCAAAAATCTTAAAGTTTGCCTTATCTTTATATTCTTGTGGCAAGGATGACTTTAAAACATCCTGACCTTCAATAGTGCGGACATCACTTAGAAAACCCTCATCAATTGTAAAAGGTTTATCTTTTTTTACTTTTAAACTCTTACATTTTGATAAAATCCAGGGAGAGGAGACGTTAATACATATCGTATCGACTTTATACATCTTCTTAAAAAGGCCAGACGGAGATAAATACCTTCTCCTCACAGTAAAAGACAATTTATCAAACGCATCAACCATTAAGGAAAAATATTTTTTAATCCCATACTTAACAGACCCACCAAACTCTATTTTTTCATAAAATAAAATCTCAGGCTTTTCAGATTTAGAAAAACTCACCATTGAACAACATAGACTTTCACTTTTTAAATCAAAAAGTAAAATTTTTTCTATTTTGGACGAGTTAAAAGAAAAGAGCGACATAGAGATATTATAATACCAGTCGTTCTAATCCGCAATGCAAATTAAACTTTCGCATTCTTCAGAACCTCTCTTAAAACTTCTTCGTCTTCAGGATTGGTCACACCCATCCATTGACCAAGACCTTTTAGTAACTTTATCTTCATCTTTCCTTTTTGTATCAATTCAGAAAGTTCACAAGGTAGATAACATTCAGATTTTCTATCGTTTTTATGTTTTTCCTTAAAATCATATAGTTGTTCTTCAAGTAAAAGAACGTCCTCCTTTCTTAGCCCCCAAATATTTTGGCTAGAAATATTCATTTCGTTTAAGCCAAACTGAGATAGCTTCGATTTTTCTATACCGATCATCTCTTTAATATTTACAACACAACCATCGTCTCCGGCTGTAAATATACCCCTATTAACTGTTCCTTTCTCTGGCAAAACACTTCCCAAAATATATCCAGCCGTTACCGGTGTTCCTTCCTTTGATAACCACTCAAAAATCATCTTAAAAGTATTCTCTCCATATAGATCGTCACCATTACATACAACAAACTTTCCTGTAATAACATCTTTTGCAGACACAACAGCGTCACAAGTACCCCAAGGCTTGTCCCTTTCAAGCGGATTAAATGTTTGCATTGCATAAGCTATTTTTGTCCCTTTATATTCGAAACCAAATTTCTCTTTAAAAAGTTTTTCAGTTTTTTCCCCAACAATAAAAATAATTTCATTAAATCCCGCACTCAAGGCTTGATTCATGGATATCTCGATAAGTGTTTCTCCATTTGGACCAACTTGAGCAAACTGCTTCACTTTACCACCAAAACGAGACGATAATCCTGCCACCATATAGACAACTGAAATAATTTCTTTATTCATAATGGTATAAATTAAAACTAATAATTTATTTATTCTAAAACCGCTTTTATTCTTCGAATGCCCGCACTTGAAGCTTCTTCTTTTACTATTTTAAAGTGGCCAAGCTCAAAGGTATTAGTGACGTGAGGACCACCACAAAACTCTGTACTAAAATCGCCAATCCTATAAACCTTCACCACGTCTCCGTATTTAGAAAGATCAAAGGAAAGCGTTGTGACTACTTTTTTAGCTTCTTCTTTAGGTAATTCAAGCATTTCCACAATTAATTTATCATGAATTTTTTCGTTAACCATATCTTCTACTGCTTTCAACTGCTCTGGAGTGAGCTTTTCTGGCCAGTTAAAATCAAAACGCATTCTCTCTGTTGTAATGTTGCTTCCTTTTTGTGTTATTTCACCTTTTAATACTCTTCGTAGTGATGCTAGAAGCAAATGTGTGGCTGTATGATATCTTGTTTCCATCTCGCCAGTACCAGCAAGACCGCCTTTGAATTTTTGTTCAGAACCAACTTTTGAAATTTCTTGATGTTTTCTGAATTCTTCTTGAAAAGATTTTTCATCAACCAAGATACTTTTTTCTAGTGCTAATTCTTTTGTTAGTTCAACAGGGAAACCATAAGAAGAAAACAATAAAAAAGCATCTTTTCCAGAAATATCTTTGTCACTTATTTTTTCAAATTCTTTTAGTCCTTTTTCGAGAGTTGTTCTAAATTTTAGATCTTCTGCTTTTATGACATCTAATATTTCGATCTTATTTGTAACTAAAACAGGATAAGCATAATTCAACTGATCAATAACAACGCCCGCAATGGACAAAATATTTTCTTTTTGGATACCGAGCTGATCAATAAACTTAATCGCTCTTCTGAGAAGCCTTCTCAAAACATACCCAGCTTCTGTGTTTGATGGAATTACACCATCAGAGATCATCATTACAGCAGAACGAATGTGATCTGCTATTATTCTCTCAGCTCTTTCATCTGATTTTGCGGCGCCTTTCTTTATCTCAGAAAGTATTGCTTCAAAAATGTCTGTATCAAAAACGGTCGTCTTACCTTGCATTACAACAGTGGTCCTCTCAAGCCCCATTCCAGTATCAACATTCTTTTTTGTAAGTGGAAGATATTCTCCATCAGCGGTTTTATTAAACTCCATAAAGACGTTGTTCCAAATTTCAATAATTCTGCCGGATTTTACTAAGTCAGCGAATTTACCATGAACTTTTCCGTCTTGTGGTCGTACATCATAAAACATTTCAGTGTCTCCACCACATGGACCAACAGCCCCTGCTATCCAGAAATTGTCATCTTTGCCAAGAGGAATGATTCTGACATCATCTTTTATAAACTCATCCTCACCAGCTACCTCAACATCAATGTTATGCTTCGTAAAATTTTCTTTCCAAAACTTTATTGCGTCTTCATCTCTTGGAATACCATCCTCACCCTTAAAAACGGTTACATAGAGTCTCTTGGGATCGAGATTCAAGCCTTCTTCCTTACTTGTAAGAAATTCCAAACTCCATTCTATGGCTTCCTTTTTAAAGTAATCCCCCAGTGACCAGTTGCCCATCATCTCAAAAAACGTTAAATGTCTATTATCACCCACATCATCTATATCCCCTGTCCTGACGCATTTTTGAACGTCTACAAGCCTTGTGCCGGCTGGATGTTTAGCTCCCAAAAGATAAGGCACGAGTGGCTGCATTCCAGCAGTGGTAAATAAGGAAGATGGATCATTTTCGGGGATTAAAGAAGCAGAAGGAATTATTGTGTGTCCTCTTTTCTCAAAAAATTTAAGATATCGTTGTCTTATGTCACTTGATTTCATTCGATTTAATATATCATAATTCGATAAATTGCAAAACACGTGGGATTGAAAAATTATTCAAAAATACTTCTCAGAACTTCAATATCTTTTTTAAGCTCAGGAAGTTTCGTTGGATTATATACAGCTACGCATGGATGATACAAACAGACAATTTTAACTTTTCCATAGGAAGTGACCGCCTCGAAACTTCTACCATGCATTTTGCCTATTGGTTCAAGCTTATCAGTAAGTCCAAATTTATTCATGATATAACCCATTGAATATCTACCCAAGGCACATATAACTTTTGGCTTAATTATTTCAAATTGGCGATCAAGAAATGGTCCGTATATTTTAATTTCTTTTTCAGTTGGGTCACGATTTTCCTGTGGTCTATCTTTAACTATATTTGTTATGTAAATATCCTCTCTCTTGATTTTGATATGACTTAAAAGGGAATCGAGAACCTTGCCCGCCGTTCCGCAAAACGGTTTACCTGTTTTTGCCTCATTTCTACCTGGCGCCTCTCCAACAAAAACAATATTAGCATCGAGACTTCCCTCTCCGATAACGTGAAAATATTTGTTTTCTATTCTATATGAAAAAAGAGGCGAAATCTTAAGGTTCAAGACTTCGTCTGCTATTTTTTTCATTTGGACCAACTTATTTTCAGTCTGTTTCATTTAACTACAAGACACAATTTGCACAAGCACTAATTATTTCTTCTCTCACCACATTAGCTTTCTTTTCACTAAAACCCATTTTTTCCAGTAAACCTTTTTCAGTTAATCTTTTAGAGATAACATAACCCTTTGAAAGCAACATATTTTTTTCACCATTTGTAATCGTGGTCAAAGCTGTAATTGGAATAAGCTCAGACTTTTCAATCATATTATGGAGTGTATTCCCATATGGATAATTCCAGCCGATCAAATGCAATCTCTGACATTCGCTGTAGCTAATAGCAGTATGACTAAACTTTGTATTTGTTATAAGCCATCCATCAGTAACCTTCCTTTTTTTACCTCCAAATTCAAATTCAAGACCAATAAGATCATCAAATCTAGCCTTTACATATAAGGCGACTTTGAGATCGGATTTCATATCAACGTGACTATGAAATTTTGCTTCAAGCATTATTAGTTGATTATCTTTCCAAGCCACAATATCAATTTCATGTTCAGCACATCTACCCGCAACTATTTTGTTTGTTGCAGTCTCATACCCTTGCGATTTTAAAATCTCAGCAACAAATTGTTCAAAAGGAAAACCAGTCGGTCCAAGCATTCCAACAGCCTTACGTAAAGAATATCTTACTGCAACTGATTTTTGTTTTCGTCTCAAAATAGAAAAGGCTTCTCTATATATTTCTCTGGTGGTTATACCATCATGAAGTTGTTCACCGACTTCTAAAAGTATGTTCTTAACAACCTCATCAGTAGCACCGAGTTTTTTTAACGAATATTCAAGCTTCTTATAATCAAATATCTCTTTTTCTCCATTTGCTTTTATAACAAAAAATTCTGGCATATAGATATTATAACAAGTTCTTTTGTATTAAGAAACCGACATATTCTCCTTCTTTGACTTCTTTCAAAATCTTTCCGTTTTTAGATATATATCCGGTAAGAAGCCCATAATCTACTGACTGGTCGCTTAAGATATCAACGATAATCAAATATTTTGTTTTTATGCTAAATAAAGAATCTAGCATTTTAGAAAAAGGTTCCTTACTAAACTTTTCTGCTTCTCCTAAAAGTAAATGTGCCAAAACAATATCAAAATCAGTCTCTTGGGTATATTTGTTTAAATCCGTTTCTTTGAGAGTATAATTACGAGCCTTCACACTTTCAGTAATTCCTGTTCTTTTTCGCTCGTCTCCTGGATAAATAATTGCGGAAATAAAACCATCATTAAAATGCGTAGTCAAAAAAGATAAGCTAGTCCTTCCGGAGCCCGCGTCTAATATTTTTAGTTTGCCATTATTATTAAAATCCGCGAATAAACTTTTTAAAATGGTCTCATGAACCGGATTAATTTTCCAATCTTCACTCATGTTTACATTATAACTTCTATTCAATAATTCCACCACCAACACAAATTTCCCCATCGTATATAACAGCTGACTGACCTGGGGTTACCGATTTTTGCGCATTAACAAAATGTAGTTCTAGACCACCTTCCGTTTTCTTAATTTTGCATTCTTCAACCGGTTGTCTATACCTTATTCTAGTTTGATATGTTTTTTCTTCGTTAATATCTTCTGAGATCAAATTAACATTCTTGAGTAAGACTTTTTTTGACTCTTCGTTTTTAATTTTTTCTATATCTTGAGATACAGTAAGAGTATTATTATCAACATCTTTTGCAATAATATAATAAGGTTTGTCATTTGGTGTTTTCTTAGTGATCTCAAAACCATGTCTCTCACCAAGTGTAAAAAAGAATACGCCAAAATGCTTACCAATAATATCTCCATTTTCATTTAGAACATTACCCTCTTTTTCATCGATATAATTTTTCAAAAAATCTTTCACATCGACTTTTCCCATAAAACATAAACCTTGGCTATCCTTCTTAGTCGCATTTGCAAGATCATATTTTAAGGCGAGTTTTCTCACTTCAGGCTTATCTATACCTCCTACTGGGAATAGAGTTTTTGAAAGTTCATTTTGCGTGAGAGTCCAAAGAAAATATGATTGATCTTTATTGCTATCTTTCCCAGCAAGCATTTCAGTTTTACCATTTTTTTCTCTAACCTGCGCATAATGCCCAGTTGCAACATAATCGGCTCCAAGCTCCATAGCTTTCTTAAAAAAACCTCCGAACTTTACATACTTATTACACATAACATCTGGATTAGGTGTTCTACCAGCCCTATATTCAGAGATCATATAATCAACAACGTCTCTTTTGTATTCTTCCTCAAGATTTAGGGTCAAAAAAGGTATCTCGAGTTTTGCACAAACACGCATTGCGTCTAATCGATCCTCCTTCCATGTGCACTCTGTATATTCCGGTTTCCAAACTTTTATAAATACTCCGGTTACATCAAAACCGGCTTCCTTGAGTAAGGCCGCACTAACTGCTGAATCCACGCCACCCGACATACCCACAAACACCTTGGGTCTAACTCCACCAGCCTGCCCTGTAGGAAGCGTTCTGACGCTTTCCTTCAGGGACATACCAATAAAGACTCGTATTTTTTTACTTTCCTTTTTAAGCACAACCATTTATAACACAAAACCGACAACAGATAAACTGTTGTCGGTTTTGTGTTGATTCTTAGACCATCGATGACTTTATATATTTTCTATTTACATATATTGCCAAATAACCAAGACCCATAACTACAATACCCATAAATATTAGTGCTACTGGCCATCCTGTAACATCAGCAAAATATTGAGCTGTAATTTTAATAAGATATGCCACCAAAAATATTGTTCCAAAAGTTAAAAAGGAAGTCTTTTTAAAATATACACTTCCAAACAACACAGCGACAAGAATAAGAGGAAACAAGACAGACCATAGAGCAGAGGCAGAAGTATTGAGACCTAGAAAATTTGAACCAGTCATAATGTTGAGGGCAAAAGAGGCACCCAAAATACCAAGTACTCCAAATCCATCAAAATATGAACTGAAAGGTCTTTGTCTCAATTGAAGGTAGTACCCAAAAAATAGATAGCTGATACCAACAAGTAGCACCCTGTAAAGATTGAAGTTTACACCAAAATTATTACTTGAATTTGAAATCATGGTATTTGTGATTGAAAAGAAAAGCCATGTTCCAAAGACCGCATTAAACAAAGTAAAAACATTTTTCTTGGTCACAAACTGTGCTATACCAAATTGCAACAGGAGCAAAAACGGTACAAGTATAAGAAAAATATTTTCATTTGTTGGTCCAACAAACTTTTGAAATGTAACAAAGTAACCAAAAGCCATAAGAATAGCAGAAAGTATAAAGAAGATGTCATTCAACTTACCCAAAACTTTTGTTTGAGTTAAAGCAATCGCACCGATAAAGAAAGCAATACCAACACCAAGTGTCGTTAGGACCTTCACACCGTAAGACATCGTCATCCAGTTTTGAGCAACTAGGATTATCAGGCCAATAAGAACAATAATCCCTCCAATGAGATAGAATATTTCTGAAATACCAAGTCTTTTTACGACTGAACTGGTTTCGATGACCCTAGTATCCCCAACAATGTTATTGACTTCACTTTTACTAATCAGACCGCTACCGACAGCCAACTTTAATTCACTCAATATTTTATCTTTGTCCATACAAATATAATATTAGAACTAATAACTAGATAACCCAACCAATAAATATAAAGTCATAATAGTTTGAGGTGCCGACATCTATAGCCTTTGTATCACCCTTACTATTTGCCAAGTATGCCTGATTGTAATTTCTATTTGTTCCACCAAAAATATCAAAAATACCAGCATTATTATAACTTCCATTTCTAATAGATAATCCGTCGGGAGAAATAGCATTATTGTCTAGACTAAGCTTCCTTGCGTCTTCAAATGATACTTGATAGTTACCGCCCTTGACTGAATCATATCTATAAATTTTTGGAGGATCCGTTTCTAAGTCATACCTACACTCAGACCCCTTTGGAACAGCCAAACTTTCAGCAATCTTAATTTTTCCTTTTACGACAGTATATATTCCGTCATTTATGCAATATTGTTTTGTATAATCCCTGAAGTAATACAGAAAATCATACTTTGGACTAATACTTTTTGTGGGTATATAGGCAAAGATTGCTACTAAAATTATAACTATAATTGGAATAGCAATTCCTAATATTAAAGCTATGTTTGATTTTTTTTCGTTTTCCATATAAATGTATTATAACATGGAAAATAGTATTAAAGTAATTTATATCTTGAACTCTATAACATCCCCATCTTTAACGATATATTCCTTACCTTCGGTTCTGATTAATCCTTTTTCACGAGCATTACCATGTGAACCAGACTCAAGAAGTTTATCCCACTCAATAATTTCAGCACGAACAAACTTTTCTTTAAAATCTCCATGAATCGCTGTTCCAGCTTCAGGTGCTGTCCAACCCTTTCTGATCGTCCAGGCACGCGTTTCGTCTTCTCCTGTAGTAAAGTAAGTCATCAGACCGAGTAAATCATACCCGGCTTTAATTAGATTATCTATCCCATCATCTTTTGCACCCAGTCCTTCTCTCATTTCAACTTTTTCAGCGCCTTCAAATTCAGAAAGTTCTTTTTCTACACCAGCGTCTACAACTACATATTTTGCATTTATTTCTTTGAAATACTTCATTAAGGCAATCCAGCGTGGATCTGTAGTTTCACTTGCCCCGTTGGAAGTAGCCAATTCTTGATTGGCGTTAGTTCCGATGGGGTCTAAGTTTTTTCCACCAGTCTTTTTATTGAGCACATACAAAATTGGCTTCATCGTGAGAAGACAAAGTTTTTTAACTTCAACAATTTCAAATTCATCAAAAGATACAATACTTGCCAATTTTCCGTCCTCAAGTGCCTTTTTAACTCTTTCAAGTGCACCATTTTCAATTACTGCCACCTTACTTCCGCGTCTAATTTCACTTTGTAAGCTTCCAAGTCTCTCCGTAACTGACTGCAGATCAGCTAAAACAAGCTCCAAATTGATGGTTTCGATATCGGATACTGGATCAATCTTGTTTGATACATGAATAACATTTTCATCTTCAAAAATACGAACAACCTCAGCAATTGCGTCTGTCTCGCGAATGTTCGTAAGAAATTTATTTCCAAGTCCTTCTCCGGCTGAAGCACCTTTGACGAGTCCTGCAATATCAACAAACTCAACAGCTGCGGGAACAGTCTTTAATGATTTCGAAAAAGTAGAAAGTTTCCAAAGTCTCTCATCAGGCACAGCAACAACACCAACAGATGGATCTATTGTACAAAAAGGATAATTTTCACAAGGCACTGCCTTTCGAGTTAGTGCATTAAAAAGTGTGCTCTTGCCTACGTTTGGCAAACCTACAATTCCTATTGATAGTGACATGAGTCTAAAGATAACCGAAAAACTATAAAAAGTAAAATTAAGACGTGGGTCAAACTATATTAATTAATTCTTGATATATTTAAGTGACTGAATAAATAAAACGGCAAAAATAAGATCAAAACCGGCAAAAATCAAGAATGGCATATCTACATAAGATGAACCTACTAGAAGATAGTAATATAATACCGTTCCAACATAAGCGAATTTCACTAATATAGCATAGATGATAAGTCTTCTACTCCCATCCAAATTTGTGTAAATCATAAAAAGTAAAACTCCAAACAAAGCAATCAAAATTGCACAAAATGTAAGATATGCTGGATTTTCCGGGAGATTCATTCCGGTTATCTTAAAAATAGTTTTATAAAAAAACACGAAACCGATTCCTAATATAAAATCATATAATGCAGAAACAAGAAACAGTCCTTTATAATATTTGGTATTCATATTAAATTTGAGTTATTAATAATGGATAAACTATACGCTTTTATATTGTCTACACAAACAAAAAATCAATTTATCTTCAACTTCTCATGAACCTTTTTTACAACGTCTTCCAATTTAATATCTGATTTAACAAAATATTCAAATGATTCATTTACCGTTACTCCGGCAATTTTCATGGCCTTTGCAATCTCAGCGTTGCTATCTACGTTAGTTAGTATTATAAATTTTATCTCCTTTCCTTTATCAGTTTCCCTTAGCCTTTTAAGCATAGTCAATCCATCAATCTTTGGAGTAATAATATCAACCAAAATTAAATCAGGACTCTCACTCTTGGCAAGCCTAAGTCCCTCCTCACCATCTTTTGCTTCAATTATTTCAAATCCTGCAGATGATAGTTTGTCGTGCAATATGTCTCTAAGTGCAGCCTCATCTTCTAAAATTAATATTTTTTTGTTCATTGTTCGTTCTTTATTTAGATTGATAATATTTACCTTATTATACAACAATATATTAAAAAGCCAGAGGAGTTATCCCCTGGCTTCACCTTTCGTTTTTCAAACAAAAGGATTTTGTACCGGAACATACACATAACTGAACGTGATCTTGGTGACAATGGCTTGTACACACAAATCAGCGTTGCGAAGATTGTGAATCAACCCCAAATGTTGAACAAGCGATGCTTGATCAAAGATATCCAGAGTTGAACCAGAAAAATCCGCAGCCGCGAGTGACCCGATCTTTCTAATCTCAATCCTTTCGGTAAAGATAGCCTGTGCCACAGTCTCAGAAAAAATTGGCACAATTTTCCCGTTCATAATGCAGAATCGTTCTACAGCACGAACCGGAATCGTTTCTCCAACCGAGTAACCACCATCTTCGATGTGCATTCGATGCCCCGGAAGATAGATGGTCGTCACACTCTGATTCTCTATAGCTCCTCGATAAGCCCACAGAAAGATGAGTGGTAATCCAGACCTTGGATCCTTCATTTCTGTTTCTCCTTTTGTTTAAAGTGTCCTAGATTATATTAACACATATATTTGTATATGTAAAAGGCTCAGACCAATTTGGCCTGAGCCTTTTACTCTTAGGTTAATTTTTCATTATCATATTCTCAACCACATCCCTTGGCACAACCTGGTCAAATTCAAAAACAACTTGTCCATCTTTCTCTTTTTTAAACGAAACCCTTACTTTTTCTTCTCCATCTGTATCACGAACAATTTCAGCATTAAAACCTTCTGCGAAGCCAAATCCTTGGTTTCCTAGAGCGGCTACGAGGGCATCTCTCTCAGCAACACCTTTTGTGAGTTCAACAACTTTTGCCAAGAATGATTCTGTAACTGATTGATGAGACACTAAGATTCTTTCCATAATAGGCTTAACATCTTTTTCTTCATCGTTAACAATCTGTTCCCATCTAGGCATTATTTTTAAATATTTTGCTACTATTTCAGCAATTTTTGAAGCCTGACTACTATAAGACATTAGGTCTTTGCCTCCACCTATTTCTTCTGCCTTACGATCGCTTTCCTCAACAAGATATTTAAGTAATCTCCCTTCCTTAAACGCCAACATCATTTCATCATAATATGGCCCCTTCGGAGGCAAGACAAAATCTAGTCTTTTATCAATACCCAGTTTGGAACCAAAACCAATACCTTCATCGGCCACAGCTAACGTTTCTTCATAACCCCTCAATGGAAAATAATTTTCTTGCTTTCCTGATAGAATGTGTAAACCGGTTTCAGCTGTTCTTATTCTGCCAGAGCCAAAAACAACAGAATTAGTCTTATCTCCCTCTTCCGCTAAAGCTCCAGCATGTTCTACACCAGTCCATGCCAACCTAATATCAGTATCTGATTTAGTCTTATCATTTTCTTTTTCGTCGTGACGAAAAAATTTAAGAACTATTTTTGGTTCTTCTATTCCTTCCTTGGTCTCTGGTGCCTTGTATGTCTCGTTCATTTTTTTACGAATTAATTATTAATAATTTTAATTATACCAGCATTTGCATCAACTTCAACATTATCACCGTCTTTTATAACAAGTGTTGCATTCTTTGTACCTATAACACATGGAATATTTAATTCGCGACTTATAATTGCAGCGTGACATGTAATACTACCTTCGTTTGTCACTACGGCAGAAGCCTTTTTCATTAAATAAATAAACTCAGGACGAGTCATTGAGGTCACCAATATATCCCCTTCATTAAACTCTTTTACATTTGCTGAATCCATAACTACTCTCGCAGTCCCTCGAACAATTCCCTTGTTGGCTGTAACACCCTTAATTATCTTCAAATCTGATGTGACGTCAAACATTTTTTGTGTCTCAGAATACTCACCGAGACTAATCTGATAGCTTCTATCAGGGTTGAGCAACACAACGTAACCGCTAGTCCTCTTTATAATTTCTTCTTCAGTTGGAAGTTTATCTTGAATTAATTCCAATGGCATTATTAAAGGTAAATACCTATCTGCCAAATTAGGATATAACAATTTCGTACAACGTGTCATCACGGTTAAATATTTCATCATTGAATCTTTCCTTTCGTCACGTAACCTAATTATAAACGAAACATAATTAGCCCAGCCTTCATCAAACGTTTCAATGTTATAATTCGTCTCATCCTCATTTAAACTTTTCTGCTGTGTCTCTGTTAGTTTCTGTTTAACTTTATCTATCGGATCTGTAAAATAATAATCCGTAAACATAAACTCAATTTCTTTCGGCTCTTTTGCTTCTCTCATCAATCTATCCCATCTTTTTTCAAAATGTTCAAACTTTGGATTTATTGCCTTTTCCCATAGTTCTTTCGATATCTTTTTCCTAAGAACTTCCTCTACCATTTCAATATCAAGATATTCACCGTATATTGTAAATGCAAAAAACTGACTTCCTAGATCATAAGCTCTGCGCAAAGTCTCTTTCGGATCTGTTATCTTGTCGTCGTATAGCTTATTAATATTTTCTTTCACCCGGATAAATAATTTATATAATTCATCAATAGTAATCAATCCGTCAAGATAATCTTTTAATACATCAATCGAATATCCTTTAAATCTTTCATCACTAAAAACAAATATAGCATCCCTTTCTTTTCCAATCAGTAAGCACGGAGTTGTCTTTGTTTTATATAATTTTGAAAAATTTTTATCTTCACACCACGGATTCATCAACATCAAAACAGAAAGAGGTCCACGTAAAATAGCTTCTTTTTCATTATTGATTGAATTTCTAAATGTCTCCAGAAGTCCCCTGTTCATTTTTTTAATTATTATAATACTCTAACAATGCTTCAATTCCAGCCTTATTCTGTTCCCATTCAATCGTCTCATGAGTTTTAAGCTCAACTGTTATTGCTGGAATATTAATTGATGCTAACCAATCTGATGCATCGCCTGTTACTACATAATTATCAAAAGTTTTTGCCACTTGATAACCGGAAGCCTTTGAATATATATTCATCAATTTAAGCGTTTCTGGTAACATTCCATTTTTACATTCTGACCCATAAACAGTATTTGATTGGCTATGCCAAAAGACTACGGCAGATGGATTATTTTCTAAAACAAATTTCTTTATTGCTTGAGCTTCAGGTTCAGAAAAAACTTTTGTCCCAGCACTAACTTTTTTGTTCTGCCACACAGCTTCACTTTTCCATTTACAATCAAAATTACGATTAAGATCAACATTATCTGCATTAAATCTACCCACAGCTGTGGAAGTACTTATTTCAATGTCCTGAACTGTAAATCTTCCTTCCTTATTTACTACCGCGAAAACCCCATCTGGATTAGCTGATGGAATAACTGTAATAGAAAGACCCTTGGGAATAAATTCTGGATTTGCACTCAAATAATCCATGAATTTATAAGCAAGGAGAACACTGTTCCATTCATAACCCCCATGAATGCCACCAATAAAAGCGATGTTTTTCTCACCACTACCATATGTGTAACTTTCGATTTTTCTACCTTCGACAGACTGGCCAATTGTAACTATTTTAGGAGAGATATCGTTTATAACTTCAATTACCTTGACTGGCTTATTCTTGTGAACAACAAGTACAATTCCAATCGCTAAAAGAAAAAATATTACTACAGAAAAAGCAATAGTCTTTTTCGAAATATATACACCCATTATTTAGCAATATATTTAAGGACAGCTTCAATACCGGCTTTGTTTTTATCCCATTCTATGCTTGTGTGAGTGGTTAAGAGAATACTAATTGCAGGAATATTAATCTTTGCAAGCCAGTTTGTCATATCGCCAGTTGTTTCGTAAAAATCAAAATCTTGGAATGCGGGATATGTGGAAGCCTTAGAATAAACACTTGTTAAAGCAGTCGTGGTCGCTAAAATACCATTATGACAATTTGAAGAATATACTCCACCCGCAGCACTATACCAAGCAACAACAGCCTTTGGTTGGCTTGCTTCTATATAGTTTTTGATTGCTAAAGATTCAGGTTCAGAAAATGCGGCTGTTCCACCACTTACAGTCTTATTTTGCCACTTAGCAGACGTCTGCCAGTCACAAGCAAAGTTTCTATTAAGATCCACTTCGTTTGCATTATATCGTCCAGAAGCTAAAACTGACTGAGAATCAGATACATCTGAAACTACAAATACGCTTGATGTACCAGCAACTTTATTTAAACCATCTGGATTAAGAACAGGGATAACTGTAACTTTAACATTTGAAGGTATAACTGAAGGATTTGCTTTTAAATAATCAACAGCCTTAAATCCAAGAAGTGCTGTATTCCAAGCATAGCCACCATGAATTCCACCAACAAAAATAACTTCGTTGGCACCTTCACCAAAATGATATGCAACTATATCTCTACCTTCAACAGATTTTCCAATAATTGTTTTTGTCTTATCTATAGGTTTCGTTGTTGTAGCCTTATCATCAATCTTTACTGTTGTTGATGCCGTTACACCACTAGCAGAATCTTTTAATACTAAAGAATTTAAATAATAATACGCACCAACTCCAATAACTATAACTACTAATACAATTATTACATTTTTCATAATGAATCTATTTTACCACCAATACTCTCTAATAGTAATGACTGTTATCAACAAACACTTATAATCCTTATATTTTCTATATAATTTGAGTAATAACGAATACTTGACTAATTACTTAAAAGGGTGTATAATAGTAAAAGAGTACGAAACGGACATAGTGTCCAAATACAGAAGGCTTAGAAACGAGGAGAAGGATAGTGAAGATCAAGAAAGTTCTGTGTGTGTGCCACGGAAACAGTGACCGAAGCCCTGCAATGGAGGCCGTCCTCAAGATGTTTCTGAAAGACAGACATCCTGATGTGGTGGTGGAGAGTGCCGGAGCTGGACCAAGTGCGAAGAAAGGTGGAACGGCATCGATATTTACTGCCATCGCCTGCCATTTGATCGGCTTGAATATCATGGGTCATCAGCGACGTCACGTCAGCCAGATGAATATCAGTGAGTACGACTTGATCGTTGCCACCGATGACTTCGTAGTCGCCCTGCTGTTGGAGCAAGGTGTAGATATTGAAAAAATCTACAACGCCAACATTCAGGGTGGTCAATGGCCGTTCAAGTTCCAGGAGGATTATAACCGCGTGTTTGAACGCATTCTCCCGGCGATGTTCACTGTCGTTACGCGTCACTTCATCCAGGAAGCGAAGTAACACATAAGCCCGGACCTACGGAGGTACGAGCTTTCTTTTACTTAATTATTCTAACTACACCAGTATTAGCATCAACTTCAATAAGATCACCATCTTTTATCACCTTGGTGGCAATCTTGGTACCAATAATACATGGCTTACCCATTTCTCTAGCAACAATAGCGGCATGAGATGTTATACCACCCTGATTAGTAACAAATGCTGCAGCCTTACCCATAGAAGGAATATAATCAGGAGTTGTTTCTGGTGCAATGAGAATCATTCCCGCCTGAACCTTAAACTGATCACTTGGCTTGAGTACAATAACAGCTAATCCACGAACGATTCCTTTGTTACCTATGGAACCCTTAAATTCTTTTACATCTTCATGTTTGTCTAATAGACCAAAATACTTTTCCCACTCAAGTAATTCATCTCCAACAGCCACATGGTTTTGCCCTTTTATTTTTATAAAACCGAGACCTTTCTGTCGTTCACGTATCACTGCTAATATTTCATCTTTATTTTTACTTAAATCTTTAATTTCAAATGAAATAAGATAAATTAAATCATCATATTTTAGACCATTTTCTTCGGCCAGCTTTGTCATATATGGTCTAAACTTATAAGCCAATAAAGCTGAACTTTGAGCGCACTCAAGCCTCCATTTTGTTGCTCGTGCAATAATGTTGAATGCCTCAACACCACTCTCAGTTTTTTGATTTTTTGATTCTAAGCTAGCATTTTTTATTGCATCCATAAGACGACCTATACTTCTTTCATCACCCCATAAATGGTGAGTGCCGATATACTCAGTAACTTTTTGATATTCTTTTATTTTCTGAGCAAGATCTTTATCCTCCTTTTCCAATTCGCTAATATCAAAAGAGAGCTTTTTATTTTCTATAATTTCTTTAAATCGAGAAAGTTCTTTTTGATCATCAGTTAAAGAATTTGTCAGTTGAGGAATCATCTCGCCCACATCCTCAATTGGAACATTGTTAAGTTTTGCATATTTCTTCAAATAGTCTTCCCCTGCTTCACCTATTGGAAAACATCCAAACCATGGGAATCTTAGCTTTGACATCAAGTCAAATGCTTTTGTGAAATCTTCTTGTGTTGGATTTGATTTAACCTTTTCCGCCATTTCTAAACATTCATTACACATTCGTTCTGCAAGACTAAGTATTTTATTTGTAAACTTAAAATCCCCAGATTCAAATTCAGAACTTACCATTTTCACTAATTTAGGATACGATCCATCTTTTGGCATAAAGTAATGACCATTTATTACAATAGACGCTGGATCATCCTGAGTTAACCCAAATGATTTAGCTCCTTCTGTATTACACCAATCAACCCAAATCTCGAATTCAAGAGTAGGAGAAACCCACTGACCCAAAGTAAAATATTCACTTGCATCCTTAAAAGTAAAACCTAACACAGAAAGACTTTTTTTTGCATCAGTTCCGGCGCTTTGTAATATTTTAACCTTTCCAGTGTTTGCATCCACTTCAATAAGGTCACCATCTTTAATTAATTTTGTTGCATTTTTTGTTCCAATAACACAAGGTTTTTTCATTTCCCTAGCGATGATAGCTGCGTGACAAGATAAACCGCCTTCATCAGTAACGAAAGCTATCGCTTTTTCCATTGCTGGAACGAAATCTGGAGTCGTCATTGATGTAACCAAAATATTACCCTGCTCAATACGATAGTTCTCTTTGGCTGAATACAGCACCCTTGCTATTCCTTGAACTTTTCCCATACAGGCGACTTGTCCGACTATTTCATCCCCCAAACTCAAACTTGATTCAACAATATCTTTTATTTCTTTAGCTCTCTTTGGTGCAAGGTCGTAAAATTCATTATCTAAGATAACAAAACTATAAGTTTCTTTTCTTTTTTCAATCAATTCTAAATCAACTTTTTTATCTAGAAGTAAATCTCTTATTTCCCAATAATATCCAAGCGCAAGATCACTAAGAGGTATCTTTTTGCCTATCTTATAGAAAACTTCTTTTAAATTGTATCCTGCCTCAATAATACAGTCTCTCCTGATTAATCTAATATGTGGTAACATTTGGGCACTTTTACACAAATCCACAAGCTTTTCGTTTAATTTATATTTCTCAATTATATCTTTTTGTCGTTCTGCCAATTCCTTAAAACCTTCATTCATCTTCTTCAACTCTTCCTTAGGATTATCAATTACAGGTATATCCTTATTGAATTCATCAAAAGACTGATATTTAAAAGAAAAAGTCTGGTCAGTTGACCATGCGTATTTCTCATAGATTTCTTTAAGATCTTTTCCTTCCAAAATATCTATCTTCTTAAGATTCATATCAGAAGACTTCGTCGGAGAAGTAAGTAAAACGATTGTCTCTTTAAAAAGATTGAAATCTACTTTTGGATCAATGTACTTTGCCAATTCAGCTTCAATCTGACTTAACATCCATTTTTCTGGAGCCGCACAAGGCCATAGATGACTCATTATCTTTAAAGATTTCTCAATAAATGAATCGTAAACGTTAATCAAATCATCTGAATTTTTTTGTTCTTTAGACCAAGAAATAAATTCTAAACAATCTTTTTCTACTTTTTCAAAATATCTGTTAAAAAATGTATTATCTTTTTGGGCTTTTTGTAAAATAATATCCTCCAATTTCTTAAGATCATTTTCACAATAATAAATATCATTATCCAAAACAATATGAACCGCCATTCTACTGTCAAAATCTAATTCCGGATTATTTAAGGTTGATCCAATTCTCATGATTGAATTGAAAAGCGGACTATTATTCCTTCGAACGATCTTTGCAAGTTTAAGTTTTTTAATATCTGGATCTTTAGATATAAGTCTAATTCCATTTTTTTCATCAACAACAATCTCAGACTTTAATTCTCCCCCCTCCACACACACCCCACTTTCATTTGTCGGAGTCACTACCTTCTGAAGTGTTGTAATCGGTCTTGATTGAACAATGTAGAATTTGTTCTTCTCGAATGCCCATTCAATATCACAAGGGAAACCATAGTGATTCTCAATTCTCATGA
>CAYQFQ010000007.1:0-21923 GCA_964416925.1 uncultured Candidatus Saccharibacteria bacterium
TGGCAGCCTGTGTGACAATGCCGGTATAACCGGACTGAATATCTAATCCTGCCACGCTAGCAGTTGTATTAATTGAAGAATTTGTGGTAGCTGATGAATTAAAAACTGCTATATCAGAAACGTTGGGTACAGCTCCGCCCTGCCAGTTACTGGCAGTGCTCCACAACCCATCACCCGAACCGTTTGTCCAGGTAATAGTGGCGGCAGAAGCAACGCTTATTTGAGTACCAAAAAAAACAACAAGAAAAAATATTAAAAACCCAAAAACTTTATAAAGTCCTCTTTCTGTTTTCACTTCGTTTTTTTTCTTAAAATCAAAAAGCCAAACAGACATTTGTAACCTATTATATCACATATCCAAATTCCATCGCCCGTTTTTTTAGAAAATATAATTCCTTTTAATTGAGGTATTTTATAAATAGTAAATAAATGTCATCGTTGCAACAGCATTAGCTCCTCCAGGACCCGGAAATTGTATTGTATATTTATATGCGCCATCAATATTTTTTGGTATGAAGTGATCAAGTGATTTAGTAAAAATATTTCTAGCAGTAGTATCCATATCTAATCCAGTAATCAACCCATCGTTTTCTAAATATGCAATCATCGATTTCTTAATCCTTGGTTCGTTATGACCAAAACTCGCAGCTCCCGCTCCTGAAAAAAAATCTATATACTCAACACCACTATCTGACCACACTTTAGAACCTAAAGCTCGATTAAAAACAACCGGAAAAATTTTTGAATAATAATTAACTTTTGATAAATTCATATTAGACTTTATTAATATATATTATGTTAAACATAACTAAATCATACATATACTTACTGATGTATGTCAATTTGATTCCTGTGTATATCCAAAAAAAACTTATTCTATAAGCCTT
The DNA here is from genome assembly GCA_964416925.1 of uncultured Candidatus Saccharibacteria bacterium. Classification (GTDB taxonomy): domain Bacteria; phylum Patescibacteriota; class Minisyncoccia; order Phycocordibacterales; family GWA1-40-21; genus CAYQFQ01. Next base: position 888 of record CAYQFQ010000007.1, read on the forward strand.
TTTAAAAGTCTATTTAAATTGATGACATTTTACCACACCCCTCGACTCACTATATTAATATTCTAAATACTATCTAATAAGTACTCAAATAAACTATCCGTTCGTCCACCATCTACCAATACTTGCTGAGATAACCGCAATAAAACCTAGCAAAAGGACTTTCTATTTTTATGTGTATCACGAGTTACTAAGTATAATTTTTCGCTACGCTCAAATTCTACATAAGTACTCGCGACCCCAGCTCGTGATTTTGTTTGCTAACAAAATATCACTGCGCTTTCCACAAACTAAAAAACCGCAGCAGTGCGGTTTTTCTTAACGTTTGTGGACCCTATCGGATTCGAACCGATGACCTCCTCATTGCAAATGAGGCGCTCTACCAACTAAGCTAAGGGCCCATATTAAATTTTAAAAAACCACAATCGAAATACCTAAATTTTGTTTGGACTACCAACTACTTGCCCCGTAGTGAACATTCTGATGTTCTACTTCTGGGGAGCTAATGGCCCAACGTTTTAGGATAATATCATATGTTAAATGTTTTATCAACAAAAAACCCCGCCAGTCCATGGCGGGGATGGTTGAGAACATTATCGTTAGCTGGCTTTGGCTTTCGCCTTGACACGCAAGGACACAAACCACCCCTTCTCCTTGTTGAAAGGCTGATAGATGATAGTGTCACCGACGTTGAGTTTGATCCGATCCTCGCGAGTAACGATCAGGAAATAATTCATCTTTCCTTTCAACACAATCCGGAAATCTCCGTCATGATTCCTGATTTCCTTAATCACTCCTGTTTGGACTTTACCGGCCATACTCGATACCTCCCCAGTTAAGAATTCTGCACTCCGTCTGTTTAGTAGATTAATATATCCCAAAAAATAAATCAAGAGACTAAATATTTTAGAATTTAACTCACAAAAAATATGATCTACATTTTTGATTTACCTCTTTTGTAATACAAATAAGCTAAGGCCAAGACGACAACCAATACAACAACAATTTGAACATATGATTCAATATTAGCCGTATTTTTAACAAAAGAAGATAGAAGCGTAGTCCCCATATATCCCAAATATATATAAATCGCGCCACGGATTAAAGAGCCGACAAAAGTGGTTATCGTAAAAAGTTTAATATTTATTTTAAGTAATCCCCCACCAACGGAAATAAGAACACTTGGAACTATAGGCAGGGCTCTTAAAATAATTAAAATCACATAATCTCTCCATCCTTTTCCGAGACGATCTCCAAAAGCTTTTATTTGGTCTTGAGTTATCCCGATAAAATCAGCAATTTTACCAGACAACAAGTTCTCAACCTTATCAGACACAATATATACAACGACAGCACCAAGTGTTTTTCCAATCGCTGCAAGAATTGTCAAAGCAATAAGACCATAAATAGTATATTCTTGGATCTGTGCAAAAGAACCAGTCGCAATTGTTATTGACGGAGAAGGAATCGGAGGAATTACTTCTTCAATAAAAGAAACAACTGGGGCAAATATCGTAAGTGGTATATGCGTAGCCCAAGACAACAAAATCTGTTCAAAATATAAAAACATAATAATTAAAAATTCTACTACACTATACATGGTATATCATCATGTGCCAAGTTATATTTCTTTAAGGTTGACTTAGAATTTAATTTAATAAATAATAATCATTAATTATTATTAATTGTTGCTTAGTAACTATTTATGAATAAATTTATATTTGGAAGTTTTTTTGTCGCTATTTTTTTATTAACTTTATTAATCTCTACCCCAACATTTGCAGATGATTCACTAATAATAACCAATTTCGAAGTATCCGAATATGTTATTTCTCCAAATAGTGATGGGATAAAAGACACAACAAGTATTGATATCGCATTTTCTGAAGAAGTTAGTGCGGAAATAAACATTTTAGACTCTAATAAAAACATTATAAAAAATCTATACAGATCACCCTCCGTTACAAATCCAAGAAGTAAATTTTGGGACGGAAAAGATGAACTAGATCAAGTTGTTCTAGACGGAATATATATTATTCAAATCATAGGAACCAGTACTTTATCTGGAATTGTTAATGATACGTCTAAGACAATAACGGTTCATATAATTGCTCCAGAAATTACATTAAATGGTGAAAGTTCAGTAAGGATTAGAAGAGGAAGCCAATATACTGAATTAGGGGCAAAAGCAAATGATAATATTGATGGAGAATTTAACGCTTCTTCTTCTAGCAACGTGGACACTAACACGAGAGGAACATATACGGTCACATATACAGCAATCGATTCCGCAGGAAATATAGCAAAAGAAGTTACAAGGACTGTTGTTGTGTATAGTTCAGGAAGAAGGAGAACTCCCGTAAATGAACCCGTACCGGAAGTTTTAGGTGATCAAACTGGACCCACAGAAAATCAATCTACATCTACAGTAGAAACTTCTACAACCACGACAAAGACAGAAGAGAATGGACCCACGACTTCCTCAACAACAGGAGAGGTATTAGGAGTGGAGATTTATAAATTTAATAACAATCTAGGATTCGGTTTAAGAAATAATGATGTTTTGGAATTACAAAAACGCTTAAAATCAGAAGGTTTATTTACGGCTTCTACGACTGGATACTTTGGAACATCAACAAAAGATGCGGTAATTAAATATCAAGAAAAATATGCATCTGAAATTCTAACTCCATTAGGTTTAACAAAAGGAACAGGATTTGTAGGTCAATATACAAGAGCAAAATTGAATCAATAAAGCTAAACTTATCTATTCGATTAAGAAAAAGCCTCTCTGAGAGGTTTTTTTTTATTTTTTTAAATTACTTGACAACAAACTATTAATAGCGTATTATTGTAAGCAGAAAGGAGTCCAACTATGAATACGGATGATATCGTAAAGATTCACGAAGATTCATGGGAAAAAGGAAGAAAAGCCTTTAGCGTCAGTACAGACGAAATGGTAATTTTTCTGAAAAGCCCAGCCGGTGTTATTTGTCACAACAAAAGCAACGGTGACGGAACACTTCACACATCTGTATACTACAAAGGAAGGGTTTTTTCCTGCTCACACACCGAAAGGATTGAGCAGACGTAAAAAGGCGGTCTTAACTGACCGCCTTTTCTCTTTTATCATTTTCAAAATCTTTCATGAGTTCAGAACAACTAACTCCCCTAGTATATCTACAGACAAATTCTGTAATACTTTCTGCTTTTTTAAGTTCCATTCCTGAACGCTTCCTTCCTAAGACCATTAAGGCTATTTCATTATGCAAATTCCTCCGCGCACTCTGTGAGCCAACAACATCATTAAGATTATCTGATTCAACAAATTTAACATATGCTTCACACGCATCATTAAACCTCTGTAAAACAGGACTCTCTTCTTTTGGTGGGTTACCCATAAAGCCATAATTATTCCAAAGGATTCCCAATCTAACATAATCATTATTCTCAGGTGTTACTTGTTGGCTTTCAAACTTCATATATCTATTTACTATTTAAGGCTAAACTTATAACGTGATCCAAGAAATCTGGCAAAGAAATTCCAACAGCTTTTAGAGACTGTGGCAAAAGAGACTGAACTGTAAGTCCTGGCAGAGTATTAACCTCAAGTATGTATGTTCCTCTCTTCGGATTAACAACAAAATCAGAACGTGAATAATGGCGGAGCCCCAAAGCCTTGTGAGCTTGAATTGCCATCTTTGTTATCACATCTTTTTCTTTTTTTGTGAAATTCCCGGGACAGACCTCTTGTGCACCTCCACAATATTTCGCCTTATAATCAAACAGTTTTGCTTCAGGATGTTTTATTATCTCTACAGGAAAAAGTGGATAAACATCTTGACCTCTCAAATTATCGACAACTCCACAAGTCGCTTCCCTTCCAGTTATAAACTCTTCAATTATCACAACATCTGAAAATTTTAAAGCTTCTTTAATTGCAGGAACTATTTCTTTTAAAGTTTTAATAACTGACACACCCATAGAAGACCCACTTCCTCTTGGCTTAACAATTGCCGGCAATGGGAAAGTCTTAAAAATCATTTTTGCCTCAACCTCCAAGTCACCACACTTATACACAACGCGATAAATAGGCGTTTTTAAACCATATTTTATGAAAATTTCTTTAGCGAGAACTTTATTCATTCCAAGTGCCGAAGCAAGAGCTTTTGATCCAGTGTACTTTGCCCCGAACATATCCAAAATCTGCTGTACTTTTCCGTCTTCACCATATTCACCGTGCATTGCATTAAAAACAACATCAGTACTTTCACAAATTTTTTGAGGAGCTACTTGAATACCATCAACAAACCAATCTCCTTGTTTATCAATAATGACATCAGTAGGAATATATTTATCAGGTAAATTATCTAAAACATTTTTCCCTGTTTTAATAGAGACATCATATTCAGAACTTGGACCTCCTCTTAAAACAGCGACTTTGATTCTTTGCATGTAAATATTATAACACTATATTATTAAAAATTAAAAAGCTCGTGGATACACAAATTGCACCACGAGCCATTTAGCCATGAAAAATTACTCCAAAGAACTCTTCAACAAGGACTGTCTATGATATTTAATAGCGAACCTGTGAGCCTCGTTGTTTGCAAGGAGAATTTCTTGCTCGTGCTTACGAGCCAAATTTGAGTCTCCGAGAATTTGGCTCGCTCTATGTCTTTCGTTTTTTACAACAGAAACAATTCCCAACTTGGAAGCCTCGCTTCCAAGTAAATTCTCAAAAACTTTTCTTGCAACAGTTATCTGTGCCTTTCCCCCATCAACAACAATGAGGTCTGGGAACCTCCATTCTTCATGAGTTAATCTTCTCTCAAGAATCTCTTTCAAGGCCTTTATATCATTCTGTTTACTATTATTAATCTTGAATATTCTGTATTCATTTTTATTGGCAATGCCATTTTCTAATACCACCATCACACCCACATTGCTTTCCCCTGAAAAATGAGCTACGTCGTAAGCCTCAATACGAAAAACTTTTTCTTCCTCAAGGTTCGACCTTTTTTGAGATTCAAGGTCGAACCTTTTCCCAGAAAAAGTTTCCGATTTTACTAATGCAATATCTTGAATATGTTGTAGAGCAAAAATAGTACGTTTAATTTTATCTGCTTTTTCAAACTCCTGTCGTTTAGCCAGGTTCTTCATCTCCTTTTCTAAGTTCTTGAGTATCTTTTCTTTTTTACCCTCGAAAAACAAGACAATATTTTTTATTATCTTTTTATAATCTTTTTTGTTTATAGAACCATCGCAAACACCCGGGCATAGGCCAATTTGCCTATTGAAACACGGCTTCCCTTGAGCTGGAATGCATCTATCTCTAAAAGGAAAAATCTTTCTAACTATTTTTAAAGCTTCTTTTAGTTGAGTGTCATTTGGATATGGACCGAAAATACATTTTGTTCGCTCCTCAAGGTTTGACCTTTTTTGAGATTCAAGGTCAAACCTTTTCCCGCGATTCAAATCAATATTTCTACCTCGCTCAACTAACACCCTTGGGAAATCTTCATCCGTTATAACAACATAATTAAAACTCTTATCATCTTTTTCTTTCGTATTATACTTTGGCTGATATTTTTTTATTAAATTATTTTCTAAAATAAGAGCCTCCAGTACGGAGTCTGTTTTAATATAGTCTAAAGAATCAGCTTGAAAAACCATATCCAAAATAACCGCTCCCCTTGTAACAATAAGGTCGCGAGAAAAATAACTTTTTACCCTATCTTTAAGGGATGTCGCTTTTCCAATATACAGAATAATTCCTCCTTTTTTGAAGAAATAAACACCTGGATTGTCAGGTATATTGAATTTTTTCATATCTTGACTGTTCATTACCTGTAATATATTATATTCCACGGACGAACACAAACACATAATGACGGTAAAAAAATGGGGGATCTGTGAAATTTCTGAAATTCTTTTCACTGTTACTGATAGCGGGTGGTCTCGGGCTTCTCGCGGTGATATATCACGAATGGGTCTGGCTGCTATTTTCAACCTGTTTATGTCTAGCTTTTTTCATGGCTTTCTGTTACGTGGTTTTTTTATCCTGCACTGCACCCCGTAATAAAACGCAAAATGAAAATGGGAGGGGCCTCGCTATAAGCGCAGGAATCATGCTTTTATTCTTAGCCGTCATGTGCTTTATCTCAGCGAGAGGTCAATGTATAGAAATGGGATTATTTAAATAAGGAGATTCAATTTAAAATGGTATTGTATTCGTACGGTACCATTTTTATTTCTTTAGATGTCTTTTTAGATAAAAACCTGTATGTGAATTCTTATTCATTGCAACGTCTTCTGGTGTTCCCTTCGCTACAATTTCCCCTCCCTTATTTCCCCCTTCAGGACCAATATCAATAATATAGTCAGCACATTTAACTAAATCTAAGTTATGTTCAATAACAATAACTGTGTTTCCTGCATCAACAAGTTTCTGTAATATTTCTATAAGCTTCTTAACATCTTCATAGTGTAAACCGATAGTTGGCTCATCTAAGATGTATATTGTTTTTTGCAAATGCGGTCTATAAAGTTCTGAAGCAATTTTCACTCTTTGTGCTTCTCCCCCTGATAGGGTCGTTGCAGATTGACCGAGTTTTAAATATCCAAGTCCAACTTCATTCATTTTACTTATCCTATCTGAAACAGCAGGCAAGTCTTCAAAAAACTTTGCCCCCTCCTCAACAGTCATATCAAGAATCTGATAAATATTTTTACCCTTATATTTCACCTCAAGCGTTTCTTTAGTAAATCTTTTTCCACGACACACATCACAGGGAACATAAACTGTGGGTAAGAAATGCATTTCAACTTCTATTGTTCCATTTCCCTCGCAAGCCTCACATCTTCCACCAGGAACATTGAAGGAAAATCTGTTTGCTTTCCAACCTCTTTCCCTGGCTTCAACTGTATTTGCAAACATGTCGCGTATAAAAGTCCAAGCCCCTGTATAAGTAGCTGGGTTTGATCTTGGAGTTCTGCCAATTGGTGACTGGTCAATCAAAATAGTTCTTCCGACATATTCTGTTCCAGATATTGAAGCACAATTTACAACTTCATTTGTTCTAAGTTTTCTATCAAGTCTTCCCTGCAAATTCTTATATAAAATTTCATAAACAAAAGATGATTTTCCTGAGCCCGATACTCCTGTGACACAAACAAGTTTACCTAAGGGAACATCTATATTCATATTTTTTATATTGAATATATTTCCTCCTCTGATTTTTACTTTTCCTTTATCTTGGTCTCTCCTTTTGTCTGGAATTTCTATCTTATTATCTCCTCTTAAATAATCTAGGGTCAATGATTCAGAAGGGTTTGTTTTTGCAGTTAGAAGCTTATCCAAGTATCCAGACACAACAACTTCACCTCCATGAACTCCAGCACCAGGACCGATATCAACAATAAAGTCAGATGCAAACATTGTGTCCTCATCGTGCTCAACTACTAGAATCGTGTTCCCAAGGTCTCTAAGATTAATAAGCGTCTTTATTAGCTTATCATTGTCCCTTTGATGTAGTCCTATTGTAGGTTCATCCAAGACATAAAGAGCGCCCACAAGCCCAGAACCAAGCTGTGATGCAAGACGAATTCTCTGCGCTTCTCCACCAGACAAGGTGTTTGCACGTCTATCTAGAGAGAGGTATTCAATACCAACATTTTTCATAAAATCTAATCTTGATTTTATTTCTTTCACAACAACATTTGAAATTTCTTGTTCAGTTTCAGTAAGTTTAACTTCTTCAATAAATTCACGAGCGAGTGTTATAGGCTTTCTTGTATAGTCAACAATATTAATACCTCCAACAAGAACATGAAGAGCTTCTTCACGAAGTCTTGCACCGTTACATTTTGGACAAGGTTCATCTGAAAAGAAATCCCTTGTTCCAAGTCCGTTACATTCAGCGCATGCGCCGTATGGTGAGTTGAAAGAAAAAAGTCTTGGTTCAATCTCTGGATATGAATATCCGTCGTATGGACACATAAACTTCACAGACATAAGTTTTTCGCCTTCTAAGGTTTCAATTTTTAGCAATCCTTTTGATTCTTCTACCGCTTTTTCAATAGCATCAGAGAGCCTTTCTTTTACGCCAGCCTTCTTTTCTTTAAATTCACTAATATAAAATTCATCAACAAGCACATCAATATCGTGCTTCTTTTGTTTATTTAAAATTATTTGTTCTCTAAGTTTTTTAACTTCCCCATCTACTTTCACTTTCTCATATCCTTTTTCAAGTAGGTCATACAAAAGTTGATAATATTCACCCTTTCTTCCGACAACAACAGGAGAATAAATTTTAACTTTATCGTTATCTACTTCCACACCTAATATTTCTTTCTTATCAGAAGTTTTTATTTTTGAAATACTATTTATAATAGTTTCCATTATTTCTTCCTTTGAAAGTTTTTTAATTTCTCTGTCACAGACGAGACAGTGTGGTCTGCCAATACGCGCAAAAAGAATTCTGAGATAGTCATAAATTTCAGTGATAGTTGCAACAGTAGAACGGGGATTATTTGAGCGAGATTTCTGGTCTATGGCGATTGCTGGAGAAAGACCTGTAATCTCATCTACGTCCGGCTTCTGCATTTGATGTAAAAACTGTCTAGCATAAGATGATAGAGATTCTATATATCTCCTCTGTCCTTCGGCAAAAATAGTATCAAAAGCAAAAGATGATTTTCCGGAACCAGAAATACCGGTGACTGCAATCATCTTGTTTCTTGGCATTTCTACATATATATCCTTCAGGTTGTTTGTTCTAGCACCTTTAACAACTATTTTGTCTTCTTCAACAACCTTGCAAACATTAGGATTTTCGCATTTTTTTGATTTTATTGTCATATATACTGCAAATTGCCCCGGGGTTCGTCCCTAGGGTATTACTATGACCAAAATTAAGTCTTTCTGCACTTAATTAGGTTAAAGTTATATTACTACACTTTATAAGTTTGGCAATAATAAAAGCCGTCCTAGAGTTTGTGCGGACGGCTCCTCGATATCGTAACTTTCTCTGTCACTCAATGAAATTTGGGCAAACTAAAACCGGAGTATCATCATGCAAGCATGAGAGTGACTCCGGTCTTCATCCTTGATTGCTCAAAGATGGTTGCTGTCCTTGTTGTGGTATTCCGTCACCTGGATTGTGATGAGGAAAACCTTACATCTTGGCCCACAAGTTGTAGCTCAAGATCTACATATCGACAACATTTTCCATGGCTCACCTGGAATAGTGTGTCTATGTCCATCTGGTATGATGGAAAGACCTAAGACTTCATCTGACTCAAAGAACAAACCAATATCGATTTACCGTCAATTCTACATTTGAAACGATCCGTGCAACCTTACACCGTAGACTAGTGTAATCGCACCCCGACGAATCTATATAATAATCTTCCGCGGAAAGATTCACCGCCACAGATCTGATGTCTCTATGGTTGATAATAGTATAGCATATCCAGCAAATAAGTCAAGCATTTTATCATTTTCTTTTTATAACACAAAATTAGCTATATTTATAGCCATATTTATCAATATTAGTTCAAATGAGTTAGATTATTTAGAACCAAACCTTAGTCCTTTAATCTTCGCTTTTTTTATCTTATCTTTTTGCTCTACAATTTTGACTTGTTTCCCTATTGCTTCATTAATAGCTTTTATTTCATCACGAATAATAGCTGCAGTCTCAAAGTCCAACACCTTCACAGCCTCAGACATCTGTTTTTCTTTTTCTTTTATAAGTTTCTTCGGACTAGTTTTTGCAATCTTTAAATCAATTTCCAAAAGCTCATTCACGGCATTATCGTGCTCTGTCTTCAAATGTTCCATTATGTCTTTAACATTTTTTATAATTGTCTTTGGAGTAATACCGTGTTCTTCGTTGTATTTCATCTGCACACCACGTCTTCTGTTTGTCTCAGCGATAGCTCTCTCCATTGAACCTGTGATTCTGTCAGCATATAAGACCACTTTACCTAAGACGTTTCTTGCTGCACGTCCGATAATCTGAATAAGTGAAGTTTCTGAACGCAAGAATCCTTCTTTGTCCGCATCAAGAATCCCTATGAATTCAACTTCAGGCAAATCTAGTCCTTCTCTAAGCAGGTTTACTCCAACAATACAATCAAATACTCCCCTTCTAAAATTTGAAAGTATTTCTATTCTATCTATTGTTTTTATTTCACTATGCAGGTACTCAGCTTTAATTCCTTTGTCTTTGAGATATGAGCTCAAATCTTCCGCCATCTTTTTTGTAAGTGTCGTTGCAATCACCCTTCCACCATTTTTAATTACTCTTTCTGTTTCTGCTATAAAATCAAAAACCTGACTTTTGTTTACACCCATCTTCTCAGTTATTGGTCTTATTTCAATCTCTGGATCAAGAAGTCCAGTTGGTCGAATAACTTGTTCTACTACTTGATCTGAATTTTCTATTTCATAAGGACTTGGTGTAGCAGAAGTGTATATTGTCTGTCCAACTCTTTCTTCAAATTCATCAAATCTAAGAGGTCTATTATCTTTCGCAGAGGGTAATCTAAAACCATACTCAACGAGGGTATTTTTTCTTGAAGCATCTCCGGCTTGCATACCACGGATCTGTGGCAAGGCGACGTGCGACTCGTCAATAATTGTTAGGAAGTCAGGACTTCCATCTGTTTTCTTTGGAAAATATTCAAGAAGTGTATCTGGAGCCTCACCTGATGGCTTACCAGAAAAATGTCTAGAATAGTTTTCAATGCCGTTACAGTAGCCAACTTCTCTTATGAGAGATATATCGTAGTTTGTTCTCCTCTTTAGTCTTTCAGCCTCAAGAGTCTTCCCTTGTTTTTTTAATTCAGCAACTCGAGCATCAGCTTCCTTTCTAATACTAAGAACCGCTTTTTCTTGCTGTTCTTTGTTGGTCATAAAGTGTTTTGCAGGAAAGACAAAAAATGAATCCAAATTATCTTCTGTTATATTTCTTGAGACTAAATCAATCTTCTGGATTGAAGACACAATATCATTATCTATACTCACTTTATAAATAATCTTTTCATTCATCGGCACAACTTCAAGGCCATTTCCAACAGCACGAATTTGACCTGGCTCAAGATCTGAGTTTGTTCTTTCAAATTGAACACCTATAAGTTTCTTGATTAAATCTTGTCTTGAAATATGCTGTCCTTTTTCAATCTTAATATTTACATTCATGTATTCCTCGGGACTTCCAAGGTTATATATACAGGAAACAGATGCAACAATAATAACGTCCTTACGGGTCAAAATTGCCTGTGTAGAAGCGTGTCTCAACCTGTCTATCTCTTCATTTATCATAGCCTCCTTTTCTATATAAGTATCAGTAATCGGCATATATGCTTCCGGCTGATAGTAGTCATAATACGAGACAAAATAGTGGACCGCATTGTTTGGGAAAAATTCTCTATATTCTTGAGCAAGCTGTGCCGCAAGAGTTTTATTGTGAGCAATCACAAGAGTAGGTTTGCCTATTTGGGCAATTACATTCGCCATAGTGTAAGTCTTTCCTGAACCAGTAACACCAAGAAGGGTTTGTTTTTTGAAACCCTTATTTATTCCCTCAACAAGCTTCTCTATGGCTTGTGGCTGGTCTCCTGCTGGAGCAAAATCTGATTTAATTGTAAAAACTTTGTTTGACATTTGAATTGTGATTATGCTACATTTTGAAAGGAAAAACAAGGTACAAAATACTCAAAAAAGAGAGGTGTAACATGAATCTCACAGATGAAAGAAAGGGTAAGTTGGCTCTGGCAATCTTGAAAAAAATGTTGAATCTCGCAGAGACGGACGTCTTTTCTGATTCAGACGCAAAAAATCATGTGGAAGCACTCGTTGATATTTTCGAGATGCTTCCGAAAGAGGTCGGTACGAATAAAGCCGAAATTTTTTCTCTTTTCCGCGAAATGCACTTTGTGCAAAACCATGAAGCATTCGATCGGGCTGTCAAAAATCTGGGTGGATCGACAGAGGAACAAGCACCTGAAGTAGGAACACCCGATCCTGATTTCACGGGACAGTAAATCTGTCCTTCTTACAACAAGCGACCGCACACTCTGCGGTCGCTTTTTAAATTGACCAAATGATTATTCGTGGTAATATCAAACAAACACGAGTTCTTAACTTGAAGGAGAGAAGTAATGAATAGGGATTTCAGATATCTCACAGATACGGAAATGGATGCGAGAGCTCAGGAAATCAAGGAAGATTACTTGCGGCGCTATCCGAAGATATTCGATGGGAACGAAAAGATCTTCGATGAATGTCTGCATATGTTCTTTTCGCCAGGCCACGTCCCTGTCGGTCTTAGCGAAGAGGAAATCAAGACTTCCATCGCCCTCTACATGGTCATCAAGAAACTGACCAACGACACCGGTAAACTCGACCTGATGCCCACGCCCGGCACATGGAGAAACGCCATGACTCGTCGTGCCTTTCGTCGCGGAATTCTTATTATCCTGGAGAATCTGGCAAAGATGCAATAAACCTCAGGCATTGCCAGAACCCCCGTTCGCAACAAGCGAACGGGGGTACTTTTTTATCAGTTGTTTATGCGCGAAAGAAAAACCCGAGGTTCACCATCGTCAAAATAATTTTCTATTCTTTCCCCAACAACAAAACCGAAACTCTGATATAGATTTATTGCTCTTAAATTATCAGGATGAGTTACTAGATCGATTCTTTTTATATTTGATAATTTCTCAAGCAACTGTCTTAATGCTTCACGTCCAAAACCTTTACCCTGAAATTTTGGATCGATAATAAAATCACTTAAATATACATGATTTATATCTTTAATTTCATATGAAATAACACCAGCAGTTTCCCCTTCGAGCTGTATCAGATATATAATATTTTTCTCAAATTCTCCTAAAGCTTCCTCTCTTTCAGTAATCGCTGAATACGTTTTGAAATAGGCAACACTCTTACCAAGCTCAATAATGATTGGTAGATCTTCGATAGTTGCTTGTTTAAGTTCTATACTATTCATCGTTCTTATTTAAGATATTTCCTTAAGAAACATTCTCTGAATTCATCAAAATTATTATCTAAGATACTTTGGCGAATTTTCTTAACCAAATTTACTATAAAATAGACATTGTGGATTGAAGCTAGTGTTCCTCCAAGCATTTCTTTTCCATGAAATAGATGAGACAAATATGCGCGTGTATAATTCTTGCATGTATAACAATCACAGTCATTTTCTATTGGAGTTACATCTGTCCTGTATTCCGTATTCATAATATGAATCTTACCTAATTTAGTATAAATAGTTCCATTTCTACCAAGTCGTGTTGGTAAGACACAGTCAAAAAGGTCCACACCATTCTCAATTCCCATGAATAAATCTTCTGGTTCACCTATCCCCAATAAATGTCTTGGCTTCTCTTCTGGTAATATTCCGTTTACCCATTTGACTGCCGTCGACATATCTTCTTTTGCAAATGAACCACCAATACCAAAACCATCAAATTTTTTACCATCGACTTCTAGTTCTGATATTATTTGTGCAGATTTTTTTCTCAATTGTTCATCTCTCCCCCCTTGAACAATTCCAAACAGGGCAGGCTGAAAGCTCCTCAAGGTCTCACCTTTCCCGTCGCTTCTCTCCTCCTCAAGGAGAGACCTTTTCCCGCTTTCATTTAATTTAATATGCTCTTCAAGAGACCTCTTTGCCCAAGCATGTGTTCTCTCTAAAGCTTCTCCCTGATACTTCAAATCTTCATTCGGTGAAGTACATTCATCAAAGGCGAAAATCATATCTGCTCCAAGGTTATGTTGAATCTGAACAGATTTTTCTGGAGTAATATAGTGAATCGAACCATCTAAGTGCGATGTAAACGAAACACCATCTTGTCCTATTTTTACAAGCTTAGGTGCAAGTGAATCATCAAATCTTTCAGGAATCATAAGAGATGGATCTGTAATCTGCAATATTTTTGAAATCCCTTTTCCGTAAGCGGCTCCGAGAGAAAAAACCTGAAACCCCCCGGAATCAGTCATAGTGGGCCCAGACCAGTTCATCATCTTACCCAATCCTCCCATTTTTTTTACCGCTTCGTCACCGGGCTGGAGGTATAGATGGTATGTATTTGCAAGAACCACCTGAGTTCCAGCGTCCCTGACCTGCTCTGGATTTAATGATTTTACGGTACCCTTTGTTCCAACGACAACAAAAGCAGGTGTCTCTATGACACCATGTGAGGTTTTTATTGTCCCCGCCCTACCGAGTTTCCCATTTAGCTTTTTTTCTATTTTAAAATCTAATGACATTACAATCAAAATATAGCAGAAAAAAGACAAAATAACATCTTATGATATAATTTGAAGAACTTGTCCCGTTAAATTTTATAATATATTTAATCTAGGGTAGGCTTGTAAACAAAAACTTAAGTGAGTAGAAAAATTTATTAATAAACAATATTTAACTGGGATGGAAACAAAAAAAAGAAAAACCGTCGGGCTTGTACTTGGAAGTGGTGGAGATAGAGGCTTTGCCCATGTTGGAATTATAAATATTTTAGTAAAAAATAATATTCCGATTGATTATATTGCTGGGACAAGTATCGGTGCGATAGTTGGAGCATATTATGCACTTCACATGGAGATAGATACACTTGTTGAAAGAGTAGAACAATTTGCAAACTCAAGACACCCCCTAAGATTTTTAGATTTCAACATTCCAGGAACATCTCTAATTAAAGGTAAAGAAATAAATAGATTTTTGACAGAAATGTTTGGAGATGCGACTTTTTCTGACACAAAAATTCCATTAATAATAGGTGCTTCAGACATTGATGCAGGCGAGGCGGTTTATTTTAGGGACGGAAGAATTATTGACGCAATATTACCATCAATGGCTATACCAGGAGTATTTCCAATTGTGGAACATGACGGAAGACACTTAGTAGATGGCGGTCTCCTTTGCGCAACTCCAGCAGAGCCAATGACAAGCTTCTCACCGGATGCGATGATAATATCAGATATGTACGGACACAAATTTGGAAACATGAATAATTATAAATTGAGCAGTATTCTGGCTAGGGTATATAAGATTGCAATAACTAATCTATCAAGAATAAATGAAAGGTTTTACGGAAATAACTTTATTGTCCTTAAACCGCAAACTGTAGAAAATATGGACACCTTCACATTTAGAGAAACAGAGGACAACATATTAATTGGTGAGCAAGAAGCTCAGTCTCATATTGAAGAAATAAAAAAAATTTGCTTATAGGTATCCTTCTCCCCGCCTCCTCGGCGGGTCGCCGAAGAGGCGACAACTTAAAGCGAACCTATTCATTTAAGAAACATTCTCTTTTTTTCCAACTTAGAATGAGGTTTTTCTTTTCAAAATCCTTACAGAAAAACATTTTTACCAAAAAATGTTTTGAGTAGAGAAAAAGCACTGCGACGGCAGTGCTTTTATCGTGATTTAGAAAAGAAATAGCGAATGGTTTTTACTTAACATCTAGCAACTCAACTTCAAACATCAAAGTTGAACCTCCTGGGATTGGACCATAATCATTTGGACCATAGGCTAAATCTGATGGTATTACCAAATTTCTTTTACCACCAACCTTCATGCCTAATACTCCTTGATCCCAACCTTGTATAACTTGACCAGCACCGAGCTTAAAAGTAAAAGGTTCACCTCGATCTCTTGAACTATCAAATTTCGTACCATTCTCAAAAACACCAGTATAGTGAACTGAGACCATACTACCATTTACAGCTTCCTTACCAGCACCGACTACAACATCTTTGATTATTAGCTTATTTGTTGAACTTGTTTGCATTTCTTCACTTGTTGTTAAATTATTAAAAATTCCCATACCACCCACAAACACAAAAACTATTATCACTGCTATCGCAATAACAATACCTAGATTTCCTTTTTTCATGATAAATTGTTAATTACTTAATATAAAAACTTCCCTGTTACAATTATATCACATATCTATATTTAAAAAAATATATGATATAATCTCAAACATGATGAACACAAAAAACATATCGGTAAGTGGTGATGCAGACTGCCTTATAGCAGAAAGAGGTTTATGTCGAATAACAAACGACAAGTTTGAAATGATGGTGAATGACCAAATGTCACAAGCTAACAAGGAGCTTAAGGATGGTTACGAGTTGGTAAAAAAATACCCAAGATCCGTAAGTATTTTGGGATCAGCAAGATTTCCAGAAGGTCACAAATATTATGAGATGGCACGTTCTTTATCCTCAAAAATTGTAAATGAATTGGGGTACGCAGTTGCAACTGGCGGTGGTCCAGGAATCATGGAAGCTGCAAATAGAGGTGCTAAGGAAGCAAATGGTAACTCTCTTGGTTTTTCTATCATCCTTCCTTCAGAACAAAAAACAAATCCATACGTAACAGAATCGGTTGATTTTGAATATTTCTTTAGCAGAAAAACATTACTACTTTTCGCAGCCGAAACATATATATATTATCCAGGAGGTTTCGGAACGCTAGATGAGCTATTCGAATTATTGACTCTAATTCAAACAAAAGAAATATCTCAAGCACCAATAGTACTTATCGGAAGAGAATTCTGGCAACCACTAATTGTATTTATTAAAGAAACTTTGTTGGATAAATATTCAACAATTAGCAAAGAAGACATAAATATGTTTAAAATTGTGGACACAGAGGATGAAGTCATTGAAATAATAAAAAGTGCTCCAGTAAGAATTAAATAGAAATTAAAAAAACCGCCTCAAGGCGGTTTTTTTTATAGTTATTTTATTGATGTAATTTCAACCTCAAAATATGGCTGTTTGTGACCGTTTTTCTTAAAATATCGGCTCTTTTGTTTATAGTGTATGACGACAACTTTAGCTTTCTTGGCAATTTCTAGAATTTTTCCTTCAACTGAAGCATCCTTGATAAATGGCATTCCAATTGTTGTATCCTTCCCATTATCCACAAGTAAAACCTTGTCAAAAACAACTTTGTCTCCAACTTTTTGTTCATCAGAAAGCTTTTCAATTACAACCTTATCCCCTGTTGATACTTTATATTGCTTTCCTCCTGTTTTTATTACTGCGAATTCTTTTGCCATAAGTAGGGACATAATACAGGAAAAAGGGTTTTTTTGCAACCCCCCTCACATCTTTTGTCTTTTAGTACCTTATTTATTTTGATAGATACTTAAGTTTATTGGCCACATGTTCATTGTGAGTCTTAGCATAATGCATCGTACCAGACTTATCTGTAAGGAAATATAGATAATTTGTCTTTATGGGTGTCACGGCGGCTAATATCGATTCGAGTCCAGGATTTGAAACAGGAGTCGGTGGCAAACCAAGTCTCGTATATGAATTATACGCAGAATCAGTTCTTAAATCTTCCGTAGTAAGATCAAAAGTTGTCTTCCCTAATTCATATCTAAATGTCGTGTCGACTTGAAGAGGCATACCTAAAGATATTCGTTTCCAGAGAATCCCTGCAACAATTCTCCTTGTCTCCAAAAGTCTTGCTTCGCCCTCAAGAATTGAGGCCATTTTGATGACATCTGTCAGGGGTTTGCCGAAAGATTGAATTTTTCCAGAAATATCACCACCTGATATTTTATCCTGAAAATTAGTGCTCATCGCAGAAATAGCATCAGTGACTGTCATATCGCTCGAAAAAATATATGTATCTGGAAAAAGATACCCTTCCTTTTTCTTCGCTTCCTTTATAAATTTATCTTTATCAATACCCGGGAGTCCAGAAGAGATAATTTCTGAAATTTCTTTAGAATTTAGTCCTTCTGGAATTATTATTCTAACTGGAAGATTATTATACTTACCTCTGTTTATTCTATACGCTATGAGAATAGAATTTTCTTTCGAATCAAAGTAATAACTACCGGCGTTAACTTGCGCCTTACCGTCAAAACAATAAACCAAGACCTTAAAAAACAATTCTGATCTTATATATCCGCCTTCTTTCAGGCTATTTATAACAGTTGAGAGATTCTCACCTTTCTTAATGTAGAGTGTTGATTTTTCTGGGAAGTTTTGTGGGGCGCTTAAAGCAAAAAGATATATCAGAAAAACCACAACGATGCAAAAAATAGTTACAGCCAACTTAATATTTAAAATTCTAGATAAAAATACTTTTATCCAAGATATATTTTCTTCATTAGAATACATAAACTAAATTGGAAGATTGGAAGGAGCTTCCGACTTTTTGGAAGGCACTCTCGTTAATGTTGGAGTCTGAGAAACTGTGCTGCTTGGGAAATGAAACAAAGTTGCCAATTCTTCTGTATTTAACACAAAAGGACCTTTGGCACCCCAAGATCTAAATGGCACCTGGAAAAAAGATCTCTGTTTATAAGCCTGAAAAATTTTATTTTTATCTTCCTCAACTTCACTGTTTATTAAACTCTTATATAACCAAGGGAGAAAAGCTACCAAATCATCCTGTAAATCACTTTTTGAGGTTATCGCCCCAGTCTTAAAACCATTTAAATTAGAAGTTCCAAAAGGTTTTAATACAGCCTTGAAACCATTAATATTATATCCATTCATATGAGCATTCTCAGCAAAATAGATACATCTAATTATACAATCGAAAGGTTGTTTTGCGGCACTTCTCTCAATTGCATTAATAACCTCCATTTCTCCTTTTGTTGGGTTTGGCATTCTAAAATTCGCCTTGTCTTCACCTTCAACTTTAATAATTGTTTTATCACGTAAGGATTTTATTTCATCCTTTATTGCTTGTTTCCAATCTGGTTTTTTAAACAAACGTCCATCAAACCACCCTTCTGATTCATGTCTTTGAATGAGAATTTGCATAAAAGCATTTTCACCTTTCTTCATTGTTCCCAAGAATTCAAGTACGGTGTTTATTGGATCAACTTTATATTCATCTTTATCATTTTTATCGAGACCAAAATCAACATACGTCTTAATTGGATATGGATCTGCCTTAGCTAATTTATACTGGAAACCAAATAAAAATTGCTTATCTTTGGAATACGTTAAACCTTTTGCATAATCTTCCACCTCAAATATTTCAAGAGATGGGAATTGAGCATACAACTGTGTTTCAATTAGGTTTTTATACTTCTTCCAAGTCCAAACAAAAAACTTAACATCCCCTTCCATCGAAACTAGCTCACATGAAAACCATGGTTTTACCTCCCCCACAAAAAAAGCATCCCAAAAGGTACTTGGTCCTCCCTGAGACATAGCCATGAAAAATATTTCCATAGCAGCGGGTGACTTGAATAGCTCTTTCGGAAGTTTGATTTCAAGCAAAACTGGATCAATTTTCTGAATATATTTTATCTGTAGGTTATAGAGTCTAATTGTCCACCATATTACTATAAGAAAAATCGGCAAAGCAAAAGGTATTATAATAATTAGAACCTTTATGATTGCTGGGAAAAGGACTGTGCCCAATAAATATGATATTTCTGAAAACATCTTGCATTTATTATATCAGACTATTAGAAATGCAAAAGCCCCTTGTTCAATCTTATTTAAGATCGAACAAGGGGCTTTTGTTTAACTTAGTTATTTTACTATATCGTATTTACTGTCAATTCCTTTTTTGAAAAACTTAGGATTCTGAAGATTAATAATAATAGTGTTTTCTTTAACATATCTCTCCTTCAAAACTTTCTCTATTATTTCTTTTTTATTTAGAGGTCCATTCTTTTCGATAATTTTCTTTATGACATCTTTAACAACTCCGCTCATATATCCCCATTCAGACAATGCATAAAGCCCTCTTCCAACCAACACGAACCTTGGGTCCTTTATAAGCTCATTATGGCAAGTTGCTACATGTGCTTTCTTGTCAAAAATTTTCACGATTTCTTTTGCAACTTCTCTGAAGTGAATAGGTGAACCATGTTTTCTTATAACCAAATATGCATAATCTCTCATTCCTTTTGTACAAACATTTGGAGATTCAGATCTTCCCCATTCACCTAGCGGATTTTTATCAATCTTTTTTGAAAGAGATAACCATCCTTTAACAGTCTCCGAATTCTTATACTGTTCTGAAAGAGTTGGGTAATTATCCAAAAACATTTTGATTATCTCTTGTTCTGAAACCAAGTCTTCCATTTTAAGGGTATCAAAAAGTTTTCTCAAAGTATTTTGAATATTTGAAGCAAGATCTTCTTCTATATACCATCTGTGTCCAAACTCATCATCTTCTTTTAGCTTTTTAAATTGGTTACCAAGCACGAGCAAAAAACTGACGTAGTTTTGAATAGTCTTATCTGAAGAAATTTCATCGAGTAGAGTTTCTTCCTCGACAATACCTCCCATATCACCTATAACTTTTGAGATTTCGTCAAAAACAGCTTTTTCTTCAGCATAGTTTTTTGATTTTCTTATTAAACCTAAAGCGTGGTTTTCAATTTGTCTAACTCTTTCTCTTGTAATACCATATGTCTTACCAATAGCATCAAGAGTCATGCTTTCTAGGTCTTTTCCTAATCCATATCTTTTGACAATGACATCCACAGATCTATCTGACAATGCAGACAAGAGTCTTTTTACCACCTGCTTTGGTTTAAATGTAACTACTGTTTTTGTTGACATACCTTTTATAAAATTAATAAATTTCAATAAATACGAATGTGTTAATTAGCATACTATCATTACTCCAAAGATAAGTCAACACCCCTATTGACTAAATGATTAATTTGGGAGAACAAAGGACAAAATCCTTAATCTACAAGACAAAATTAACTATTCTATTCTTAACATATATAGTCTTCCTAATAGTTTGACCATCAATCCATTTCTTAATCTCTGGTAATGCTTTTGCTCTTAGAACTGCAAAATCTTCCTCCGAGTCTACAGGGATTTCGAGCTCACCTCTAACTTTTCCGTTTATCTGAATAGCAACTTTTACACGAGATGACTTCAGTTTGCTTTCATCAAACATTGGCCACAACTCTTTTGTTATAGATTTTTTACCTCCAAACTTTGACCACAATTCTTCACAGATATGTGGAGCAAAAGGTGAAAGA
>CAYQFQ010000007.1:21933-29046 GCA_964416925.1 uncultured Candidatus Saccharibacteria bacterium
ATAATTCAAGAAAAGTTTTCTTACTTATTTGTTCTTTCTTTTCTAAATTATTCACCAAAATCATCATTGCGGAAATTGCAGTGTTTGCATTGAACGACGCAATATCTTCACCAACTTTTTTAATCGTGTTATGTAGAATATTTTCTGTCTCTTCACCATCTTCAAATTTATCCGAAACCTTATATTGGAGTTTCCAAACTTTATCCAAAAATCTCCTTGAGCCAACCATGCTGTCTGTGCTCCAAGCGATTTCCTGATCAAATGGTCCCATAAAAGATTCATAAACACGAAGAGTGTCTGCACCAACCTGCTTCACAACATCGTCGGGATTTACAACATTTCCCCATCTCTTTGACATCTTTCTGTGATCTGCACCCAAAATCATTCCTTGATTGCGCAAACTCGTAAAAGGCTCTTTAGTGCTCACTACTCCAATATCATAAAGAAACTTGTGCCAGAATCTAGCATAGATCAAGTGCCTAGTTGCGTGCTCTGCTCCACCAACATACATATCAACCGGCATCCAATATTTTTCCTTCTTTAGATCTACTAAAGCTTTATTATTTTTTGGATCAATATATCGAAGATAATACCAAGATGAACCAGCCCATTGTGGCATTGTGTTTGTCTCCCTTTTCGCCTTCCCCTTACACTTCGGACACTTTGTATTTACCCATTTTAGGATTCCTGCAAGAGGAGATTCTCCTGTCCCTGTTGGCTCATAGGACTTAACAAGAGGTAATTTCACAGGCAAATCTTTTTCGGGTACTGGTACAACTACTGTAATAGGTTCAATCTCCCAGCCAATCAATCCATTCTTTTTTATCTTCTCAACATAATCAGCACCAAACGCACTGTATGATTCTTCAAGTTCACTGACAGTTTTATAATTCTTTCTTGAGAATTTAGAAATAGCATTCTTATCAAGAAACATCTCTCCAAAATCTTTATATACTTTGCTAGATTTTACTCTATAGATTTTCTCATCTTTAACCTTTTTAGTTTTCTTATCTCTAAAAATACATTTTATAATATCTCCAACTAGAACATCACCAAAATATCTGTCTTTCTCTTCTGGGTTTAAAGCACGTGTTTCAAAAGTTTTCTCTCCACTTATCATATCTTTCCAAACTTTTTCATAATAGAAATTCAATTCGATTTTTGCTTCTTTTGAATATTTATCAAAAGCACATTTTTCACAATGAACAACAGGAATAGGCTCCCCCCAATATCTTTGTCTTGAAAAAACCCAATCCTGAATCTTGTAGGTCTTTGTCATTTTCCCTCCTGCAAAGGCTGTAATATCTTTTATGATATCTCTATTATTCCTACCGTTGAATTGTTTTGAATTCACCATTACTCCATCATCTATATAAGCAGTATCAAAATCTTTCGTATCCAACCTTTCTAACCAAATATCCATTTCTGCATGGCACATAAACTCAACATTTAAATCTTTTTTATCTACCCATAGTACATCATTTGCGTCTTGTTCTTCTTTAGAAATTGGAGTCTTTTCTTCACCCCCCAATTCAAAAGTTACAAGGGAAGTATATGAACATCTATTTTGATCCTTGTGTTTGGCAAAATATTCAGCATAAACTTGTCCACCTAATAGTGTCCCATTTTTCAGGTTTATATAGCCTGTTTCTTCTTCAACTTCTCTTTTAGCTGCATCAATCAAATCTTCACCTTCTTTTACACCACCCATTGGAAAAGTGTTCCATCCAAACTTTTTTGAATGCAAACATAAATATTTTCCGGTCTTTGGATTCTTAACGATAGCCTGGACATTTGTTCTCTCAACTTTTTCCTTTCCTGCAACTGGTGGGTTCCTCTTATCAATCCTCTCTGGAATTATTACTTCTTTTATAGGTAAATGATATTTTTTAGCAAAAGCAAAATCACGATCATCATGTGCAGGTACGGCCATTACTGATCCAGTTCCATAATTTGCAAGTACATAGTCTGCAACAAATACTGGTACAGCTTCTCCGTTCACAGGGTTTATCGCTTCAAGCCCATCAAGTCTTACTCCAGTCTTTTCTTTTCCTTCTGCTGTTCTTTCTATCTCAGATCTCTTCTTCGCTTCTTGAATATATTTTTCAACTTGTTCAAAGTTTTTTATATTAGGTCTAAACTCGTGAACTAATTTGTTTTCTGGAGCAATAACAACGTATGACAAACCGAACAAAGTATCTGGCCTTGTGGTAAAGACTTTAATTTCACCAACATTCTTTTTATTTTTTGTCTCCTTTACTATAAAACCTATCTCGGCGCCTTCACTTCTACCTATCCAATTCTTTTGTAATTCCTTGATATGTTCCGGCCATTTTATCAAAGACTGCGCAGAATCAAGATATTTTTTAGATTCCCCAATGAAGAGCGACAACATGTATTTTTGAGCTTCTGGAGTAATGAAATTCTTAAGTTCTTCTTTTGAAATCCACACGACTTCGTGGTTAGACTTTTCTTTTTCTGAAACTTCAACCTTATTCCCGTCTTTTAACTCAAAATAAAGCACATCAAAATGAGCAAAACGATTCTCCCCTTTTGGCACGTGAAAAAACTTAGAGTTAACTCTTCCTAAACTCTTAATAAATTTTGGATTGTTGTAGCCAGTCTCTTCCAAAATCTCAGCAATAGCCGCTTGCTCCGGAGTTTGGCCTTTTTCTATTCCACCAGTAATAAATGTCTGCCATTCAACTTTCTTCCACTTTAATCCGATATACTTATCTTCAGACCAATGCTTCACAATCACAGCCACAGAATTTCTCTCGACAAAAGGTAACTCCTTTCTAATCGCACCCGGTTCCTCAATCTGTTCAAAACACAACTCGTCAGGATTGCTAATATCTATCAATGTCCCATTTGTATACTTATTGTATAAATCTTCAAGTAAGCGGTCGGCATATTCGCGAATTTTGAGCACCCATTGCTTCATGGGCTTTTTCTCTACAACAGTTCCACATCTTTCACATTTTCCATCTTCCACGTCTTCATTCGCAAGACCTGTCTTGCATGAAGGACACCAGTTGATAGGTTCAAATGACTCATAAGCTAGACCCTTTTTAAATATCTGCAAAAAAATCCATTGTGTCCATTTATAATATTTTGGATCGGTTGTATCTACTTCTTTGCTCCAATCATAACTCAGACCGATTATTGAAAGTTGTTTCTTAAATCTCAAAATATTTCTCTTTACAGCTTCCGCAGGATGGATTTTATTTTTTATTGCATAGTTTTCAGCGGGCAAACCGAAAGCGTCCCAACCCATTGGATGTAGTATATTAAAACCTTGCATCCTTTTAAATCTAGAATATACATCGGTCGCAATGTAGCCACGAGGATGTCCAACATGAAGTCCATCACCAGATGGATATGGAAACATGTCTAAAACATACATTTTTGGTTTGTTGTGACTTTCTTGGGTTGAGTAGATTTTATTTTTTGCCCAGAATTTCTGCCACGCTGGCTCAATTTTTAAATGATCATATTCAAGAGTTTTCTTTATTTCTTTCTTAACAGGTTTAGTTTTTTTCACCACAGCCTTTTTTATTATTGTTTTCTTATTTTTTGTCATCCCAGTTAGAAATTATGAATAAATTATTTTTTCGACTTATATTATTCTTGGTAAATACAATGCCCCTTCATAAAAATGACAACTGAACTTCTAACGGGACAAGTATTCAAATAATACAGTAATATTGGCTTAATTTAAAGAGCTTGACAAATGGACTATAATTTGCTATAATATGTTAGGACTAAGAACACAATTTTACAAGGAGTCATGAAATGAGGTTCTTACTGACAATTGGAATCGGAACAGGTCTTTTGATGGGCATCCTCTCAATTCATCCGCCCAAGAAGTTCATAGGGGTAGTTCTTTTCGGAATATGTTTCCTATGTCTTGCCCTATCGTATATAAACGAATAGGTTAGACAAAAAAACTGCAGCTCGACAACTGCAGTTTTTTATATTTTTAAACAATCAATTATTCTTCCGTCTCAGGCTTAGCTACTTCCAAAAGTTCAATATCTGATTCCACTCCTGTTATCCTCACCACATCTTTATCTATCTTTTTAAATTCTTTGTTTGAAGAATTAAAGTGATTCACTGTAGTTGCTAGAGAATTTCCAAGTTTACTCTGATATTCCTCAAATGTTTTTAAATGTTTTTGTAAACCCTCCACGTTTTTACGAATCTCTTTTGCGGACTCCTCTATCTGCATAGCTTTAAGTCCCTGCAGAACAGTCTGTAAATACGCCAAGAAGGAAGTTGGTGATACGATAATGACCTTATATTTATTCGCAGCACGTTGAATCAAATTGTCTGTATCTTCCGTTATTGCCCCAATTTTATTTACCAACAAATCATAATATATTGCTTCGTGAGGAATAAACATAAAAGCAAAATCCATAGTCCCCTCTTTTGGTCTAATATATTTTGATGTTTCTTGAATTCTGAGTTTAAGATCGTTCACAAAAGCTTTTTCTAGTTTCTCTTTTTCTTGGGGATTTTGCTCAACACTCAACTTGTTATAATTCTCCAAAGAAAACTTCGAATCAATCGGAATAATTTTATCCTTTATGAACACCGCGGCGTCCACAATCTCTCCGTTAGCAAAAGGATACTGCATTTTATACTGTGTTGGTGCTAAAACATTTTGTAATAAAGTTTCCAGATAATATTCGCCTAATATTCCACGATGCTTTGGATTTTTCAATATATCTTGAAGCGACTGAAGTTGATCAGCAAATGACACAACCTGTCTATTTGTCTCATCAAGCTTGGTGAGCCCCTGAGTAACATCTTTTATGAGTTTTGCAGACTCGGCAAACTGATTTCGTACGGAATCATTCATGTGTCTGGTGCTTTCACTGATTTTAGTATCAACAGTTCTATTTAGTTCATTAATCTGTTCCAAAATAAGCTTAAGACCAATATCTTCACCCTTCTTTTCGCCTTCATTTCCCTTTTTGAGGAAAAGTGACCACAAGAAAAACAAAACCACGAAAAGTAGGATAACAATGATAACGAGAAAAATAATTAGTGTTGGTGACATAAAAGTATTATACCAACAAAGTTTAAAATGTGGTAATATGTCAGTACTATGATACACGCAAAAATAAAAGAAGATTTAAAGAAAGCAATGCTCGCAAAGGAGCAAGAAAAAATGATCGTACTTCGAGGTGTGCTCTCAGGTTTTATGAATGAGATGATAGCAAAGAAAATGTCAGGTGAAGAGATTCCCGATGAAGAGGCTCTCAATGTTTTGAGAAGACTTGTCAAACAGAGAAAAGATTCTATTGAACAATTCACCAAAGGTAATAGGGCTGATCTAGCAAAGGCTGAAGAATCAGAAATTAAAATTATTGACGTCTACCTTCCACAGATGATGAGCAAAGAAGATGTTACTAAAATAATTAAGACCAAAATCGCCGAAGCTGGTACCATAGACAAAACAAAGATCGGGCAATTTATGGGTGGAATAATGAAAGAACTAAAAGGAAAAGCTGACGGTACTCTGGTTAAAGAAATAATCGAAGAATTAGTGAAATAAGACAGTAAAAAAACGGCTTGCAGGAGTAATTATCAATCTGCAAGCCGGTTTTTTGTATTTGACATTAAATAAATAAGTTATATAATATTATAAGTTCTTTAAACCCCCAACTAGGAGTCTTTATGAAGGAAGTCTCTCTGCTTGTGGTCAGTAGGATAAAAGAGGAAAAAAAACAAAGGTTTTTCTCTAGAGACCAAACGATTGAACGTGCGATAGTCATTCTTCAAGAGCTAGGGATAAAGAAACCCGACGGCGGAGAAGAATACTTTGACTATCAAATCACTCTCGGTGAAATCATGTCGGTCTTTGACAAAGAACGCAAGGAAGTAGCCAGGGAGAGTCTAGAGCCTCCCAAAAGACCTCCTCCGTCAAACCCGTACTGGAATAAGTAATCAAGAGCAAGGGCCGACCAAGGTGTCGGCCCTTTAACATATTCCAAAAAAATCTATCGCTTAAGACGAGAGCTCAAATATTATTTTCTACTTAACAAACGATGACAAAATAGTAAGTGCTGAAAAGATAGAAATAAAAACAATTAAAACACTAATAAGTAAAACTGACTTTCTATTTGTTACTGCCATCTCACGAAGTAAGTATCCTGCTAAGACCAACAGCACTATAGGAAAGATTATTCCGGACCCAACAGCATTCTTTGACCAATCAAAACCAATAATAAAAATCAAAAAAAGAATCAGAGCATAAATATAACTCGGGAGAGTAAATATAAAAGATAAAGTTTTTATCGTCTTCATATAATAAATTATATCAGATTAATTTAAACAATTAAATACCTATACAATACTTATAGGAATAATTTTTCTTCTATGAAGACAAATCCATAAAAGAATTACGTTAGCTACTGTTATTGCTACAAGATATGCCAGAGTTAAAAAATTGTATTCGGTCAAAGCCATAATTGTTAAAATGTTTGCCGCAGCAAATACACCCCAAGTTGTTGGTGTTTCCGTCCAGGGTTCAAGATATGTCTTTCTAATCGTGGGAATATATCCAAAAAGGTCAATAAGTATGATAGCAAAGACCGACCAAAAAGGACTATCTAACCCCCACCAGATACCAGTTGCAAGTAGAGCTAATATTAAGATAATAGTATCACTTTTAGTTATATTTTTTGTGCCATATTTTAAAGAAAAGAGAAATACCACAGTAATCAAAATGGTTCCGATCGCGGGCCACAAGGCTCCCCACCCACCGTTTCCATAAACTATACCCGCCAAGACTGTTCCTTGAGTGATAATCCAAATAAACCAGCTATACGCATGAGGCTGAGTTCTCTTTTTAAAAATATCAATAAAATACGGACCGTAACCCCAGACAACAGCAATAACAGAAGAGACAACAGCGAGAATTATTTTTATATCTATACCAAATATCATTATCGATATTTTAACACGAGATAAAAAATATAAGAAACTTTTTAAATTGAGTTTGATAAATGACAAAAAAGCTGTTATATTAACGAACGTATTAACTATTTTATTGGCCTTATCGTCTAACGGTTAGGACGGAGCCTTCTCAAGGCTTAAATCGGG
>CAYQFQ010000008.1:0-28977 GCA_964416925.1 uncultured Candidatus Saccharibacteria bacterium
AATATTTCTCTCTTATCAACCCCGCGATTGAAGATGTGATAAACTTCGTTGTTTACGAAAGGTGTTTTTCTTTGCCCCATATTTAATGTTGAAATTGTATCACTTGGAGGTTAAACCACCAAGTGGATAATGGTTTACCACTCTAGGTAGACAATTTTTTCGCGATATTCAAAGTTTTCTTCTTCCAAAAATTCGGAATCTATATCAGCGAAAAATTGTGATGGAAGACTCATTTGTTGTGAACCAAAAATCATTCTCATCTCTGCGCAAGTAAGAAAGATTTTTTTTCTAGCTCTGGTAATGGCAACATAAAAAAGCCTTCTCTCCTCTTCCATTTCTTCTGGAGTTTTTTCATCCTTACCTATCGCTTGATGAGGAAAGAGATCTTCTTCAAGTCCTGTAATAAAAATATAATCATACTCAAGACCTTTCGATGCGTGGACCGTCATTAGTTTTACTGCCTTCTCATTTTTCTCTAACGAATCTTGGTCAGTAGTAAGAGATGCTTCTTCCAAAAGTTTTTCTATGCCTTCAGGTTTCGGATAAACATCATACTTCACCGCAAGAGTTGCAAGCTCGCGCATGTTCTCAAGTCTTTCCTTGTCTTCATCTCCCCCAGTTTGCAATTCTCGCTCTAGCCCGCTTTCTCTGATTATAAATTTAATAACTTCTGATGGTTTTTTATTTTCAGTTTCACTTTTAATTCTCTTTAGAATAGAAAAGAAATCATTCACTTTTCCTTTAACCGCATCAGGTAAGGAATCTTTTTTGCCCTCGAAGATTTTCATCATTGTGACCTTACCTATTCCACGAGCTGGTACATTTATTATTCTCTTTAAGTCGCTTAAACTTTCTGGGTTAACAGAGGCACGCAAATAAGATAGAACATCTTTAACTTCCTTTCTTTCGAAAAACTTTGTTCCCAAGACCTGGTATGGAACACTCATTGTAATGAAAGATTCTTCCAATACACGAGATTGAAAGTTAGCCCTATACAAGACGGCAATTTCCTGTGGGTTAACGCCACTCTCTATTAGAGCCTTGGCTTTATTGGCTACAAACCTAGCTTCTTCGGTCTCGTTTAGACTTTTGCAGAATGTAAGCTTCTCTCCTTCCTCGTTTTTGGTAAAGAGATTCTTTTCTCTGCGCATTTTGTTTTTCTCGATAACTTTATTTGCGACGTTGAGAATGGTTTGTGTGGATCGATAATTTTCTTCAAGCAAAACAACCTTTGCTTTTGGATAATCTTTTTCAAAGTTCAATATGTTTTCTATGTTTGCACCTCTCCAAGAATAAATATTTTGGTCAATATCTCCAACGACACAAATATTTTGACTTTTCTCGGCTAGTAGCCGGCTCATCATGTACTGAACTTTGTTTGTGTCTTGATATTCGTCGATGTGAATATACTTCCAAATATTTTGGTAGTGTTCCAAGACATCTTTGTTTTCGTTTAATATTTTATAAGCTTTTAAAAGCAAATCATCAAAATCGAGGGCTTTTTCTTCTAAAAGTTTTTGCTCATAAATCGGCCAGACGCGTGCGACGACAGATGACATCGTGTATCCTTTCTTGTCCGCGTTTGTAGAATAATTTTCAGGCGTATTCAAGTTACTTTTCTCCATCGATATAGCAGAAATGATTTTGCCTGGCTCGTATTGCTTTGGATCTATATCAAGTTGTTTCAATGCGTCCTTAATAAGTTTCTTTGAATCGCCCCTATCCATGATAGAGAAGTTTCGAGACACACCAATGATCCTGCTGTTCTCTTTTATTATATGGACACCAAGAGAATGGAACGTACTAAGGAAAGGTCTCTCTGTCGAACTGATTGGAAAGTTAAGTGAAGTTTCTTCCGAGATTATTTTTTCCACCCTCTCTCTCATTTCCTTTGCTGCCTTATTAGTAAAAGTAATTGCAAGAATTTGATGTGGGGCTACCCCTTCTTTTATCAGATGTAAAATTCTATGAGTAATTGTTTTAGTTTTTCCTGCTCCGGCGCCGGCAATTATAAGTATTGGGCCGTCTTTTTGTAAGACAGCTTCGCGTTGCCTTTCGTTAAGTCCATCAAGATGATTCATGGGCTAAATATAGCATGAAAACCTCAAGGCTCAGAGTCTAAAAATATGCTTATATATAGCCATATTAATCTCAATTTTAGGATAACATGTTGATAACTTTCTTGACTCCACCCCTCAAAAGGTTACCATTAAGGGGTTATACAGAAATACGGAAAAAAGTTGTTTTATGGCTCAGTAGAGCCATATCGATTATAGACAAGCCGAATCCCCTTAGCAAAATAAGCATATTTCAGTAAAACCTCAAAAAGTTAGCCCAGATTGTAAGCAAAGCAGGGGTAAAACTAAAATATCGTTATTATTAGCCGTTTATACAAAATGGCTTCTTATTGCTGTTTTTCCAATTTTAATTACTGTTGCAAGCCCTATGACTACAAGAGCAGGGGTTTTTTCTTTCTTTGCTGATCTATTCGCAGGAAAATCAGTAAAAGCTGAAGCTACTGTTGTAGAAGGTAATTCACAAACAATGCAACTGTTGCAAAGCTCACCTTCCCCTATCAACGTAAACTCTATTGGAGGTGGAGACATAAACATAGTTGAAGGAGATGCACTTTTGTCTGAAAATGGCCCATCTGGAACTGTTGCTGACATAGATGATTCAGTTACGAACGGAACAATTAGTAGATATATAGTGAGAAAGGGAGATACACTGTCTTCAGTTGCTAAAATGTTTGGTGTTTCAACAAATACAATTATTTGGGCAAATGAAATAAGCGGAAAGAATATAAAGGAGGGACAAGTTTTGGTTATTTTGCCTGTCTCTGGAGTCATTCATACAGTCATTAAAGGTGAAACACTTAGTTCTATTGCAAAGAAATATAAAGGTGACTTAAACGAAATATTACAATTTAACTCTTTGGATAAAGACTCAAAGCTAGCTTTAGGTGATACTATTATTATTCCTGATGGTGAAGCAGGCGCAAGAGTCTCAACTTCAAATACAAAACTCACCGCTGGTGCAACATCACTTATAAAAGGTACAGATAGTGTTCCATCTTTCCCTGGTTATTATATGTTACCTATATCGGGTGGTAGAAAGACACAGGGTCTCCATGGATATAATGCCGTTGACTATGCAATTCCAGTTGGATCTTCACTCGTTGCGGCTGCTGATGGAGAAGTCGTTATTGCAAAGACAACAGGGTGGAACGGAGGTTATGCAGAATACATTGTTATTTCTCATGCTAATGGTTCACAGACTGTTTATGGTCACTTGAGTGCTGTCTATGTGACTCCTGGGCAGAAAGTATATAAGGGTCAGTTAATCGGCCTTACTGGAAACTCTGGTAACTCAACTGGTCCACACTTACATTTTGAGATTCGTGGTGCAAAGAATCCATTTTAATATTTGCCCATAAAAAATCCCGCACTTTGCGGGGTTTTTTATTAAAAACTCTATCGAATGCAATGTACATAATTTACACCATATTCCAGATCAGAATACCCAATTTGACCTGTGGACATCAATACTTCGTAAGCATACGAAATTCCATCCCAGCCAACCCACGTTGTCCCAGACCAGTAATGGTTTCCATACCAACTGGAAGGTTTACCATTGTTATTCGAATAAATATTAACTAACTCATCCTTTGTCGGTAATCTCCACATTGTTCCAGGCTTTGATCCTCCTATTGTTGGAAGATTCTGACAATAAGATTTTCCTGTATTCCAGTCCGTTTGCCCTCCTGGACGGTCAGAATTGTATAACTCAGGTCCACAAATTTGGCTCAAAACAGGACTTCCTCCGACACAACCAGTTGGCAATGAAGCTGATACTGTGTGTGTCTGTGTCCCACTTGCTGGGCAAATTGTTGGGGTCCAAGGGGAATAAGTAAAAGAGGTACATGTCACTGGGGGGACATAAGTACAACCCTGACTTAAAACAGGAGTTCCACTACAGCCCGTTGGTATTCTACTTGTTTCTGTGTGTGTTTGTATTCCGCTTGCTGGACAAATTGCTGGTGTCCAAGGAGAATAAGTGAAAGATGTGCAAGCCGGAGTACATGTTCTTGTGAGAATTGGGTTGCCTCCTGTACAACCACTAGGCGATGAAGCTAATATTGTGTGTGTCTGTGTCCCACTTGCTGGACAAGCTGTGGGGGTCCAAGGAGAATAGGAAAAAGTTGTGCAGGAAGGGGTACAATTTTGTGTTAAAACAGGTTCTGTTCCCGGGCAAATATCTGGAGAGGAGGTTAAGATGGTTCGGGTTTGTGTTCCCTTAATGGTGCACGTTGACCATGGACTATAAGTAAATGCACTTTGACTTAAAATAGGATTGCCACCAACACAACCAATAGGAGATGAAGATGCTACGGTTCGTGTTTGTAACCCGTCTATATTACAAGAAGACCATTCGTTGTAGCCAAAAGAATCACAGACTATAGGTTTTTTGTCTGGGCAGTTAGTCATTGCCCAGTTATATATTCCATTCAAGACTTCAGGTTTTGTTTCAAATAAAACATGTCCCTTTGTTGTTTCGGCATTTTTCTTTTTCAGTCCATTCGTCCAGTCTATGATCTTGCTTGAAGAGGCAATTCTATTATTTTTTGCTCTAGTTATTTGGGCACCATTGGCAGCTTGTCCGATATAAGCAAAATCGGGGAAAATCCTAAGCCATTCAGGTGCCATATATCCTGCGTTGTATGGTGGGTCGTAAAGCAAATAGGAAACATTTTGACTATTTACCCCGGTATAAGGATAATTATAAGCACCAATGGCGGCAATTGAATGGGCTGAGACTAAGATTTTTGCGTTTTTGCTATAAGTATAAATAACCGCAAGAATTTCGAGATTTATATTATTTCCGTTTGTTTTTGCGTAGTTTGATTTTGGTATTGTATGGTAGGTGATGTCCTTCCCGTTATTTATGGCCCTCTGAATCTTTTTTTCTACTGCACTTGAAAATGAACCTGTTGATCCATATCCATTTGCAATAATTATTGCACATTTATTTGTGGTACCCTTGCTACTCTGTGTATTTGAAGAAATAATCGCATTACCCCATTCAGAAGATAAGATGGCCGTAGTAAGAGAACTCCAACCAACTCTGCTAATGTATTTGTGGTTATAGATAGAAAAGAGAACTAGAGAGGTAAAAATAAAAAATAAACCTACGTAGAGCAAAATCTTATTCATATTTTCTGTTGTTAAAATTGATGACTCAAGTAAATTATAGCATAATGTTATATATGAGAAAAAGTGGGTTTTGGGGAAGCTTCCCCAAAACCCGCTTTTTGTTTACCCAACAAAAAGATATAATGTGCTTATGCTAAAAATAAAACTTTTCCAACAAACAAAAGGTTTCTGTGGGCCGTCATCACTTCGAATGATCTTGGATTTTTATGGAATAAAGAAAACAGAAAAAGAAGTTGCAGATATTATCGGTGCTACTAAAGACGGTTGTTCTACAGATAAAGTTGTTTCTGCGATTAAGAAATTTGGATTCAAAGTTGAATATAAAGTTGGGTCAGATATATCTGAGTTGGAAAAACTAACTAATAAAGGAATTCCTGTAATAATTTACTGGACAAGACACGGTGGTGGACACTTTTCAGTTGTATATGGAGTAAAAAATAATAGAGTGTATATTGCAGATCCAAAGCTTAAAAGAAAAACTAGTTTGGACATAAAAACATTTTTACCTATTTGGGATGATCCTGATACGGAAGATGAAAGAGAAATGATTGCTGGCATCAAAATATAAAAACAAAAAAAAGCCTGAGAAAATTCTCAGGCTTTTTCCTATTTTAATTCAGCGCCTCCCCACTCGATAACCGTAAATCCTTTTCTTTCAAACGATTTTATTTCTTGCTCTTTAATTTGTATTGGTTCCTCGATTGGCTTGTAAACCATGAATATTCTTAATATAGAATCTGGTTTTGGCATAATAGTTAATGGTGCAACATCTGTATATTCCTTGTCGGAAAAATGAATTAGATTATAGGCATTATCTTTCATTTTTGGATACCAGTAAACTATAAATTCATTGTATTCTTTTGGAGTTAGTCCTAGATTAGAAAGAGTCTTTTGTAGGAAGTCTACTGTGTTTGTACCTTTTACAACGAAACCACTTGATAAGTCATATTTAATTTCTTCACTCGGTACACCCTCCCAAAATATGTAACTGTATTCTTTCCCGTCAGAGTTTATTATTGTTCCGTCTGGATGAGCCGTGACTTCCCAACCTTTTATATCATAATTATATTCTGGATAATCAGCGATTAACTCTCCTTTGTAATCAAGCTGAACATAAATTTTTTCTACTTCGGTTGGATAAAGATAAATTACCGGTTTGTCGTGTGCTGGTGGCGGAACATATGGTATATAAGGAGTTCCTCCACTTATGTGTCGTGGACAATAATTTATCGCCCAATTAGAAACACCCGCAAGATTTGTATAGTTATTAGACCCTTCAAACGTAACGTGTTTTTTTTCTACTTCAAGATTCGCTTTTTTCTGCGCTACTGTTCGGAACGGCGGAATCCCTGACATTTTATATCCATCAGTCCATTTTACTGTGTTGAAATAGTTTGCGATCCCTGACTTTTTTGCTGCAGTTATTTCTCCTCCGTTGGCGACATATTTCAAAAAACCTGCACTTGGAAGAAGTCTAATAAATTCTGGCGTCAGAAAACCAGCTGCATTGTAAGGTGGATCATACAATAAATAAGTGACATTGTTTGTGTATGGACCAGAATATTTATAATTCCACGCTCCAATAGCAGCAATCGAATGGGCGGTTACCAGTATTTTGGTGTTTTTATCTTTGGAGAGAGTTTCAGTGATTTTTTTATTGATCGCCTGTCCGTTTATTTTTGCACTATCAGATTGTGGTATTGTATAAAATATTTTATCTATGTTGTCACACTTAATATTCTGAAGATTTTTTTTAACCGCATCGCTGAAAGACCCTGTGGAACCGTATCCGTTTGCAGTAATTATGAGAACCTTATTGTTAGTATTCATTGGTAGGGATACGTTTGCTGTGTCATTTAGACCCCCTTTATAGTTTAAAAAAATAAAATTTATTAAGACCACAAAGCCTGTCCCACCCAAAATTATTCCTGTCTTTATTAAAATATTTTTCATTAGTTATAATTACGGATTAATAAGATTACGTAATTATTATACTATATATCATTGATTAAAATAATGAATTATTACTCTTGCCTCTTCGGTCTATATTGTAGAGCCTCAAGGATATGGGGCATTTTTATTTCTTCACTTTTTTCCAAGTCGGCGATTGTTCGAGAAAGTTTTAATATTCGATGATATGCACGAGCCGAAAGCCCAAGTTTTCTTGCAGAAGTATTTAAAATTTCTTTTTCTTTTTCACCAATAGTACAAAACTCGTTTACATCTTTTGAATTCATCTCACTGTTTGTTGTAATTTTTTTTCCAGCCTCAAAAAATCTTTTTCTCTGTGCGTCTCGAGCGTCACTGACCAGTTTTTGCATCTCTGGAGTTTCTTTCTTTTCTCTTTTTTCACCAAGTTTGTCGTAGTCAATCTGTGAAACCTCTACCCACATATCTATTCTGTCCGCTATTGGTCCGGATATTTTTCTCTGATATCTGAGTAAATCGGTAGGTTTACAGATACATTCTTTATTTTTAGACCCAAAATTACCACAAGGACATGGATTCATTGCTGCAATCAAAATGAAACTCGCAGGAAAAGTCTGTGAACCTTTTGCACGCGAAATACTTATCTCTCCTTCTTCAAGAGGTTCACGAAGTGCTTCAATGACTTTCCTGTCAAATTCTGGGAACTCATCCAAGAATAACACCCCTTTATGTGCAAGTGTTACTTCTCCGGGTTTAGGAATTGCCCCACCTCCGACGAGTGAAACATAAGATGAAGTGTGATGCGGAGACCTTATTGGTGGTTTTGAAATCAAATCTTCTTTTAGAATTCCTGCAACAGAATGAATTGAAGTGATTTCCAAAAGTTCGTCAAAAGAAAGTGGTGGTAATATATGGCAGAATGCGCGGGCGAGCATCGTCTTGCCGGTTCCTGGTGGTCCAAACATTGCAATGTTGTGTCCACCCGCTGCAGCTATTTCAAGTCCCCTCTTTGCTGTCTCTTGACCTTTGATATCTCCAAAATCGATATCGTATTCTTCTAAACAACTTTTTTCAACGCAAGTTTTTGGTTGTTGAGGAATCTTCTTGATAACTTTTTCTTTTGCTTTGCCATTCTGAAATTCTCTCTTAATTTCTTTTTCGTTTACGTGTTCAATAATTTCTTGCAAAGTCCCCGCTCCATATATCTCCACGCCATCTATTAGTCCTGCCTCTCTTGCGTTTTCTTTTGGTAAGAAAATCTGCTTGAAACCCATCTCCTTTGCTTTGGATATTATCGGTAATACACCAGTTATCTTTCGGAGTTTACCATCAAGCGAAAGTTCACCAAGGAATAGCTTTTTCTCTGGGTCAAATTTAATTTCATCACTTGCAATGAGGTATGCAAGAGCAATGGCGACGTCAAAAGCTGGACCTTCTTTCTTTATATCAGCAGGTGCAAGAAAAACTGTTACCTTTTCATTTTTTGCTTTAGGAGATTTATAACCAGAATTTTTTATAGATGCAGAAACTCTATCTTTCGATTCTTCTACTGCCTTATCTGGTAAACCAACAACAGAGAAAGAATGAAGTCCTTTTGATAGATCGACTTCTACATCAATAATTTTTGCGGTGAGACCAACAGTTTGTGCACTGTAAGTTTTTGCAAACGACATTTGCAGAAAATTATATCAATTATCTTTTATCCTGTCATTTTTACTTTTTGCTTCCATACCGTTTGAGTAAGTCCTTTTTTGAAATCCATGCCAGTTGCGCCTTTCCATCTGTCCGAAATTCAGTAGCGTTGTCATAAAATACTTTTTTCGATATTTTAAATCCTAATCTTTCTATAAGCTTTGGATGCTCATATATGATCCAAGACGTTGCGGTGATTCTCTTAAGATCTGTGTTGTCTTTAATTATTTCAGCTAACCGATTTAAACCTTCCGTTACTGTATTCATAAAAGTTACTATTCCTTTTTGTTTTATAAATTCGTATGCAACGGCAAGATGAATTTGTACAACACTTGGATCATCCTTGTTGGAATCAAAATAAAGAGTTTCACTTAACTTTGTTTTTCCACCTTCTTTCAGGATTCTTTCTCTTGCCACTTCTTCAAAAATCGTTGGGTCATCTTTTTTAAAGGCGAACAATGGTTTTATAGCCATCATAATAGCAACCATAAAAGCCCCTTTTTCTTCTAATGGAACCTTTTTAAGGTTACCAACTACTTCATTTTTATTAAACGGTATTTTGTCATCAGGCATGCATTCTACTTTTGAGACAAGCTCGTCTATTTTGCTTTTTGCTTGGTCGCGGTCGAATGCTAACCCCAGATTAAATTCTGCCTGTTCTCTTAATGTTCTATCTTCATCCTCTGGTTTATCTTTGTGTGATTCAAGTTTTTCCATCTATAAATAATAACATATAGATATCAAAAAACACCCGAAGGTGTTTTTTGGTGTAGCATTAATTTTTGTTCAGCTCTTCAGTAATCTTTTGAATTATGATTAGTCCTCTATTATTAGTCTCATCCCTGTCTATTTTATCGTATTCTCTTAGTTGGGTTAAAAAGTTGTGTTTTGAACCGAAGACCACAACGTTATTTTCTAGTTCCCCATTTTTACCTTCATACTCTCTTATCTGATCTAATACAGCTTTTTCCCTTTTATCAAAAGCTACTTTTTTAAAAGCTTCTTCTAGCTCAGCAACCATTTTTGCCTCTGGACTTTCTTTTATTTTTGCTTCAATTCCGGCAAGTAAGGTTCCCAGTTGTTCTTTTTTCTTTTTAGTTTCTGAGTCATCTTTGGTCTTATTTATTTCTTCTACGAGTGACAGCAAGTCTTTTCTAAGTTTTAAACGTAATTCAGTTAGTCCTTGTTTTGCCTTGGTTAAACTTTTTATTATTTCAACCGCTTCATTATTAATTTTTTCATTTTCTGTTGGGGCCAATTTAATTTTATCTTCCATATAAAGTTTGAGAGAGGCATTGTTAAAAGAATTTTCATTCCCTTTTAATGAGCTGTTTATTCTGTTTAAAGTTTGAGTTTGTAGATCAACTTTATGACTAGAAATCGAAACTTCTTCGTCTTCTGTCTTAGCTTCATAATTATTTATAAAATTGCTGAGTTTTTCTCTAACTTTTTTAACTAGTACTTCATCGATGTGGTTCGTGACTAATGGATTTTCCCTATTGTTTTCGTAATAATTTACAACTTCGAATATCGTCTCTAATTTAGAAAAGACGATGTCGTGTTTTTCAACGTCTAATAGTATTTGATTTAGTTTTACTATTGCTTCCTTGCTTTCCTGCATGTCATAGGCTATACCCTCTGCGAATATTACTCCGTTACCTTTTGAACTTGTTTTTTCTAGAAGCGGAAGGAGCGTTAACTGAAACTTAGTAGCTTCATCATTTGTCATTATTCTGGAAAGACCCTCGACAGGGCTTACGTGTGTTTGCCCTATGTGTATAAGGTATTTGCCACTCTCGCCCGTTTTTAAAGCTACGGATACAGAAAAACCAGCTTCTTTGTATTGTTCTGCAAGTTTTTCTCCTAGTACGGAGTTTATTATTTGTTCTTGTTCTGCTTTTGATAACTCAAAAGTATCATCATTTTCTAATTTTGTAATTTGCCCATTTTCGGAATCGGTAATTTTTTCAACTTCAGCCGCTATGGTTTGGGAAAGTGTTGAAAAAGTTACAAAACTAGCCAGGGCAACAGGCATAAATTGATTTTTAAATCTTTCAGCTAGTGATGGTTTGTGGAGTTCATATGCCTCAGTAGTTGCAATTTCTGCAGTTATCTGTGGAGTATCTTTTTGTATGTTTGGATCTGTAAAATTTTCAAAGCCCATTTGGTCAGTATATCAGTAGGTGTGATGAAGTCAAAAAAAACACCCGAAGGTGTTTTTTTACTAAATTCTGTATTCAATATTCTACATTCGCTTCTTTATGAATGCTTTATACAATTCTTTGCTGCTGGATTTGCCTCAAGTCTTTCTTCTGGTATCTCTTCCCCATCAACACTACATTTTCCATAGGTTCCATCTTCTATTCTCTTCAAAGCCTCTTTTATTTCAGTAAATCTTATTTCTAGGTCTTCTGTGATAGCAACATTTGTTTCAAATTCTTCTATCTTGTCTGCATTATCATTTGGATCCGATTCATCATCTGCATCTTCAAGATTTGTTGCAACTGCTTGCCAGTCGTTTTTAACACTAGGATTTTTTTGTGCAACTGTTCCAAGTTCCCCTTCAACTTTCTTTAATTCTGCTTCCAATATTATTTTGTATTTGTTTGTATCTATCATATTCAATATATTATCACACGGGTTATTAAAAGCTAGTTAATTCCCTACTTTACAGAGTGTTTCTTTCTAATTTCTTTTACCTCTTCTTGATTTTCTTCTTCTTTTTTCTTTTTTCCCTCTTCCCCTATTTTCTTTAAGTCCTTTTCCGACATTTTAACCAATTCTTTAGCTTTCTTGGTAAGGTATTCTTCGGTATTTAACTTTGGATCATCAAGTACATCCTCAAGTAGAGCGTGAAGAATAAAGCCAATCTTTGGCCCAGGTTCTTCACCAAGTACTTCCATTAGTTGCTTACCATCAAGTTTAAGCATTCCTACGGTGATAGGGTCTCTCACAGCCTCATCTATCATTGCGTGATACTTCCTAAGTCTATATGGATCTTCTTTTTCTTTACCCATACCTATTCGGTCACAAATCCTTACATTCATAAGATCCCAGATGTTGTCCTTCCCTACTTGAGCAATTATTCTTCTGACTGCAGAAAGACTTATTTGTTCAGTATCAGAGAAAAACATATGCCATCTGACTAACTTTGTTGTTTTTTCAATTATTTTCTTTGAATATCTAAGATCTGTCAGAATTTTTTCAGCAAGTCTTGCCCCCACAACCTCATGTCCATAGAATGACCATTCTTTGTTGGTCCCAGCACGCCTAGCTTTTGGTTTACCAATATCATGCAAAAGAGCCGCGAGCCTAATTTCTAACTCGTATTTCTTGTCTGCGGCATGTTGTAGTGCTCTAAGAGAATGTTCCCAAACATCATAAATGTGTGCCCCACCCTGTTCAATACTTATGGTTTTTTCAAGATCTGGAATAATGTATTTTAGAATACCAAGCTTGAAACAAGCAGTTAAACCTCTCATTGGCTCGTCTGACATTACTATTTTTGTAAATTCCTCTCTTATTCTTTCTTTTGCAATTTTTTCTAAGAGTGGTGCATATTTTATTATTGCTTCTTTTGTCTTATCTTCAATTTTAAAACCAATCTGAGTGGCAATTCTTACAGCACGTAAAATTCTAAGACCGTCTTCGGCAAATCTTTCTTCTGGTAGTCCGACTGTCCTTATTATCTTCTTTGTTAGATCTTCTTGTCCTTTATAAAGGTCAACCAAGTGTCCTTTATAGGTATTTGTAGCCTCATCGTAGCTATGTAGATGAAGTCCTATAGCATTTACCGTAAAATCACGTCTTTTTAGATCGTCTTCTAGGTTTTTACTGAATGAAACGCTGTCTGGTCTTCTGTTGTCTGAATATTCCGCTTCTAGTCTGTAAGGTGTTATTTCAATAACCTTGAGTGTTTCATCTGAAACAGTTTCATTTACAACACCAACTGTGCCGTAAGTATTTTCGTAGAAAGTCTTTTCAAATATGGCTATTATCTCATCAGGAGTAGCATTTGTAGTAAAATCCCAATCATTTGGTGTTCTGTTTATCAATATATCTCTAACACATCCCCCGATTAGATACGCCTCAAAACCAGCTTTCTCAAGCTTTTGTGCTGTTTCCCAAATTATCTTGGGAATGTTTTTGAATTCCCCATCTATCTTGAGCATTTCAATATTATATCAGAGAAACTTTAGATTAAATATTCTGTGCGGGCGCCGGGAATCGAACCCGAATCCAATCCTTGGCAAGGACTTGTTCTACCATTAAACCACGCCCGCATTTATTTCTTTGACTACACTATTATACATATATAATCATAAAAATCAAAAAAACTTAATAACCTTTTGATTTTTAACTATTTTAGCGTATTATATATGGACTACACCTGTAGTGAAACTTGTATGTCTAGAATTTGCTCTCATAGTGAAATGGATATCACAATGGTCTTCGAAACCATTATTGTAGGTTCGAATCCTACTGAGAGCACAAAATATAAACTGCTTAGGCAGTTTTTATTTTGTGCTCTCAAGCGAGTGATATGTATCACTCGCGAGTAGGATTCGAAGCCCTTTCCCCTATTTACGAGTAATTCTGATTATGAGTAAATGGGAAAGGGTTGAAATGCTATTTGCTCATAGCATTTCAAAGACGGAAGCACAGCGGTGCTGAGTCGGGGTAGCATGAATTTTCAGCAGAAAATTATATGTGACACGACCGTGTAAGACTTTGAATTTCTTCTTAAAAATCAACCTATTATCGAGTTTGTTTCTGGTGAAACACCAATAAAGACAAAATACTCTGACTTTTATAGATTACAAGGACTATCAAGGCCAAAACAAAGTCAAAAAGTCATTTTCTATATTTAGAGCCGTATTCTAAAGGATAACTGTGGATAACTATGTGTATATGTTGATTAAAGACAGCTAAAATGTCTAATGAATCTAGGGGTTTATTGTGGTCCTTAATTAATATATGGCTAATTATATATACTATTTGGTGTTGGACAGCTAAAAGACGGGTTTATAGAGAAATATGTTACTTAGTAACATATTAAAAAGGATGTTTCTCAAGAAACATTTCAATCAAAATATCTGGTAATATTGGTAAAAACGCGATAAAATAGAGTAATCTATGAAAGATAAGGCTCAAAATAGGGAAATTGGTAATCTGGGTGAAGACTTGGCTTGTAAGTTTCTCATGAAACAAGGTTATTCTATTATTGAAAGGAACTATTGGAAGAAGTTTGGAGAATTGGATATTATAGCCACAAAAGGGGAGAAACTTCACTTTGTTGAAGTAAAAAGTGTTTCGTGTGTAACATTTCCAAGCGGGAAGGAAACCGGCTTTAGACCTGAAGATAACGTTCACCCAGCTAAAATTGCTAGACTGTCTAGGACAATACAGACATATTTGATGGAAAAAAGGGTTTCTGATGAAACAAACTGGCAATTTGACGTTATTACGGTCTATTTAAATATGAAAGATAAGATTGCGAAGGTTGAAATACTTGAGGATATTGTCATTTCCTAAATACAGAGTCTTAATCTTCCGGGAACTGAGTTTCAAATGAAACATCATATATAGCCAATAATATAAAATTACATAGGTTTAACCTATGTAATGACACGACATCGAGGTGGAGCCTCGATTTAATATAAAAACAAAAACCGCCACATATGAGTGTGGCTTTCACAGCAACAAACTCTAATGTGACGGGGCGAAAGGAAAGATCTCGTCATCAACCATTTCCTAATTATGCTTACCGATTTGATAAATAATTATAAAATGTTTGAGGTTAAGCGTAAACTTAGGTAATCGAATGGGTGTTAACCAAATCATCCTATCTATTTGAAG
The DNA here is from genome assembly GCA_964416925.1 of uncultured Candidatus Saccharibacteria bacterium. Taxonomy (GTDB): domain Bacteria; phylum Patescibacteriota; class Minisyncoccia; order Phycocordibacterales; family GWA1-40-21; genus CAYQFQ01. Next base: position 14,694 of record CAYQFQ010000008.1, read on the forward strand.
TCTGGCCGGACTTCTTGTGGAAAGAACAAGCTCAATGGTGCTGAGGAGACAGAAAAGGATTTGAGTTGCGTTCCTTTTCTTTATCCAACACTCAATGCGCTATCTGATGTCTATTATAATTTATGTAAAGGACATGTAAAGGACAAAGCTGTTGATAACTCACTAAAACAAAATGTCTTTTATAAAAAGACAAAATGTAGCCACAAATAAAGTTGAAATATTTTTTTAAAAACTTTTCTTTTTATTTTGTTTAATTCTTTTAAATATAAACGGTGAATTATTTTGTGTTTCGCTGTTGTAAAGATGGAATTCACTTAGATCTTTAAATGAGCTCTATTTTTAGATACTTTAAATTTAAATTAATAAAGACTTGACTAGGCATATAGAAGTATTATAATGACAGTAGGATATTTGATTACATCACTTGTCCTAATCAGCTTCGGCTGGTAAGTTCTTTCAGAAGTTTTTGCACATGCAAATTCTTCAAGTCTTGGTTTCATCAAAAGGCATTCGCCACCAGACTCTAATTAAAATGATTGTTCTTTCTTTTCCGTTTCGTTCGGCTTCATACGCTCTCAACATATGTTGAGGCGTTTTTTTATGCCTAAGATTAACCATTGTAGTAAAGCAAACCCGCCCTTTCTTATATTTCTTTTTGTTCAATCGAACTTGGTGTGGAAATCTTCCAAATTTCCTCAAATTGTAATTTAATTAGATTTGCAAAATCTTTACTTTGCACAACAAACCCAAAGCCTTCTTTTTCAGACGATAAAAAAGCTACTTTATCCCCATACATCCAATAACCCATATTCCAAGTCATCCCAACTGGTGCAAATCTTAATTCACGCAAGTGTTCCTCATCTGCTGATAAGTATGGCCTTTCTTTTGTATCAATGTTTGCGTCCTTTGGCCAAATCGCTCGCAATGAGATATTTCTCTTAACTCTTTTTTCATTTAATTCTTTTAAGTATTCATCGCCCAAGACTTTTAACATCTCACTCATTGGCCAAAAAAGCATTGTTTCAATGTCTCTGTTTAGCATTATGTGGTTCATTACTTGTTTCATGCCATCTTTACCGGTGTAAAACTTTACTTGTGGTTCAACAAAGGCGACTTTCTGTAACAGAGAGGGAAGAGACGTAACAAATTGTCTTTTTTCCTCCTGAAGTTTAGCGATTTTACTATCTAATAGCTCTTGGATATTTCTAACGTCGTCGATTTGAAATACTTTTTTGTTTTCTTCACTTCTTTCAGAGACCAAACCATTTTTTATGAGGATTTTTAGGTGATCATACACAGAAGGGCGAGGAATACCAACTCTTTCAGCTAATTTACTTGCTGTTGCCGTACCGTTACTAACAATATCGTTAAAAACTCTTTGTGTTATATCTGATAGCCCTAATTCTTGAAATATTTTTGTAAACATGACGATTTTCTTATTACTTGCCTGTATTATATACCTATTTTTGTATTTGTCGAGATTCGACGACAGATTTACAATATACTAAAAACCTGTTATAATTATTTCAGAAAAGCTTAGATAGTCGGGGTTCAAGACGAATTCCATCTAGGTTTCGGGTAGGTTCCTTGAAAGGTGTGGTTATGCAAACATTTCTCACGGTCTGCATCCTAGTCATTACAATTATCGTCTTTTTCAGACTGAACAAGAGTGATAAGTACAACAAGTGGTCTGGTGGGGTGTTCCTGATTATGGGAGACGATTCCCTTATACCCCTGAAATTTGAAGATGCAGATATTGACAATGATGTCGTCATTAAAGGGATATACATTGCTGGTGCAAAAAGAGAAACGATGCCATTCGTTGATTATTTTATCACTGACAAAAATAAAGATGGTTCGAAAGCAAAGCGGGTATTAATGGGTAGATATATTCATGAAGAAGAAAATGGTGTTCGAATAATTTTTGCGGAAAGTTTTCGGAGAGACAAGTACGGAACTGTCTTTCTTGAGATTCGAGCGAACCATGCTTGGACTGGTGATAGCTCTTATCCGTATTCTGTGGCGACGTTTCTTTGATTTTTTTGGAGGATGCCCTCGATCCTCCTTCTTACCAAGTTCATCACAAAGTGGTGAATTTGTAGGAAAGTAAAGTGCTTTTCTAGAGTTGTTCTTTAAAAGGAGAGAGGAATGAACGCATTGTTTAACGTGTATTTCTGGTTCATTATGTTCTGGATTTGTGGTTCTGGTGTGGAGCTGCTTCCTGTTATTAGTTCTTTTCGAAAAGAACAGGCGAAGTATCCTCGATTTACCTATATTGAAGTGTCAAAGGGAGTTGATGTTTTGTTGGGGGGTACGTTTTTTGGGATGATCATCTCAATAGTTATGGTGTTTGCGTGTCTGGTCAGAAGTGTTTCGAAAGATTCACTTTCCGATGTGATTGGAGTGTTGGTTATGATCCCTGTGTTTGTGATAGCCAAGATCATCGAGGAAAAAATCACCGACGAAACGAAAGTCAGTTGGAAGAATTTGGTTTTGCTCGTGACGCTGGTTATGGAAATCGGGTCATTTGCAACGACCTTTGCCTTCTATATCTGCATGTTCCACTCGAAATTTGAGTCGATGTCAGATTTTTGGGGCGCCGTCCTTTGTTTTTCCATAGCTGATGTGCTTTGTCTAGTTGCTGTTGCCATCGGCGCTATCGGACTTGCAATGCTGACAAAAGACGCTGCAGATGAACCGAAAGAAGGGGTACTGAGATACCACTTGAAGTGGTTGCCTGTATGCAATCCGATTGTTTCTCCCGTTACCATCCCTCTTGCAATCGTACTTTTGCTCGGGTGGTTCATTTCACGAAGAATGATTCAGTTCTTTCAGAAAATTGTCGTGAAAGTCCGTGATATGAAATCTGTAGCTTGATGTGGTTTGAAATAGGGCGGGTTAGCTTTGCTAACCCGCCCTTTCTTATTCTTCTTTTTGTTTGTCATCCCAGACTTGATCTGGGATCCAGAATAAGATGGATTCCCGATAATTTCGGGAATGACAGAGAATAATAAACTATCCTCGTCAATTCTTCTTTTTCAAATCTTTGGTGATACAATTAATCCATGAAAAAACATCATAAATATATTTTTGTCACCGGTGGCGTGATGTCAGGAGTTGGAAAAGGAATCGCCAGCTCGTCTATTGGGACCCTTCTTCAAGCGAAGGGTTTTTCTGTGAATCTTTTGAAAGTTGACCCATATTTAAATGTTGATGCGGGTACTATGAACCCGACAGAACACGGGGAAACTTTTGTTTTAAATTCTGGACTTGAAACAGATCAAGACATGGGAAACTATGAAAGATTTTTGCATAGAGATTTAACTCACGATGATTACATTACATCTGGTATGGTTTATCAGCACGTCATTGCAGCAGAACGAGCTTTAAAATATGGCGGACATTGTGTTGAAGCTATCCCACATATCAGAGATGAAATTATCAGAAGATTTGAACACTCTGCAAATACAAATAAGTCAGATATTACTGTCGTTGAAATCGGTGGAACAGTAGGGGACTATCAAAACATAATGTTTATAGAAGCTGCACGAACGATGAAAGTTTATCATCCCGATGATGTCGCTTTTGTAATGGTGAGCTATATGCCGGTGCCATCAAAACTCGGTGAGATGAAATCAAAACCTACACAGAATGCAATCCGTCAGTTAAACTCTTACGGAGTAAATGCAGATATTATCATCGCGAGAAGTGAGGTTCCAATGGATAACAAGAGAAGAGAAAAAATTGCGATTTCTTGTAGTATGAGAGTTGAAAATGTTATTTCTGCACCAAATCTTGAAAGCGTTTTCGATGTTCCACTTAATTTTGAAAAAGATAATTTAGGAAACATATTATTGAAACTTTTGCATTTAAAGAAAAAAACAAATACCGAAGGTCTTGGGCAATGGGAAGCTTTCGCAAAGAAAGTGAAGAATGTGAAAAAACCAGTGAATATTGCAATAGTAGGAAAGTATTTTAATACTGGAGATTTTGTCTTAACAGATGCTTATGTTTCAGTGCTTGAAGCGATAAAATATTCTACATACCATCTTGGAATGAAGCCGGTCATCCATACAGTAAATTCTCGAGAGTTTGAGGGGTCAGATGTAAAGAAATCAGCATTTAAAGAATTGGATAAATTTGATGGAATAATAGTGCCGGGTGGTTTTGGAGAGTCGGGTATAGAAGGGAAGCTTGCGGTTATTCGATATGCACGAGAAAAAAAGATTCCATATTTTGGACTTTGCTACGGTATGCAACTTATGGTTATTGAATATGCAAGAAATGTTCTAGGTTTGAAAGATGCAAATACTGCGGAGATAAATAAAAATGCAAAAGATTTGGTTATAGACATTATGCCTGATCAAAAGAAGAAAATTGCAGAGGGGAATTATGGTGGAAGTATGCGACTTGGAGCTTATGAAACAATACTCAAGAGGGGGACGGTTGCACAGAAAGCATATAACAAGGAAAGTGTTTCAGAAAGACACAGACATCGCTACGAAGTTAATCCTGAGTATATTAAAACAATGGAAGATGCCGGATTGGTATTTTCAGGGGTGTCACCAAAAGGTGATCTTATGGAAATCGCCGAGTTACCAAAAACAAAACATCCATTTTTCCTTGGAACACAATTTCATCCTGAATTTCTCGCTCGACCTCTTGCACCTCATCCACTTTTTACGGAATTCATAAAAGCCGCAAAAGATAAGAGAAAATAGAAAAGGAAAAATTATCGAGGCTCCACCTCGATGACTGGCAAGCAACGAAAAACAGCCTTAGGGGCTGTTTTTCGTTTTTCTATAATGGTGTTATTATAATATCAATATGGAAGAAGAAACATTTTTTGGGACTAACCCACAAAAGTCTGCAAACAAAGTTACGATTAATAGTTTTATGATGGGCTCTTTGTTTTTTGTACTCACACTTATTATTACTCTTGATCCTCACAAATTTTCAAAATTAGTTATATACGAGCTAGTGCTGGCCATTCCTTTATTGTATGTTTCGAGTTTGGCTTATTCTAAAATTGGTTATTGGAAAGAGATTCGTGGTTGGGATATGTTGGGATGGTATACAAATACAGTTGGTAATTTGTTTGTTCTTAATGCTGTTGGTCTGGTTGCTGCAAATTATAATAAGACTCTAGCGATGGTCTTTTTTATTTTGTTTTGTTTGTTAATGACGATATACACATATATTAATATTATGCATAACGATAGGAGAGATATATTTTTTGAGTATATATTTAAATTAGCATTTCTCTTAGCAGTTACTATTTGTGGTGGGATTGTATTTGTATATTAGGAAAATAGCTACTGAAACGGGAAGCACCAAAAAACAGCCCAGGACGGCTGTTTTTTGGTGCTTAAACACTGGTGTAATCGTGATGTTTATAGCCCTTGACTTTTAGCCTCAGATATGCTATCATTGTAATCAGAAAGATATTAGCAAAGGGTTTCACTTGCCCCAAGTTAATACGTATACAACAAAGCTATCAAGTGAAGGAGAATGGGTATGAAGAGGATTATGTGTCTGGTGATGGTGCTCGTGGCGATGATGGCGATTCCGGTGCAAGCACAGATTTATGTGGCGGCGAAACCGGTCAGTGACAGCAAAGCGTCGGGAGACATCGCGTTCGCGGAAACCCTGACCAAACCGACTCTGCCGAAGGTCACCCTTCCGACCAACAACCTGATGATGGAGGTCAAGACTCTGGCCTTCACGGTCCAGGACCTCACGAACCTGGTCATCTGGGTGAATGGAGCGGTAATCGACGATGCCACATCGACGAGGCATCCGGTTGTTTCGGGTGGCGAGGTCATAGTCTTTTTCTCCGATCGGTTTGAATTGATCGGAGCCCCCCAATGTCACTGGGATGGGACAAGTGAGCAGACTCGCTATTCATACACACTGACAATGAAAGAGATCAGTCCGAAGTATCCCAGTAGGGATCGTCTGCTGTCGTTCTCGATCAATCTGTTGGATTTTCCGGCGACATATACCACGTTCGAGGGAAATACTCAGATCACCCGGATGGGGTTAAAACCCCAGAATGAGATGGTGATGTTTACCGCGGAACCATTGGAAGGTGTTGAAGCTTCGAACATCAGGGCATTTGCTGCCAAGCACGAAAAGGAGTAATATCCTTTCCAGTTGAAGTTTACTGGATTTAAACTCTCATGGTTGTGGAGGCGCCATTATAAATGCCTCCCAAAGCTCAACTTCGGTTGGGCTTTTTCAATTGTTTGTAGAGTCTTTAAAAATACGACCCGACATTTCTGTTGGGTCGCATTGTGTTTTTAGGGGATGTGTAAGCCCCACATGTTTCCAAAATCCAGTGTTTTTGTGTGAAGGGTTTTGTTGTTGTTTGAAACATTTTTTAGAAGTTCGTGTGGTTTGATTGGGTAGCACCAAACTCGCTTCTTTGTATCGAATTTCAGGATGCAGATAAAGAACATTTTCTTGTCTTTCCCTCCTCGTCGACGATAGATATAAAACAAATCTCCACGGCGAAGTTTTTTGAATTGTTCCTCTCGCCACCTTAGGTCTTCTGGCGAATTCCTCTCTTCAGCAGCTGTGATACTCATAAACCCTCCTTTTCTGTCCTTATACTAACCGCATAAAATAATAAGTCAAATATAAAAACCAAGGCCGAACCTTGAATTCATGGAAAGGTTCGGCCTTGGTTTTGTGTAATCTTTAATTAAGTTCCAATAATATAGGACACCCCAGTAGTAAAGTATAAGAATACTTACTACGGGGCAGGATGATCTTTAGTTTATCTCAAGTAATACTGGGCAGTGGTCACTTCCGTATACATCCTCGAGAATTTTTGCGTGTTTGATTTTGTCTTTCAGATCTGGGGAGACGAAGAAGTAGTCTAAACGCCAGCCGATATTGCGGTCACGGGCGAAGGTCTTCATATCCCACCAAGAGTATTGAATTTTTTCTGGGTGAAGCGTGCGGAAAGTATCTATCCAACCGAGTGTTGTGATTTTATCCATCCAAGCTCTTTCAATCGGCATAAAGCCACTGTGATTTTCATTTTCTTTAGGTCTCGCAATATCTATTTCATTGTGGGCTGTATTTACGTCTCCGCAGAAAATAACAGACTTACCTTGTTTGCGAAGTTTTTCAATATAATTTAAAAATTCAGCGTAGTATTTCATCTTGAAATCAAGTCTTTCTGGTCCACCTCCACCGTTAGGGAAGTAACACGTGATGACCACGCAGTCTTTTAAATGAATTGCTAAAAAACGCCCTTCTTGGTCTAAATCAAATGTACCAAGTCCGTCTTCTACTTTTTCAGGTTTTTCTTTTGTATAAATAGCGACACCACTATAGCCTTTTCTTAGTTTTGAATGGTCAAAATACGAAGAGTACCCCGGAATATTTTTAAGTTCATCTGGTAAATCTTCTGGGTGAGCTTTTGTTTCTTGGAGACAGATAATATCTGGATCAAACTCAAAAAGCTGATTGAATTTATCTTTTTTGTGTATTGCCCGAAGACCGTTTACGTTCCATGAAAGAAGTTTCATAAGATTAGTATAAAGTAAAAACAGACAAATAAAAAGAGCGGTCTGGCGTAGCCAGACCGCTCTTTGTTTGTTCTCTTTATACTTATACTAAATTCTTATACTACTCTATCTATTTCAAAAAGGTGAAAAGTTTACCTATTACTGGTAAAGTTTCCATTCTTCTCTCTAGAACGTTTTGTATTCCTTTAACCAAGAGAATTATTATTAAAATATTCCAAACCCATTTGAAGAGCATGAAGAATTTGACCCAGAAAGGAAGTAAATCTAGACCAAAAGCTCCAATAAGTGAAACGATGGCCAGGACTATTCCTTGATTGATGTGAAAAACTAAAAATTGTGATTTATCTTTTGCGAAGAGAAGTGGAAGAGGGAAGAATATGTAGGCCAAAATACCCCATAGTTTATCGTGGTCTATTTTCATTTCTTGATTTGGTTGATTATTTGAGTCCATTGTTTTGATTAGATTATATTTAAAAGTTTCCCTATTATTGGCAATGTTTTTTCTTTGTCATTACAAACATTAATTACACCAATAACAGTAAAGATAAGGATAATTAGTTTCCAGATATCGATTGCTCTACCAGTGATAAAAGGAAGCAAACTCACGATAAAATATCCTAGTATGAAAAGAACCGAGAGGATTATACCTTGATTCATGTGAAAATTAAGGGTTTTGCTTTTATTTTTGACTAAAAAATACGGAAGTAGAAAAAGTAGTGGTATGTAACTTATAGCAGACATTATTTTCTCATTTTTTTTCGCACTATCTATTGGTTGGGGGAGGGGAATAGAGTTTTCTTTTGTCGAGCTATTTTGATTTGGTGTGTTTTCCATCCTGAAAGTATATCCTTATTTTGATAAAAATCAATTGAATGTTTAGAAAAAAAGCCCGAGCGTTGCCCGAGCTTTGTGTTGCGTAACTTGTTGCAAGAATTATACCTTAGGAGGCTCCTTATCCGGTTTAAGCGAGAGAACTTGGAGGGTAGTTTCTAAAACTTTCCGTAAACCTCCGAGTGGTCCACCTGGACCGCCAATAACCAGACAGTTATTTGGTAGCTCTCCTCCAGAAATTTCGAAAGGTGCCACCATACAGGCATAAATTTTGTCCTCGCTGATTATGCCACCAATTTCATATAATTCTTTGAATATGATAAGGTCTGCTTCCTCGAAGGTTGTCCTGACTATTAGAATATCTCCTCTTGATTGAAGGTTAGCCAGCATGCCTTCAAGCGGCTTTCGTGCAGCTTCGCTCAAGTCGTTTTTGCCTACCGGTATTGAGATGTGAACCTTGATGATTCTTTTGGGGACAGAGTTCATTCTTTCCTCGTGTGTAAAGATCAGTTTTTATAGTAACCCTGTTTAGGAATATATCACTCTTTTTTTCAAAAGTCAAACTTATTTTATAAAAAAAGAAGCCCGAGTGTTGTCGGGCTTCTTGGTTTTTCGCTATTGCGCGAATTTGACCTTGGCTCTTTGTAGAGCCTCTGTCAAACCATCAAAAAAAGCCGTACCTGTAGCTATACAGTTATCGGGCAATTTATGATGGTTGCCGAAAAATACATAAATTTTACCCTCGTCGAATGGGAGTAGGAATCGATGTACATTTCTGAACACAACAATACTCGCATCCTTTTCTTCTTGCGCGAAAGAAAGGGGTAAGTCGTCGCAGATGTGTTTTAGTATGTCGCGAACGACACGAACCATCATCCCCTCGTCTATTTCAATGTAGACCTGAATATTATTCAATACCTTTTTATCGTTCATTGTACAACCTCTTTTTTTTGAAGAACATGTTTATTTCAATCTCTGTGATTAAACTAAACAAGAGTATTATAGCATTAATAGGCATATGAGTCAACCCAGTAGTGGATCTGTTTTACCAAGGACAGTCCTTGGTAAAATCGAAGTATTATCCTTTATTATGAAATTTCTTGTGAACATCACGAAGATGCTTGTCTGTGACGTGTGTATATATTTGAGTTGTTGCAATATTTGAGTGGCCGAGCATGGCTTGAACAGAACGCAAGTCCGCGCCGTTTGAAAGTAAGTCGGTCGCGAAGCAGTGGCGAATTACGTGAGGAGTAACTTTTTTTGAAATACCGGCAATTACAGCATAGCGTTTTACAATTCTTTCTATCGAGCGACGTGTGAGTCCATCGTTTTCACTTTTGTTTTTCTTTTCCTCATTTAATTTTACAAACAAAGCATCGGACATGTCTTTTCTCAAAGCGAGATATTCTTTGATTGCTTTTCTTGCTTCATCAGATATAAAAACCACACTAACCTTTCCTCCTTTTCCACGGATAGAAAATTCATCCGAGTGTAAATCTAGGTCGTTCGTTAGGGAACAGAGCTCTGATACACGAAGTCCGGTAGAGAAGAGAAGTTCAAGTATGGCTTTACCTCGGGCTTTCTTCTCTGGGTTTTCTTCAGAATCTGGGGCATTTAGAAGTCTTTTTAATTCATCGGGAGTTATTACATCAATACTTCTTTCACCGACTTTTGCCAGTTCTATTTGATCAGCAGAGATAGATTTTATACCGCGTCGTGCTAAGAATTTAAGAAAGGTACGAAGAGCTATCAGGTAGTAATTCTGAGTTCTTTTTTTCATTGTGTCACCTGTGGCCTTGTTGTTGCCAGCAGATTGGCGATTTAGCCAGAGTCTAAATTCACGTATTTTTGTATCAGTGATGTCCTTTGGGTCAGTGAGTTTTGAATATCCTAAAAAAACTGTAAGGTAGTGGTCATAGTTTTCTACGGTACGAATCGCACGTCCGCGTTCTATTTCTATGTACTCAAGGAATTGAGTTTTTAGTTCAGCGAGATTCATGTTGTGTCACGAGAATACTTCTATTTTTATGAATAAAAATATGTCGCACAATAATTATATCATACTTGAAATCGTGCTTTACTACTAGGGTCGTGGCACAAGGCCACTTCTTGTTTCCTAATTCGTTTCACTCATAAGGAAACAAAGTCGCACAATAAAAATCGCCGAGCACAAGGTGTTCGGCGATAACTTGCTTTTGTTAGATAACTTTGTACATAATCCCAAGTCTGGTCTTGAGATTTAAAGAGAAAAGAACTTCGAACAACATTCCGAACGATCCTTCAAATTCTCCTGTCACGCTCCCATCGATGATAAGCTCGCCTCTCCTCACCGTAATGGTGTTCATTCCCTTCTCAAGAAATGACCCCTCCTTTAAAACATCGATGATGAAGTTCATAGGAAGATCCAGTATTTGTCCTGCATTAAGATCTGTGGGTGGCGAAAGTAATTTGAATCTTAACGAAGGAATCTCATCAATCTTGAGCGGTCTTTTTCGTCTTGGTATTTTCTTTTTGATTCCCATTTTTTCCTCTTTCCCTTTGGCGTGTTATAAATTTGTCCGTTTTTCATATTACTGTCTTTTGGAGTCATGTCAAGATTGTAATAATAGGTATATTTTACATTATCTTGTCTTTTTTGGGTTTTATGCTATACTCTTCCTCATGTTAACAAAAACAAAGAAACAGAAAATCATAAAAGAAGTCGCTATGCACGACACAGACACAGGCTCTCCTGAAGTCCAAGTTGCTATGCTTACAAAGAGAATTGAGGAATTGACCAAGCATTTGAAGAAAAACGCTAAGGATAATCACTCAAGAAGAGGACTTCTCGGTATGGTTGCAGAAAGACAGAAGCATATGAAGTATCTTTTGAAGAGTAATCCAAAGAGACACGAAGCTATAGCTAAGAAAGTAGGACTTAAGTAAAAAATAAAATCTGCCTTCTGGCAGATTTTATTTTTTACTTATTATCTTTTGTTTTTTTGTCATTCCCGCGAAGGCGGGAATCCAGGATGATTTAATTGAGATGGATCCCCGCATTCGCGAGGATGACAGACGGAGAAAAAGAAAATTCACAATACACACGAAATTCATATTTGTTCGATATGATATAATCGTAGAGAGAGGTCGAAAAATTTTAATAATTAAGAAATAATATATATGAGTGTAATTAAACACAAAAATCAGAGAGTAGGTATTTTTATAGATACACAAAATCTTTATCATAGTGCAAAGAATTTATATGGAGCAAAAGTTAATTTTGGTCAGATAATAAAAGATGCTTTAGGCGGAAGGCTTTTAATAAGAGCTGTTGCTTATGTTATAACAACAGAATCTGGAGATGAAAAAAGCTTTTTTGAAGCCTTGACGAAAGTCGGTATTCAGACAAAGACAAAAAACTTACAAATATTTCCTGGTGGTGCAAAAAAAGCAGATTGGGATGTCGGTATGGCAATGGATGCACTTGCACTTGCGCCAAAACTTGATGCAGTAGTACTTGTTACAGGGGATGGAGATTTTATTCCTCTAGTTGAGCATTTACAAATAAATGAAGGATGTCAGGTTGAAGTGGTTTCATTTGGAAAATCAACATCATCAAAACTTATTGAAGCTGTTGATGACTTTATAGATTTGGACAAAGAACCAAAGAAATATTTGATAGGTGGAGGAGTGGTGAAGAGATAGGTGAACAGAATATCGAATACCGAATTTAGAATATAGAAACCAGCGATTTTCCTTCGGAAAATCGCTGGTTTTTGTTTTATCTTAACAATATTCAATATTCTAACTTCTACATTCCCGCCTCTTCGGCGGGTCGCCGAGGAGGCGACTATTTCTGCTGTTTCTCAAAAGCTTCTACTAAATTTTGAAATAGAGAAGCGACAGTCATTGGTCCAACCCCACCCGGAACAGGAGAGATTGCGGAGACTATATCTTTCACAGAATCGAAATCTACATCACCATATATTTTCCTTGTACCATCATCTTTTATCACCGAACTGATTCCTACGTCAATTATTACTTGACCTTCTTTTATATAGTCAGCACCGACAAGTTCTGCTTTACCAATCGCAACAATAAGTATGTCTGCCTTTCTTGTTATTTTTTCTGGGTCAATTGTTTGACTGTGACAAACTGTAACTCTTGCCCCTGCGTTTTTCATCACTGTTGCAATCGGAGTTCCAACAAGTCGTGACCTACCCATAACGACGACTTTTTTATCACTTACTGTAATATTGTAGTGATTCAAAAGTGAGTGGACTCCTCTCGCTGTTGCTGGAACTAAACCTTCTTTATTATTTTCCAAGAGGTTTTTTACATTTGCATCAGACACACCATCAACATCTTTAAGTGGTTCAATGTGCTCTATTGCCTCAAACCAGTCGAGGGGAGCGGGTAAGGGTGACTGTATTATTATCCCATTTACTGTTTCATCTGAGTTGAGCTTTGTTATTCCCTTTATCAAATCTTCCTGTGAAACGTCTTTTTGGGGGAAACTTACAACAAATGCATTTACTCCAAGTTTTTTAGCAAAAGCAATTTTTCTTTGAACATAAACGTCAGAGTCTTGATCATTTCCGATCTGGATTATTGCAAGACTAGGTACGGAACTAAAACCAGAGATTTTCTCCTTCAAATCAACCATTATCTTGTCGCGGACGACTTTTCCGTCTAATATCTTTGGCATTGAGTTAGATAGTATCAGAAAATGACAATATTACCAATATGGAATATCGAACATGGAACTCAGAATATAGAAAAGATAATGCAATTATAAGGTTACGGTCGTGACCTTATAATTGCACTTTGGTGGTTAAACCAACAAGTAACTTCCAGTGGAGAAATGGAGAGGACTTGCCCCTCACCAATTTTTGTAAAAATTGGTGAGGGGTTGCTTGCGGAAGAGAGAGAGTATTATAAGAGGAGTTAGAAATAACTGATTATTAGATTAAGAATATAAATATGGGAGAAAAAATTGGACAAAATGAATCTGTAGATAGGGCCGCTCAAATAAAAGACACTCTTTCTATGAATCAATTAATACATTTGGGAAAGGGGTATGAAGATATAAAAAAATATTGTGACGAACAGATCAGAGAACTAGAAGATTTAAAAAATAAGGTTGAAGGTATTAAGTTTGCATTTAGAATTGAGAAAGTATCCTCCGGTGACAACAGTAGGATGATTACGTCTTTCAAAATTTATTCTGCGGATGGAAAACTTGTCGGTAAAATCGTTGAAACGTATAGTAGTGGTTCTGAAAACGACACAGGACTTGCTGGTGGTTCGTATACTGAGTACAGACTATTAGATGCAGAAGGAAATAGTGTGACGATGGAACGTGATACCGATAAAGATTCATTAGGATTTCAAAAAAGAGACGGAGAAAAGAAAGAAGAGTTTTGTGAGATGATGCTTAAAGAGTGGAGGAAAGATTTTGGGTTTAATCGTGACGCTTCAGTCATGTTGGTTCCTGAAGCCAGCGAAGAATTAATAAAAGTGATTAAAGATGTGTTTGGTCAAAACTAAACAAACTCCATAAATTATGCTATCCTAAAACCGTCCGAGGGTAATCCCGAGGACGGTTTTATTAGTGTGGTTTGTCGAAAGATATGCAGTTTGTCCACCCTAGGTGGATGATCTGAAACCCCAGTAGTAGAATTTCAATTTTTGATTATGTGCTTATTGCGAGCTTATAATCAAGGATTGAATCTATTTTACGGGTTCCCTCATGTGAAATTCACTACGGGGTAAATCTTGCGACAAATCTAAATATATTTTGTTTCGTTGTTTCCGCTTTTTCTGTCATTCCGTTGAAGAACGGAATCCATCCCGGATTTTCTGGATCCCCGCAGTGCGAGGATGACATCCGGAGATGGATCCCGGCCTACGCCGGGATGACAGATGGGGAC
>CAYQFQ010000009.1:0-918 GCA_964416925.1 uncultured Candidatus Saccharibacteria bacterium
CGATAGATTTGACTACATGCGTTTCATGCAAGGATTAGTTGAGTTTAACAACAAAGAAGCAATTGGTAGTATATATGAACAATCTTTTAAAAGGAAAAAGAGGGATCTTTCACTTGGTGGTTTAACCTCCAAGTTGGTAGAAATAATTGCTTATTGTATAAATCCCAACCATTTCCATTTAATTCTTATTCAAAAAGAAGAAAAAGGTATAGAAAAATTCATGCAGAGAATTGGTACAGGATACACAAGATATTTTAATAATAAATTAAAAAGGAGCGGATCACTTTTTCAGGGCACATTTAAATCTGTCCATGTTGATAATAATGAATATCTACTCTACTTGAGCGCTTACGTGAATCTAAATGACAAGATACACAAAATTGAAGATCATTCTGGTTTTTCTAGCTTAAATGAGTATACGGAAGAGAAAGTGTCAGGGATATGTGAAAAAGAATTGATTTTAAGCCAATTCCAAGGCAAAAAAGGATATGAAGAATTTTTAGGTGACTCACTAAATAAATTGCAACAGACCAAGGAAGAAACTCGAGAATTGAATAAATATTTACTGGAAGAGTGAGTATTTAAGCACGACTTGGAGGTTAAACCACCAAGTGAAATACATTAACAAACAAAAAAAATGAGTATACAGGCAAAAAAATCATTAGGGCAAAATTTCCTCAAAACAGGGGCGATCTTAGACAAGATACTTTTGGCGGGAAGTGTAGGTAACGATGACCTAGTACTAGAAATAGGCCCTGGGGAGGGAGCGCTCACCGAAAAATTGCTTGCAAAGGCTAAAAAAGTGCTCGCTATTGAAAAAGACGATAGACTTATAGCCATATTACAGGACAAATTCAGTAAAAACATCGAAAATGGCTCTTTTGAGCTTATTCATGGAGACATATTAGATGTTGATCT
>CAYQFQ010000009.1:928-14869 GCA_964416925.1 uncultured Candidatus Saccharibacteria bacterium
ATGTTGATATATCGAAAAATGGCCTTGTATCAGGCAATTTTAAACTTATTGCAAACATTCCATACTATATAACCGGCCAAATCTTTAGAAAATTCCTCTCCGGCCCAATTCAACCAAGCAAAATGGTGATTTTGGTCCAAAAGGAAGTAGCCCAAAGAGCGGTTGCACGAGATGGCAAAGAAAGCCTGCTTTCCATTAGCACAAAAATTTACGGTGAACCCAAAATGATGGGTATTGTCGCAAGGGGAAATTTCAATCCGGTTCCAAATGTTGATTCAGCTATTCTGCTTATAGACAATATTTCCAAAGAATTCTTCAAGGAATTCGCAGAAGACGCATTTTTTGAAGTTTTGAAGGCTGGTTTTGCTCATAAAAGGAAACAAATCTTCGGAAATTTGAAAGATTTGATAAAAAATCCGGAAAAAGTCTCCGAAATATTAAAAAAATGTGAAATAAGTGAAAAAAGCAGGGCAGAAGATCTCAAAAAAGAAGACTGGGCAAAAATTGTGATAGAATATAGTAAGTCACAAAACAAATAAGTAATAACATGACATCTTTTTTAAATAAAGTATTTGATTATATC
The DNA here is from genome assembly GCA_964416925.1 of uncultured Candidatus Saccharibacteria bacterium. Classification (GTDB taxonomy): domain Bacteria; phylum Patescibacteriota; class Minisyncoccia; order Phycocordibacterales; family GWA1-40-21; genus CAYQFQ01. The sequence continues at coordinate 1,512 of CAYQFQ010000009.1, forward strand.
AAAAGACAAGACATCTCAATTAGTCAGTATCTTCTGGGACTTCTCGGTATAATATTTGTTCGTTATCTACTCGAAGTAATATCTAGTCCAACACCAAACCACAATATTCCGCTTGATCCTTCCACAATTATTCACTATGGGCTCTCTTATATAGCAACAGTGCTTGGTCTTGCTTGTATTGCCATATTTTTAACAAAAGACAAATTAAATACACTAAAAGTTATACTCTTTGGATCAACTCTTCTCTGGCTTGGACCAACTTTAGATCTGATCTTAACATTAGGTAAGGGGAGTACTATCCTCTACATATTTAGCACTCCAAAACAATTACTTGTTGATTTTTTTAACTTCTTCGGTCCACAAGTCACATTAGGACTAAGAATAGAGATATTTGTCATAATCCTACTTGCAGCCGCATATGTTTGGACTAGCCAAAAAAATATCAGAAAAACAATTTATGCAGCCGTTTTAACTTATATATTTATATTCTTTATCTTTGCAATTCCATCTTTGATATATATTTTTGGTAACACGGCAACTTCACCAAATCCAAATATAAATAGTGTTATTTCGACATTAACAAAAGATATTTTTCGTTCCAACATAATACACAACACGATTGACCCAACATTATCCTTCGGAACAGCATTCCGAGCATTTGAACTTGGTTTCAATAAGCTTATTTCACAGATATATATAATACTTATCTTTGTTTTTGGAGCATTTTTGTTCTTTAAGACCGAAAAAGACAAATTTATCACAATAATAAAAAATTCCAGACCAGAAAGGGTCCTATTTTACTTCACTCTCGTCGCTATTGGAATGGGTCACGCTTTTAAAATGGGCTTAGGTGAAGTATATAACTGGGTAGACTATATGGGCATAATTGTCTTGGCTATTTCTTGGTATAGCGCTTGGATGTTTGCTGTTCACACAAACGATGTAGTTGATGAACCAATAGATAAAATCTCAAATCCGGACCGACCAATAACTAAAACCTCCATTTCTAAAGATGAAATGCTACAAACTAGCTATATTTGGCTTACATTATCACTCTTAGGCTCATATTCGGTTGGATATTTCCCTTTTATACTTAACCTTACTTTTACAATGGCGTATTTTGTATACTCCTGCCCACCGCTAAGATACAAGAGAATACCAATGGTATCTTCGTTTTTAATAAGTATTGCTTGTTTATCGAGCGTAATGGCGGGATTCTTCTTCCTTGCAAGAGAAAAGACAATGACCGACTTTCCAACCCTTTTATCAATTGGAATAGTACTGATATTCACACTCGCCACAAATATTAGGGACATAAAAGACGTTGAGGGAGACAAAAAAGAGGGGATTTACACCTTACCCGTCATTTTTGCTACTCATGGAAGAAAAATAGTTGCAGGAATGTTTGCTTTAAGCTTTCTTTTAATGCCATTTTTCTTCTCATCTTACACTTTGTATATGTTTGCTGTACCTGCAAGCATAATCGGGTATTTTGTCGTCATCAGAAATCCTTACAGAGAAAAATATATCTTTTATCTATATTTTGTTTTTATCCTAGCTACAATTCTAGCTACTGGTTCTTTCTTTTAAAAAAGCTCTCATTATTTACTACCAAATTTAAATCTCCACTAAATATAAGGTTGTATTAAAAAAATACTGATGATATAATTTATTGAAATGGAAAAGTATAAAAAATATCTCCCTTCAAAAAAATTTGTAATCATATTATCTTCTGTTGTTCTTGCTCTTGTAATTATATTTGCTACAAAAATATTAATTAATATAAAGGATACCAATAAAAAAGTTCTAGCAGAAACACAACAGAGAGAAATAGTCTTACGTGAAAAATTTTTAGCTTTAGATTCTGATAATGACACACTCAAAGATTGGGAAGAGGCACTATGGCAAACAGATCCTAAAATTGCAGACACTGATAAAGACGGTACAGATGATGGTGTAGAAATAAAAGCATATAGAGACCCACTTAAACCAGGTCCTAAGGATGCTTTTGATGCAACAGAAGTGGCTGCAACAAAAAAAATGATGGAAGAATATGAATCGTTAAATGAAACGGAGAAGTTTTCTAGAACTATCTTCGCAAACTTCTTAGCAACACAACCAGTAGACGGCGAAATGACCGACGCCCAAGTTGAGGCTTTTGTTGCTGATGCAGTAAAAAATATTCCAGAGAAAAAAGATTCCGTTGTACATACAATAAAAGAACTTACCATCATGATAAGCCCGAAGGAAACAGATTTAGAAAACTATCGAAAAACAATATCGGATATTCTTACCGCGGATTTCCTACCTTTTATTGCTGAAGATGTAAAGAATCTTCAATTAGCAATAACAACATCTGATCCTTCAAAATATAAAGTAGTTGATAAATCAATTGAGAGCTATAAAACAGCTGTGTCATCAATACTAAAAACTAAAGTGCCAAGTCTTTATACAACAGATACACTGGCGATCATAAATTCTTTGGAACAGATCATATCCAGTATATCTGATATAAAAGTTTTCTCTGTTAATCCAATTATTTCAGTCCCTGCAATAAATCAAATACCAATCGCAATGAGTAGCTTGGAAACAGCTCTTATACATATTGGTTTATTATTAAATTAATGAGGTCATAAACTAGTAAATGAAAAACTTTTTTTATAATAAAATAATTGGTGTATCAATTCTCATCTCACTTTGTTTTTCATTATTTTTACCCTATAGCATATCTCTTAACATTAATGATCTTAAGCCACAAAAAAATGTTGCAGAGGCTCAATGGGTTACGGTGGGTGACCTATTCACACCAGCCTATAACTGGGTTAAAAAACAATTAGAAGACGCCCTTGATGGACTGGCAAAACAAGCTGCTATAATGCTTATACTTGAGCTTACACAAGACATCGTCGCTTGGATTGACAGTGGTTTTCAAGGTAATCCTGCCTTTATACAAGATCCACAGAATTTTCTTGAAAGAGTTGGTGATAAGGCCATTGGTGAATTTATATTTAATGAGGCTGGGCTAAAATTTCTTTGTGATCCATTTAAGATTCAAGTTCAACTTGCACTTGGACTACAATATCAACCTTTCAAAAATAAAGTAGAATGTACTTTTACAGAAATACTTGGAAATACAGAGAATGCCTATGACGACTTTATTGGTGGAGACTTTTTGAATGGAGGAGGTTGGGATAGCTGGTTTAATATTACCACCAATCCATCAAACAATTCACAAGGAGCATTTCTTATTGCACAAAGTGAGCTAGACGCAAGAATTGTAACCTCACAAGACAATACCGATAGAGAAACTAAGTGGGGCAATGGCGCAATGTCATTACAGGACTGTGAAGAAACAGAGGTTATGGTTGATAAAAATGGAGTTAAACAACCTACAGGTAAAGAACCTAGAAAATTTACAGGTAATCCTTTCTATGATGAAAAAGATTACAATAAAAAAGCTGCTACAACATCATTACAGAGCATGGAAGAAATAGAAATAAATGGCCAAACTTTCACAAGAGATGCAGGACGTGTGGACGATGGTTCATACTTAACTACGGACACAAAATGTGAAGTAACCACGCCAGGTACTATTATCACAAACAAACTAGGTTTTTCAGATACTTCTGGAGGAAGAATGATGGAAATACACGCAGCAACAGCCAAGGCTTTTGATGCAATTATAACAGCGTTAGCAAATCAAGTAATGACCATGGCTCTAGACAGTTTCAAAGGTGGTATTCTGGGTAAAGGTGAAGGGGAGCAACCTGATTATAGAGCTCTATACCAACAGGCTTCCGAGGATTTAGCATCAGGCCAAGCAACTTCGAGAGACGATATGAATCAAAGACTAAATGGTGGAGCAGGAAATACAGGAGGAGCAACAGGCAACAATCTCACAAGCTTGAAAAATTCAGCAATGCAAAGTCTTGTGGATGTAAATCAAAGAGAAGAAGCATTCATTTCTTCAAGACAAGATGCATTAAGCTTGCTCAACAGAGTTAGAGATGCTTTTGTAAGCACAACCCCTCCAAGCACACTTACTTGTTTAGTAGCATCAAATGATCCAGACAGAAGAATCCCTATGATTCAACATATTGGTGAAATTATCCAAGGAACAAGCACAACCACGCCCCCTGGAGATCTTCTTGTAATTAATGATAAAATTATTAATATTCTGAGTTTAGAAGCAGATATAGCTCTCGCTCAGTCAAACATGGCTTCAATAAGCGCACGTAGAGATGAAGTAACATCAGCAACAACAGAAAGTGCAATAAATAGTGCAGTTGCAGAACTTGATTCAGCTCCATTTCATCAAGAAGGGGATATTCAAGCCGATGCGTTTGCAAATTCCACACAAAACTGGATGAGACAAGAGATTGGAAATTATGCATCACAATCATTACCTTGTAGTATAGATCCGGCGATAGTATTTTAAGTTTTGTTGATAAGAAAAATATTCAGTTGTGTTATAATTAGTTGCAAATAATGTTGAGGAAATCCTTAAAAATAATTTTTTCCTTTTTAGTGTTGCTCACGGTCTTTAACTTTGGAAACTTTTCAGACAAAAAAGTTGATTTTCATTTAATCTCCTATGCACAGGCTCAAAGTTACGACAACTTAAACAATACACAATTAGACATGGCTTGTAAGAGTGGGGACCCAGCCGCATGTGCTGCACAAGCAGAGAGACGAAGCGGATTGGCAATGCCCCTTCCTGATGTAAAAAAAGATTACGGAGCAATGACTGATGCGGAGCTTCAATCTCTTTGTAGTTCTTCAGATACGAGTGCTTGTACCGAGGTTGATGCTAGAGCTGCGGCCAAAAAAGCACGACTTACAACAGCCTGTGATGGAGGGGATCAAGCGGCCTGTGATGAACTTAATGGTAAAAGTGCATTCACATTAGCCGAACTAAAAGGTGAAAATAATGGTTACAATCTTTTTTCTGGCGGGGTTAATTATACCTTGGGAGCCTTGGGAGCACCTCTTCAGATATTGGTTAGGTTAATATTACTTCCAGTAGCTTCAGGAATATTATGGCTTGTTGGAAACGCTTTTGATGCAAGTCTATCTGTTACAGTATTTAATGTGGGTTTCGCAATAAATACTGACATAATAACTTCTGTTTGGGCAATATTTCGTGATTTCATCAATGTTGCTTTTATTTTTAGTCTTCTTTATATCGCGATATTAACGATTCTTGGAATATCAACGCAAAATAACAAAAAGATACTAACTTCAATAATTCTTGCTGCTATTTTTGTAAACTTCAGTCTTTTTGTCACTAAAATAGTTTTTGATACAAGTAATATTATATCTGCTGCCCTTTACAATAAGATGATAACTGCCTCAAAAGAACAGTCGTCCAAAAATGGATACGACAGCGTCACTGTGGGTGGAGTCATTATGAGTGGTTTTCAATTACAAAAATTTTATAAAGCAGAGGCTGCTCCAGTTGACAAAAGTTTATGGGATAAAATAGTGGACAAAGCGGATGAACTCAAGGCTTATTTTACGGCTAATTCACTTTTTAACGCTGTTATGAACCTAATTCTTGTATGTATTGCAATATGGGTATTTACATACGCCACAGTACTATTATTAATGCGACTCGTTGGAATGATTGTTCTTATGGTTACATCTCCTTTGGCTTTTGTTGGGACAGCTATTCCATTTTTGAAAAGCCAGAGTGAAGAATGGTGGAAAAATTTGATCAACTTATCATTAATTGGCCCCATTTTCATGTTTTTTATGCTTCTCGTTGTGAAATTCATAGGCGCAAGGGGAGATATTATCCTTGGACTCAAAAAAACTGGCACAAGTGTCGGTGTTGGTGAGCAAACTCTTACAGTATTGGGTGAATATCTATATTTCTTCATTATTGTTTTCCTTATGATTACAGCTGTAAAGGAAACAAAGAAGCTTAGTGGGGCTTTAGGGGCAATAATCGACAAAATAGTTCAGGCATTAATTGTAGCCATAGGATTAGCAATAACTGGTGGAGCCTCCGCTGCAATGTCTGGTGCAGGCGCATTAGCAAAAATGGGAGCAACCAGCAGCAGCGGTTTGGCTAGAGGTTTATCAAGAACATATACAGGTCTAGCAAATAGTGCTCCATCTAAATTTGTAGGAGGAATTGCAAATTCAGTTCTTACTGGTAAAAAAGCTGACGACGGGACTGTCACTGGCAGAATAACCAACCTCCTCGGAGATAGCACTAGAAATTCCTTTAAGAAAGCTTCTGGAATAGATATGGCTGAAATAAGTAAAGGAAAAGAAAAATGGAAAAAGGACTACGCAAAGAGTGTTTCTAATCAGGCAGATGAAATCGGTCCTAAAGAAGAGTTTGAAAAAGTTAAACAATTAAAAACAATACAAGAAAGCGTTAAGACGCAGGCTGAGTCAAACCTTAGAAGAAGTAAAGATGGAGACGACGAAAAAACTGTAAAAGACTTTGATACTGCAACCGAGACCCATACAAAAAATACCGAAGATAAAAACGCAAGTGATGAGAGAATGAAACAACTTGCAATAGAGTTAAATAATGCAATCCATAAGAGTGGAGCAGGTTCGACAGAAGCAGACGATGCACAAGTAAAGTTTAACGAGGAACAAAATAAAAATAAAGATATCAATAGAGCCTTTGAAGAATCAGAAACAAAACTTACTGGCGCCAAAAAAGAGTTTGAAGATAAAAAGAAAGATTTTGTGACAAAAGTAGAAGAATCAATGGGAACAACTCTTGACAAACTTCAAAAAGAAATTGATACCACAAATGATCTGATCGTACAAAAAACAAAAGAAAAAAATGAATTTATTGCTAATATTGAGAAAAAAGGTTTCTGGACAACCGGAACAACCAATTCAGAAAACAAAAAATTGGCTAATCAATTAAGGTCTGGCAAGGGCGTAGAAAATGAGGACAAGAAAAACCTAGAAGCGATCAAAAAGGCGCTAAAGGACAGTGGTATAGACTTGGGCAGTGGAACAGTAGAAAGCAAACCAAAAGACGACAAAGATAAGAAAGAGAAAGAGAAACCTAAACCATAAATATGGACAATATAATTAACAAACAACTTTTAGAAAAATTTAAAAGATTGCCGAAAGAAGTGCAGGCGGCAATTCTTTCTGTAAACCTAAGTGAAAGTCTTCAGAAGATTGTTCGTGATAATAGGTTGCTGATTGATCAATCAGGTAAACTAGAGATGGAAGTAATAATTACTCTGCTCGGGCTAGAACCCGTAAGTGACTTTTTAAGAAATATTGCAAAAGAGTTAAATGTTTCAACGGAAAAAGCTACACAAATCGCCCAAGATACAGATACTCTCATATTCAAAAATATTAGATCTAGCCTTCAGAGCTTAAATCTAAAGGAAGAAAAAGAAGATAGTATTGTAGAAAAGTATGCTGAAGGAGAGACACTTTCCCGAGATCAAGTATTAAATGAAATAGAGAATCCAACAAAAACAATACCTACTTCAAAACCTAGTATTCCAATACAAAATGTTTCTGTGCAAACAACACCAGTAAGTACTTCTCTTATGAAAGAACCTGAAAATGATATAGTTATAAACAAAGTTATACTTCCACAAAAAACAGATGGCATCACGATAACAAATTCAGTTGCTGAAAAGAAAGAAATAGAAAATATCCTTGAAGCAAATTTAAAAGGTGCTGTTAGTCTTCCAAAAGAACAAAAAACAATTGAAGATAAAACGAAATTACCACCAAAGAGCGGGGGAGACCCTTACAGAGAGCCAATAGAATAGACTGTATTGCTTCACTTTGTTCACAAAGACAGAAACAAAGAGATAATATCTAGGTGTCATTCCCGCCTGCCTGCGCAGACAGGCAAAGACGGGAATCCAGGAAGTTAAGATGGATCCCAGTTTTCACGCGGATAACAACAAGAAGGAAAAATACCATGCAACAATATCAAGTTCCACAGTTTATAGAGATAGAGGACAAAATCTTCGGCCCTTTAACCTTCAAACAATTTATTTATGTTGTGGGTGGAGCCGGTCTAGCGTTTATAATATATAGATTTGTACCTTTTTCTATTATCGCTTTTCCTCTTATGTTTGGCGCTATCGCCTTAGCACTAGCACTAGCATTCTACAAAATAAACAATAGATCATTTATATTCGCCATAGAATCAGCATTTTATTATTACATAAATAGCAAATTATACATTTGGAAGAAAAAAGAGAAAAAACCAGAAAGAATACCAATTGAACAGAATAAAACACCAAACACAATCTATGTTCCAAAATTAACTGAAAGTAAACTTAGAGATTTAACATGGAGTTTGGATATTAACGAAAAGATTAATCCAACAAAAGAAAAAGATAATACACTTTAATTATTTTGTAGTGTATAATATCAAAGATGGCAACAATTAATGCTAAAGCTACACAAGACTTCATACCTGTAAAAGAAGTAAGAGATGGTGTTATGGTTCTTAAAGATGGCTCCATGAGATCTTTACTCATGGTTTCTTCAATTAACTTTGCTTTAAAATCTCCAGATGAACAAGATGCTATCATCTATCAATTTCAAAACTTTCTTAACTCTTTAGACTTCTCGGTACAAATAGTTATTCAATCAAAAGAACTTGATATAAGACCTTACATCGCATTACTTGAAGAAAGATTAAAAAATGAACTTAATGATTTACTTAAAATGCAAATAAAAGAATACATTCAGTTCGTCAAAGCCTTCGTTGAACAATCTAATATCATGACCAAGACTTTCTTCGCTGTTATACCATATCAACCAACAATATTAAGTAAAAAAACGTCCTCTTTTTCAAAAAGCAGCTCCGGCCAAATGAATTTAACCAAAACACAAGAACAAAACCGACAATTTGAAGAAAGTAGGACACAGTTAGAACAAAGAACGAGCGTTATACAGCAGGGGTTAACAAGATGTGGACTCACAACGATACAACTTGGTACAGATGAAATGGTGGAGCTTTTGTATAAAACATTTAATCCAGGGGATATGGGCAAAGCAGCTGTTAGATAACAATATATGGGAATATTTGATTTTTTAAAAAATAAAAAGGAAAAAGAACAAGAGTTAACATCGTTTCTTCCTCATGAAATATATCAAGCCGGCGTTCTTGAACTTCAGGATGTTATTGCTCCTTCTGCACTAAAAATAACTCCAAACGAACTTAACCTTGGTGAAAAAATAGTTAAAACCTTCTTTGTTATTTCTTATCCAAGATTTTTATCTCAAAGCTGGTTCGCGCCTATAATTAACTTAGATAAAATATTCAATGTTTCTATTTTCATACACCCACTAGACACGACCATAATACTAAAACAATTTCAAAAGAAAGTTGCGGAAGTCCAAAGCCAAATAAACGCCAGAGAAAAGAGGGGATTAGTGCGTGACCCTCAACTTGATACAGCATATCAAGACCTAGAAGCCCTGAGAGACAACCTGCAACAAGCCCAAGAAAAGCTTTTTGATACCGCAATATACATTTCTATATATGGAGACACAGAGGAAGAAGTAGGTAAACTTGAAGCAGAAATAAAATCCATCCTCGAATCAAAGATGATCTATGTTAAACCAGCCCTATTCCAACAAGAACAAGGCTATAAGAGCGTTCTACCAATAGCCACTGATGAACTAAAAGTCTATTCAAAACTAAATTCTTCACCACTTTCTAGTATTTTTCCTTTCGTCTCTTTTGATCTAACACAAGACAAAGGAATTCTTTATGGTATTAATAGACACAACTCAGGTCTAGTTCTCTTTGATAGATTTTCTCTTGAAAACTACAATTCTATTACCTTCGCAAAGTCTGGTTCAGGTAAATCATACATGTTAAAGCTAGAGATACTCCGAAGTTTGATGTTTGATATTGATGTTATGGTCATTGACCCTGAAAAAGAATACGAATTCTTAGCAGAAGCGACCGGAGGTAAGTCATTTAACATTTCGTTAAACTCAAATAGCAATATTAATCCATTTGATTTACCAACACCTAGAGAAGATGAATCCACTTCAGACGTCTTAAGATCCAACATTATAAACCTTGTCGGATTATTTAGAGTTATGCTTGGTGGTCTTAGTTCAGAAGAAGATGCCATTATTGATCAAGCAATATCAGAGACTTATGCACTGAAAGATATTACACCAGATTCAGATTTTTCAAATGTTGAACCACCACTCTTATCAGACTTTGAACTAGTCTTATCTGGTATGCAGGGAGCAGAGAGTCTTGTGCAAAAGCTTTCAAAATACACCAGGGGTACTTGGTCAGGCTTCTTAAATAGACCAACGAACGTTAATATCAACCAAAAGTTCATCGTTTTCTCTATTAGAGACATGGAAGACGAGCTTAAACCAGTAGCTATGTATCTTATTACAAGGTATATATGGAATGCCGTCCGAAGAAACAAGAAAAAAAGGTTACTTGTTGTTGATGAGGCTTGGTGGATGATGAAATCTGAAGATACTGCATCTTTCTTGTTCTCTATGGCAAAAAGAGGAAGAAAATACTACTTGGCACTTGCCACAATCACTCAAGACGTGGAGGACTTTATCAAATCTCCTTATGGACAACCAATTGTTTCAAACTCTTCTATTCAAATACTTCTTAAACAATCACCATCTGTTGTTGATAATCTACAAAAAGTATTTAATCTTACAGACGAAGAAAAATTCCTTTTGCTTGAATCTGGAGTAGGAGAGGGGATATTCTTCGTGGGCCAAAAACACGTCGCCATAAAGGTTACAGCATCTTACACAGAAGACCAGATTATTACCTCAGACCCTTCACAAATCCTTGCAATTAAAAGAGCAAAAGAAGAACTGAAGGCATCTTCGTTATAGTTTGTAATTTCTTGCAAGAAAAGTTTTGTGTTATAATTTATACAATGATTAAAGTTGAAATCAAAAAACTTTTATGTATTTCCGTACTATTAGTTTCCTTTTGTATATTTGGAATATCAAATGATGTTTCTTCACAAGCTATGGGAAATTATGGTCCACAAATATCTGTAAATCCTTCAAATCCTAGCTATGGACAAACAGTAACGGCAAGTATTGATTCAACTTCAGTAAATCTAGATAGCTCAGTTATTGTTTGGCAGGTAAATGGTATTACAAAGAAACAAGGTGAGGGAGAGAAATCATTTTCTTTTCAAACAGACAAAAGTGGAAATGTTTCTCTGATAAAAGTTAATGTGACTGACCAACAAGGTAATACATATGAAGACATTTATGAAGTAGCGCCATCAGAAGTCGACCTTATAATTGAACCTGGCACACTTGTTCCACCTTTCTATATGGGACGTTCAGCTTTTGTCCCACAAGGAACAACCAAGATTATCGCCATGACGAATATTTTGTCTGGAGGAAGAAAAGTTTCAAATAATAACCTAAGCTTTAAATGGAAAAAGAATGGTGTTGTATTGTCTGATGCATCAGGAAAGGGAAAAGACACATTTGAAGTAAGCGGTTCTGTCCCAATAAAAAATATCGAAGTTGACCTTGAGGTCTATGACGCCAAATCAAATCTTGTGGGCAGAAAAAGCACAACAATAACACCATTTAATACCAATGTTGTTTTATATCAAAACAGTGCCCTTTACGGAAAACTTTTTAATAACGCCTTAGTTGGAACAAGAAACATAAGCTCACTAGAAGAAATTTCCATTGTTGCTTATCCTTTATTTTTTAATATAAACAATGCGATTACAAACGAAATTACATACAAATGGTACGTCGACAGCAAGAGAGTGGCAACCGAAGGAGCTGTTAATTCACTCCTTTTGAGACAGACAGGCGGAAAGGGAAGTGCATCAATCAACCTAAAGATAGAAGGTGTTACTCGGATATTCCAATATGGTTCAAATGGTTTTAATTTAATGTTTGGTGAGTAATTGATTGGGAAAAGAAGTTAATAAAATTTGTTATGAATATAAAAAATTATAAATCAGTTTGGATGAAGAAATCTTTTTTTATTAGTTTTATACTAACAATATTACTTTCAAGTTGTCTGTTTTATACAATATCTGTTTCTGCCGCCACCCGTGAATTTATACCTCTCGAGCGTGGAGCACCATGGGAAGGCAGTATAGACGTAAACAATCCTAGCAAATTTTTTCAAAGTGTTTTTAATACTTTACTCGCCATAGCAGCAACCCTTGCAGTAATCATGATAATGTATGGTGGAGTTGTTTATATGACCACAGATGCTTGGACTAAAAAGGATGAGGCAAAGGGTATAATCTGGAACGCAATTCAAGGCCTTGTCCTTGCTCTTGTCTCATATCTAATCCTATATACAATTAATCCAGAAATTTTAAATGTTAGAATTTAACACCAAACAGAGATGAATATATCCAAAAAAACAGGCATAATATTGATCTTAGCAGGAGTATTGCTTCTAATTGGTATATTTCTATATTTTTATATATCACCAAGCGGGTCCACTGGAGTAACAACCACTTCAACCACAACTTCAAAGACCCCATTTGGAGACACATCAAAACCAAGTGTTACAACACCTGATGTAACAGATAAATTTGGAACAAGCACACAAACAGCATCAGACTCGAAAGCGGAAACATTAAGGCAGATATTTTCAGAACCTGTGTCTGGTTCAGTTGTCTTCACAAAAAACAAAGACTCAGTTGTAAGATTTGTTGAAAGAAGCAATGCAAACATTTATGAGATAAGAAAAGATTCTTCTCAAGTAATACGCCTAACAAATAAGACAATACCAAAAATACAAGAAGCTATATTCGACAAAGCAGGGAACAGCCTAGTGTTTAGATACTTAGATGAAAACAAAATAGATCAAATAGACAGTTTCACAGCAAAAATTAAACTATCAACATCAACTTCGAATGAATTTTTTGGTGATATTACTGGAACATTTCTTCCAGTAAACATTCCTGCTCTAGTAACGAACCCATCTTCTGGAAAAATAGCTTACTTGCAAAACAAATTAACAGGTGATGGTAAATACATTTATACAGCAAACTCAGATGGCTCTGGTAAAACTCAGATTGCTGATATCCCTCTTTCAGAGATCAACATAAGTTGGCCAAAAGAAAATACTATTGCTGTTATTACAAAGCCTTCTTCTAAATATGCGGGTTTTCTATACTTCATTAATACAGGTGATGGAATTATGAGAAAAATAATGGGTGATGTTTGGGGATTAAACACAATGGTTAATTTGGCGGCAAATAAGATAGTTTATTCTAAGATAGTAAGGTCAGAACCTGTAATAAGTTATTATGATATAACCACAAATACCAATAGCAACCTTCAAATCAAAACTCTTTCTGATATCGATTCTGTTTCAATTAATTACCCTATTTTTG
>CAYQFQ010000009.1:14879-23929 GCA_964416925.1 uncultured Candidatus Saccharibacteria bacterium
CTGATAAATGCGTCTGGGGCAAACTGGATTCTCAAGTTATATACTGTGCGGTGCCATCATCATTACCAGCAGGGGAATATCCCGACAATTGGTACCAAGGTTTAGTTTCGTTTAGCGATAACATTTGGAAAATTGATCTTGAAACAGGTAAGAGCACAATAATATACGACATAGTGGCAGATAGCCTCTCAATTGACGCTATGAGCCTCTCTATAAGTGATAAAGATGACTTCTTGGTGTTTACCAACAAAACTGATTTGTCTCTCTGGGGATTGATTATGAAGTAAGATTTAAAAAAAATAAAAAGAGGGGTTTCGCTTTGCGAAACCCCTCTTTTTATTTTCCTTATACCCGCCTCTTCGGCGGGTCGCCGAAGAGGCGACTACTCAACGTATTTAATTACAACCCTCCTATTTTTACCTTCACCAGTTGATTCTGTCTTTATTCCACTTTGTCCACCAAGAATATCGTGAACAATCAGTCTCTCGTATGAAGACATTGGCTCTAATTCAATGTTTGACTTCAAATCTCTAGCTCTATTGGCCAAAATCAAAGCTTTATTCTTAAGCCTCTCTACAATACTTGATTGGTAATCATTAACATCTACTGAAAAGACTTTGGACTCATCGCCTTCGACACCCTTCATGGCCATTCTTTTAATTAAATGACTCAAAGAAAAGAAAGTATCACCCCTATCACCAATTAGAAGACCAGATTCATTAGTTTTAATAGCAAAAACTGTCCTCTGTGTAATATCGTCTTGTTTTATCTCTATACTATTGAAAGAAACCCCCATACTACTGAGTAGTTCAGATATCAAAGCCTTAATTTGTTCGTTGTTCATTTTCTTGTTTGTTAAGTTTTCTCTCCATTATGTACTCCTGAACAATTGAAAACACATTGCTCGTGATTAAATACAAAGATACAACAATCGGGAAGCTTCTTGCAACTATAAATATCATAAAGGGCATAACAAACTTCATTTGTACACCCATACTTTTCGCCAATTCATCTTTAAAGCTAGGTTTTTCGCCATTATTAACAACTACAGGCTTTGCATTTTTCTTTGTAGAAAGCCATATTTGTACAAACTGAGTCAATCCAGCAATAAGAGCAATGATTGTACTCTTGGCAGCAACGTCAATTCCGAAAAACAACATATTTACACTTTCTGGCACCCTCACAAAAGAATAGAGTAACTCTGTGTTAATTTCTGGCAGTCCACCATTTAAGAAAACAGCATAGAGGGCCCAAAGAATCGGTAATTGTATTATTAGAAGTAATATACCAGAAAAAGGATTGATTCCTTTAGTCTTGTAGACCTCCATTACTTTTTGAGCCTGTAACTGTTTGTCGTCTTTGTATTTAAGTTTTATAGCGTCAAGTTCTGGCTCGATTTTCTTCATCTCTAGCTGAGTTCTGACCGACTTCTGAGAAATAGGGAAGAGTATAAAACGAATAAGAATTGTAAACAATATAACCGCCACGCCCACGTTAATCCATGGGATGTATGATAGAAAAATAATGAGTCCATTATACAAGGGCTCATAGAAAATTGTGTTGTATAGGAAACTGAACATTACTAAGAGATTCTACCGGAAAACACATTAAAACTCAAGTCAAAAGTTTACTCTAAAACAATTCCTTCTACCTGTCCTTTTATTGCTAGAATATCCTTTTTATCAAAGGTTTTTTTAACAAAAAAAGCGAAATCTGTTTGTTTCTTAAATCTATTTTTTTCTAGTTTATCTAGAACGGCCCAAAACCTTCTCTTTAAAAGATGCCTGCCAACCGACGTCTTTTCTACCTTTTTACTGACAATTACAGCAAAACGAATGTTTTTTAGCTTATTAGTTTGCGATTTTACATAGAAAAAATCATAATTTGGCCCTTTGCCAAATCTTGTTACTTGTTCCATATCTTCTTTTGTAACTCTGAATTTTCTAGATAACATGATTGATTTTAAAGAAGCAAAGCGACTATTGAAATCATCACCCTGTTAAATCCCGCTCTGCGGGCTCTGCTTTTGGCAGAGATTTAACAGGGTTTAGAAAAACATAGTCGTTTCACTCCTTATTTTTCTAAACAAAAAGAGGCTTTATAGCCCCTTATGTCTTTTAACTGTTGAAAGTCTCTTTCTTCCTTTCTGTCTTCTCTTTTTTAGGACTCTCTTTCCATAAGAGGTCTTTGACCTGGAAAGAAAACCATGTTTCTTAGCTCTCTTTCTTTTTTTAGGTTGATATGTTTGCGACATGAAGAGAGTATAAATCAAAATACCCAAATTGTAAAGCTCTTAAATTCTCATTTATAGCATATGATAGTAGTAAGATTGTTCACAGGTTATTAACAAAAAAAGTTTTTATAAACAGCCCTAACAACTTATAATCTTACCTGTAGATAAATTTATGTCAGAAAACAAAACTCTTTGGGATAATGTCTTAACACAAATGGAACTTTCCATGTCTAAAGCTAACTTTAGTATGTGGTTTAAAGACACCTATGTCCAAAAACAAGAAGACGGGACAGTGTTTTTGGCGGTTCCTAATGTTTTTGTGAAAGACTGGCTTATAAATAAATATCACAAAGATATTCTAAAAAATTTAAGAGAAGTTGGTGAACACATAAGAGCTGTTGAATATATAGTTGCGAAAGACGAGACAAAAAAACCTCAGCAAACAATATCTTCTAGCAATCACACAGAACTTCCTCTTAACGACTTCTACGTAAACAAAGAGGACAACCTTAACCCTCGCTATACATTCGAAACTTTCGTGGTTGGACCTTTTAATGAACTTGCGCACGCGGCATCTCAAGCAATTCTTAAAAAATCAGTCGTGTATAATCCTTTTTTTGTATATGGAAGCACTGGTCATGGAAAGACTCACCTAATTCAAGCTCTTGGTAATCATTTTAAAACCACTGACCCAAGCAAAAAAATCTTTTATATGACTTCTGAGAAGTTTGTAAATGATTATCTAAACTCCCTTAATACTGGTTCAGTAAACGCTTTTAAAGAAAAATATAGAAAATATGATGTTTTAATCATTGACGACATTCAATTCTTGTCTAAAAAAGACAAATCTCAAGAAGAGTTCTTCCATTTATTCAATAGTTTCCATGAAAGCAGCAAACAACTTATATTTTCTTCTGATAAACACCCAAATTTTATCCCAGATATTGAAGACAGAATAAAATCTAGATTTAACGCTGGTATGATCGTTGAAATAATGAAACCAGATTTTGAATCTAGAATACAAATATTCAAGAAAAAATCTGCGATGATTAATCTTTCTATATCAAATGATGTTATTGAATATCTAGCTTCATCAGTAGAAGGGAATATAAGAGAGCTTGAGGGAATTCTCAATATAATAATGTGTCAGACACAACTTAAACAAAGGGATTTAAACATTACTGAAATAAAAGAGCTCCTTAAGAACAGTGGAAAACCTAAAAAAACATTCTCCGTTAAAGAAATAGTTAAAACAGTGGCAGCTTTCTATGGTATAGAAGAAGATGAAATTTATAACAAAGGCAGAAAAAAGGAAGTTATTAAGCCGAGACAGGTGATTATGTACCTTTTGAGAGAAGATTTAGATATTTCTTTCCCATCGATTGGAGAAAAAGTTGGAAATAGAGATCATTCAACAGTAATTCACTCATACGAAAAGATAAAAAATGATATCAAGACCGACAACAATCTTTTACAGGAGGTAACACAAATAAGATCGATGTTAAAATAGTATAGATAACCTGTGGATAAAACCAAAACAAACTGTTAATTATTTATTGATAAAAAGAGATAGAAAAAATATAGGTTAGTTATAGACATTAATATAAACACAAACAGATAAGATAAAATTTCAAAATAGGCTTCTGTATGAATATATAATTAATTATTAACATATAAACACATATAATAATATTAATAGGTTTTTAATAAAATAATACAAATAATATGAAGATCGAATCCGTTAAAGATAAATTGAGTGTAGCAATCTCAAAAGCAGGGAGAATCACAAGTAAAAATTTAACTCTACCTGTATTATCTTGTCTTCTTCTTGAAACCAATAAGAACTTTTTAAAGATAAAAGCAACAAACCTTGATCTTGGTGTAGAGATAATGGTTCCAGTAAAAACAGAGATTGAAGGGGTGGTTGCAGTTCCTGCACAGGTTATAAACAATTTTCTTAATAATCTTGATGACAACAAAAGTGTTACTCTAGAAAAGAAAGAAAATACACTAGAAATTAGGTCTGAAAGCAGTGTCGCAGACATAAAAACCTTCCCAGTGGATGATTTTCCTACAATTCCTCAAGTAGAAAATGGTAAATCTTTTAAAATTCAAGCCAGAGATTTTTTGAAAGGGCTCAAAGCTGTTCTTTATAGCTCCTCAACTTCTAGTGTAAAACCAGAACTTGCTTCAGTTTATATATATTCAGAAGATGAAAATGTGGTGTTTGTCGCTACGGACTCTTTCCGTTTGGCTGAAAAGAAGATAAAGACAAAAAATTCGGTAGATTTCGGCGGAATATTATTGCCTTACAAGAATGCTGCAGATATTGTTAAGCTTTTTGAGGATATTGATGATCAGATTGAGATTAAGGTTTCAAAGAATCAGATTTCAGTTTTCTATAGCGGGTTGTATGTTGTTTCGAGGGTTATAGACGGAGTTTTTCCAGATTATAAACAAATTATCCCCAAGGAGCATAAAACACAGGTTATTGTGTTAAAACAAGACATAATAAATTCACTAAAACTTTCAAATATATTTTCTGATAGTTTTAATCAAATAAATTTAAAGGTTGTTCCTGGAAAGAGATTGTTTCAAGCCAAGACAAAAAATCTTGATGTTGGGGAGAACACAAACAGAATAGATGCAACCACAGAAGGGGAGGAAATAGATATCAATTTTAACCACAGATATATTACTGATTGTCTCTCTACAATAGACTCTGATAGCGTATTTTTGACCTTCAACGGCATGGCAAAGCCCCTTGTGATAAAAGGTGTGTCAGATAAGAGCTTTACGTATTTGGTGATGCCAATGAATCGGTAATTGCTCCATAAAAATTAATGTCGCTTTTGTTATAAAAAAATATGGAAAAAAAAGAGTGGACAGGGTCTGATATAGACACAGAAATAAAAGATAAAAGTTTGTTGGGGGTAAATCAATCAGAAGGGCTCTATACAAATGCCGACATTTTTATGTGGGAAGAAGGGGCGGCTAAATATAAAGAATTTGTAAGTAATGTAAAAGAGATAGATAAATATAATCAAGAAGATAAAGGTGGATTACAGGCAATGTTTTTAGGAGAAAAACCCGCCTGTTTCTATAACAGGTTAGCCCTTAGTCACAAAGAGGAACTAGAGAATCTTGGTTTTGAATTTATTGGAAATTATTGTTTTAGACCAGAGCTTGTTTTGGGTGTAATAGAGAAATATAAAAAAGACATCATATTTTTAGATCAAGATCCGATTAAATTAATGGAAGAATTAAACATGGCGACCCATGGAGAACAGAATATTATAAGGGGGTTAGTTTTGGGTTTTCCTTTATCTTCTGTTTTGGGTTATGAAAAGGCAACAAAGTTTGGAATAGAGGAGGTAATAAAATCTCTTTATGATCTATTACCCAATGATGGAAAGAAATATTTAGAGGAAACTTTTTATAATAATAGACAGGGAAATCAAGAAATGTTTAATTGGATCATCGACAGACTATTAGAATATAGGGATGTTTTGAAACTGGATGAGTCCAGACTAACAAAGGTGGTTGATGGTTTAAAAATGACTACTAATGCAAGACTTATAGATGTAAATGGAATTAGTTGGACTGAGTATGAATATTCAGCAGATAGTGTTATTAAACAAAATCGTCTAATGGCTTCTTTTAAGAAAGGTGGTTTTCTCTCTAATGAGCAAGTTTAGTTATAATTAGGATATCTTTTTAAGAGGAACGATTACGGGTTAAATCTATAAACAAAAAAATGTTTAATATATCCTCATATTTAGAAAAATTTAAACAGCTTTACTCAGAAAATCTGTATTTCAAGGATACGATTGTTAAGGTTGTTAAAGAAGTAACTAATATTGATATAAATAAAGAAGCTATAAATTATAAAAAGGGTATATTAATACTTAATGTTAAACCTATTTTAAAAAGCGAACTTTTCCTAAAGAAAAGTCCGCTTTTGAAGAAGTTTGGTGAAGTTATTCCAAACAAAATTACCGACTTACGATAATTAATTAACCCTAAAACTTATTGTTGCTTCGTTTTTGTTGTATAACCCATCAAATCCAACAACTTTTAGAGTGTTTTCTTGTTGTAAATTATTTATCTGACTTGGGACAAAAGATACTGTGTAGGGATTATTGTAGGAAGATCCAATAAAGCTGTCATTTATATAAAAGTCTGCCTTAAGTGGAATATTTCTTGTTTGTATTTGTGCAGAAGCAGTTACTTTTTCATCTCTGTTATAACTTGTTCCGCTTGTGGGATACAATATGATTATATTTGGTTTACTTCCTGCTGTATGAACATTGTCATATCCTGTTGGTTTTACTGGGTTGTCTATGATTTGAGTTTTTAACCATTCTTGAACAGAGAATTCCCAAGATTTAAATTGAGAATCTGATTCGGGGTTTGTTGGTACAGGGCCCAATGGATCTTTTTTATCTACCCAATAAAGTATCGAGTGAACATTTGTGATGGCTTTTTCGGCTTTTGTTTCTTCTGGGGTATATTCTGTTGCAAGTAATCCTGAAATTTTATCAATTGTATATGTTTCATTGCCTTGCCAAATACCCCTGAGAACCGGTTTTATATTTTTGTTCTGTTCCGTTGTTTTTTTGAAAGGATCATTTGTATATTTTGGAAAAGTTTTTACCATAAATTCATGCCATAGGGGAGAGACTATGAATCCAGCAACCTTTTTATCCATTGGGGTGTTCGCATTATTTCCTACCCAAGCACCAACAACAATATCAGGTGTATAACCAACAATCCATGCATCTTTATAATCGTTTGTAGTTCCTGTTTTTACGGCCACCTGTCTGTCTGCAAAATACAAAGATGAGTATGCTCCAAAGACAGGAGTTCGAGCGGTGTCATCAGATAAAATATCAGACATTGTTAAGGCGATATCGCTTGAGATAACCGGATTTGGTTTTGACTCAAATTTTTCCACCATATTTCCAGAAGAGTCTTCAATCGAGATAATACCTGTGTAAGGATTTCTAACTCCTTCGTTTGCGAATACTCCATAAGCACTAGTCATATCGAGAAGTGTTACTTCTCCACCACCAAGAACGAGTGAGAGTCCATAGACATCCTCATTCAATAGAGTACTGATTCCCATAGACTTTGCTGTTTGAAGTGAGTCTCTGAGTCCGGCAAGATATGAAAGTTTTACGGCAGGGACGTTTCTTGATTGTGCTAAAGCATCTCGAAGTGTTATAGGGCCGACATAAGTTCCTGTGTAATTTACTGGAGAGTAGCATCCTTCAGGTCTGCTATTTCCAGGTAGGGTAATTGGACCAACAGGGCTACAACTAGAGTTAAACTCTGTTGGTAAATCGAAGAGTACTGTCTCAGGAGTATACCCCTTACTAAATGCGGTAGCGTAAACAAACGGTTTGAAGGTTGATCCTGGCTGTCTCTTTGCAATAACAATGTTGAAGTTACCATCTATTTCCGTATCAAAATAATCTCTTGACCCAACCATTACTAATATTTGTCCTGTTTTTGGGTCGATAGCCACAAGAGATGCGTTCTCTGCTTTATACAATTTTGCATTTTCTAACGCTTTTCTTTTAACAATCTCTTCAGCTTTTTGTTGAAGATCAAAGTCTAATGTGGTTATTACTTTGTAGCCGTTTTCTTCAACTGCTCTTTCACCATATTTTTCAATAAGATACTGTCTTATAAACTCGACGAAGTGAGGTGCGAAAATTCCATATTTCTCTTTTGGTTTAAATTCTATAACTTCTTTTTTTGCGGCAGTAAATTCATCTTGAGTAATAAATTTCTTCTCTAACATTTTTTGTAGAACTAGATTTTTTCTGTTATCTAAGTCTGACTTATTATTTCCATAAGGCGAATAGTAGGTTGGAGCTTGGGGGATAGCAGCGAGGTAAGCCGATTCGGCGATAGAGAGATCTGTCGAGCTCTTTCCAAAGAAAGCCTTGCTTGCTTCTTCTACTCCATAAATGTTTCCACCGTAAGGTGTTTCATTAAGATAAAGTGATAGGATCTGTTCTTTCGATATTGTTCTTTCTAGTTTTAGTGATAGATACCATTCTTTCAGTTTTCTTGAAATTGTTTTCTCTTTGGTTAGAAGAGAATTTTTCACAACCTGTTGAGTTATTGTAGATCCGCCTTGCCCATAACTTCCGCTTACTAAGTTTGCTAAAACAGCACGAATTATCGATGTTATTTTTATGCCGTGATGCTCATAAAAGTCAGCATCTTCTATAGCAACTGTCGCATTTTTTATATTTTTTGAGATATTCTCGAAAGGGACAACTGTTCTTCTAATGTCTAGATGAATGTTATATAGAAGGGTTTCTCCTGTTCGGTCATAAATCTTAGTGGACTGTGCAATTTTTCTATCTTCAAAGGAAGAAAGATCTGGAAGAGTGAATGTTGAAATCCATGCAGCTAGTATGCTTAGAATTAACAATATGCAAATTGTTGAATATATGGCTATTTTCTTGAAAAGACGCCCTTTTTTTCTATTTATTTTCATAATGTTTTTAAATTATAGCACTTTGTGATAAATTGAATACATGAGAATCATCTCCATTGATCCGGGCTATGAAAGAGTCGGGGTTGCAATCATTGAAAAAAATAAAAACAAAGAAGAACTAATTTTTTCTGAGTGCATTGAAACCTCTCGGGAACTTCCGCACTCAGAAAGACTTCTTGCTGTTGGTTCAAGAGTTGCATCTGTTATTGCAGAATTTTCACCAAGTGCCCTTGCGACCGAAAGCCTTTTTTTTAAAAATAATCAAAAAACTGCGATGAAGGTTTCTGAGGCGAGGGGAGT
>CAYQFQ010000009.1:23939-26702 GCA_964416925.1 uncultured Candidatus Saccharibacteria bacterium
GGGAGTAATAATATATGAAGCGCAAAAAGCTGGTTTGAAAATCTTTGAGTACACCCCACTTCAAATAAAAATTGCCACGACAGGTTTTGGTAGGAGTGAAAAGAATCAAGTTACAGAAATGGTTAAAAGACTTATAAAAATAAATAAACCTATTAAATATGATGACGAGTATGATGCAATTGCTGTTGGTTTAACTTTTTTTGCGACAGACTTTAGTAGAATTAATAAAACCCTGTAAAGACAGGGTTTTATTAATTTTATTTTTTAAACCAGAAACTATATTTCGTAGAAACTCCCACCCATCATTTCGGCGAGGTCTCCTTCTTCATCGTCTTCCTCAGTTTCTTCCTCCTCTTCTAAATCACCATCAATAGGTTCAAAAGCGTCTAGAACAGCGTCAGATATAGGGCCCTTTGTCCCACCTTCTTCGTCGTCCTCTTTTTTGTCTTCTTCTTTATCGCTCATTTTTATAAAAGTTATTTTTTTAATTAATACCCATTAAAAGGTATTTTTATACATTGTCTAAAAAAATAGAATTTTTGCAAATCCTAAAACTGTGGATAAGTGCCAAAATTCAACGAGCGAAGCGACTATGAATTTTGAGCATCCCGTAAAAGTCCAAGATGATTAATAAATTGTCATAAAACAAAGCCGAAGGCGGGTTTGTTGGTAGTTTATTTCATCACACAAAACTGCATTTAGACTTTGTACGGGACCGAAATGATTCTATACCAATACTAGCCTTTTGCTGAGGAGCAAGTTTGCCATGATAAGCTATATTAAAAAACTGTCAAGCATAAAAATAACCCACCGATTTTGATGGGTTATTTTTCTTATACCCGCCTCTTCGGCGGGTCGCCGAAGAGGCGACTATTCTGCATTCGTATACACATCCTGTACGTCTTCGTTGTTCTCTAAATCCTCAATTAGTTTTTCAAGTTTTGGAGAGTCTTCTTCTGATATTGCCACAGTACTTTTTGGAACCCACCCTTCACTTGTTTTATCAAACGCCCACGATGCGCTTCCAGGGGAGGCTAGGGACGAACCATTCTCGGATAAGAGGTGTTTGATTTCTCCAGCGGCTCTGTTTCTATTGTCTGTTAAAACATCAATCATTATTGCACATCCTCCAGGACCATAGCTTTCATACATTATAGATTCCATTTCTTTTGCATCAGTACTTGTTGCTTTTTTAATAGCTCTTTCGATGTTGTCATTTGGCATATCGAATGATCTAGCCTTTTCAATTGCCGCTCTTAAACCTGGCGAAGTTATATCACCGTTAGCTTTTTTTGCTTCAACCTGAATAGCTTTCGCCATTTTTGTAAAAACTGCGCCTTTTTGTGCGTCGTTCTTCTCTTTTAATCTCTTTATCTTTGAAAATTTATTATGTCCTGACATAAAAACATCCTATCAGAAAATAAGTATTTTTCAAATAGAAAGCCCGCAAAAATTCTTGCGGGCGACGTTGTTACACAACGTTGATTTTTGCCATAGTGAGAATACGTCTTACCTTTTTTGCAAGAGACGTATCTTTGGTTAGTTTGAATTCATGAATGACTAGTCCTTTCTTGTCGGGTGTTAGGTTAATCACTACTAATTCGTCATCAAAAGCCAGAGTTATGTTTGTTCCGGCATACTGACTAGGTTTTTTTCTTCCTTTTGGTCCCCAAGTTCTGCCTTTCAAGCATGAACCAACCCAAAGTTCTTCTAAAGCCTTTCTTGCTTTAACACTGATACAAATAGAACCTTTTACTTCTTTCATCTTGACCTTTCTTTTAAGAGCTGTTTCTAAAATGTGATTATATCATAAAAAATAAAAAGACGGTCGGCTCGCCACGGGCGAACCGACCGTCTTTTTTTAATATAAATCAATCTTTTAGAATAAAAAAAGGCCCCCACAGCCAATCTTTAGATGTAATCGAAGTAATAGAACGTCGATTGGCTGGGGAGCTGAAAAAGTTTCAACTTGCAAATGTAGACAATTTGGTCAAAGCGTTATCTTAAAAGGTACGCCACCTTGTAACTGCCATAGCTCATTAAAACGTTTCGAAAATTGAAAGAACTATTAAATCATAACAAAAGCACAAGATAAGGCAATGGTAGTTGTCCACAAGATAAAGTTATCAGGTGTTTGTAGAGGTAGGGATCACAAAAGAGGATTTTGCTTCGCAAAATCCTCTTTTGTTTTTTTTAGAAAAATCATGATATAATAAACTCAATTAATTAATAACTACAGGACTTTTTAAATGAAAACACAAAACAAAATAATTTTTTCTGTAGTTGCTTCTATCATCTTGTTTTTGGGATTTAGTTTTTCAAGTGTAAGTGCCGATGCTATCAGATGGACAGGAGAGATTGACGGGGATCTCAATAAAGCTGGAAACTATGTTCCTCAGGCGATTCCAACAGTTAATGATACTTTGTATATTGGCCCAGATCCAGAAACTTGGGATCCAATTATTACTAGCCCATCAGCAGGGACAAGCAATGCTGGAATTGTCACTAATGAAGCTTTTGGTGGAAGTATTTCCGGTGGTACCTTTTATGGAGATGTTATTAATACAGATAATGGAACTATTAATGGGGGGACTTTTCATGGCTCAGTGACAAATAATTCGACTGTATCTGCCGGTACTTTTAATGGTCCTTTTATACAAATCGAAAATGGATGGAGTATCGTCTCTGGTGCAACTTTTAATGATTCTGTTACAAATTTTAATAGTGGAGGGGGCAATTCAACCATTCAAAGCTCTGATTTTA
>CAYQFQ010000009.1:26712-27785 GCA_964416925.1 uncultured Candidatus Saccharibacteria bacterium
TGAGGGTTGGGGAAATGATTATTCTGGGGTGACAGATATATCTGGTGTTACAGTCTTAGCTATTAATAATACATGGGACGGTTCATTAGGTAGAGTTTCTACCTCAACTATTGTAGAAAATTACGGAAATATCACGGGTGGTATTTATGATGGTGATGTTTTAAACTATGGCGGTATATCTGGGGGAACGTTTTATGGACAAGTTATTTTGGAAACAAGTGGTTATAATGGTTCGATATCGGGGGGTACTTTTTATGGATTAGTAAATAATACGAATGGCGGACAAACTTTCGGAGGAACATACCTAGGTCAATTTAGTGGTCTTTTGTATGTGTCTGGGGGAAGTTATTCGGGGATTACAGACTTTTCAGGAGTTACAAGCATTCTTGTTGACGGCGCAAATTGGGATGGCTCAATAATTGCTGATGTTAATGTTCCAATAAGTTTTAATAATAGCAATATTACTGGTGGTATTTTTAGTAATACAGTTAATTTTGAGACCTATGAGGGATCTATTTTTGCGGGTACATTTTATAATTTTGTAGATAATTTAGGAATAATTGAATCCGGCTCCTTCTGTCAATCCGAAGCCGAAACAGGCGGTACAATATATGGAGGTACTTTCAGTATTAGCAACCCTCTCTGTTACAACACATCAGCATCAATCACCGTCACTTCCCCCACAAACCTCTCCGTCCTCTCTTCCTGGTCTCCATCAATCTCTTTCACTGGTTCTCCTACAACATGTAAGTATAAAATGGATGGTGACGACTATGTGACACTTGATTGTAATTCCATGTCTATTCCTACTCCAACTAACTGGCCACACTTACTAACAATAACAGCAGAGAATCCATACGGTGCAAGCACTTCAACTGTCTCTTTTATTTATTCAGATTTATTAGGTATGATACCCACTGGCTCTCTCTCACCAATCGCACTGCCTGCACCAACTCACCACACACTTGGAGATATATATAATGTAATAGAATTAGGCATTCCATCAGAGACAAATGACCACACTCTTTCAACCTCTACAACTCCTACAGCAACCACCACACACTCAACAAGTG
>CAYQFQ010000010.1:0-24100 GCA_964416925.1 uncultured Candidatus Saccharibacteria bacterium
ATTACTGATAAATCCAAGATGAGTGCTTCTATCACAGCCCATCCTAAATAGTGAATTCCAAAGAAAAGAAAACTCCACAATATGTTAAGAAGTAAGTTTACTATGAAAAAACCGAGTATCCAGTAAAACATATTTCCTATTGGTACCTTATTCCAATAAATAATTGCGGAAATTGCAGTCAGTATAAAGATAACTGTCCAAACTATTCCGATAACATAGCCAGGTGGCGTCCAGGAAGGAAGGTTAATTGTTTTATACCAATCCATACCAACACTTGTAATTTTTCCCCCAACAAAAGCCGTGAGAGCTATCAAGACTGGTATTAAGGCGTAAGATAGTATTTTCATATACACTTATTATACTACAACAATTTAACTTTGAAAGTATTTATATAAACCTTTACATCCTTTTTACAAACAACCTCACCAATCTTATGTCTTCAAAAGAATATTTACTACCAAGCTTATTTTTTACAGGTGAAAGTAAATAATCTCTATTCTCACTATACATATTTTTAAATGTTATGTAGATATCTTTAAATTTTGCAACAGAAATATCTTTCTTTAAATGTGAAATATTAAAGTCTGGTTCTTCCTCAAGAATCTTTTCTATATGGTCTATTATGGTTCCTATTTTTACCCCTCTAACTTTTGCAATATCAGAAAGACCAACTTCGTCTTTAAGCATATTTCTAATAGAATCTTTAGCACTCATTTTTTTCTCTTTCTTTTTACCTGGCGTAAATCCTGTAGGCGCAATCTTTTCTAAAAACTTTTCTTGTCTTTCTTTTATCTCATCTGTCTCAAGACAGACCAAGTCTTCCCTATCCATTTCTGATTTTTCTCTAAGTTTTTTATCAAATTCAAATACTCCACCATGTACTTCAAGTGCAATTTTATTTAACCCGAGCAACTTAAGCCCGCTAAGTGAGCGCACACGAGAAAGAGCTACATATCCCATTCCTTTCTCAAAAGATTTTGACAGATCAACTTCCACAGCGTCCAAGCTCATTCCCTGACTTTTATGTACTGTAATTGCCCAAGCAAGACGTAGTGGAAATTGCTCTAATTTTGCTTTTACTTTACCCTCATCTTCTATTACCCAAGAAGCCCTTTCTACATTTATAATCTTTCCAGAAACAGTTCTAATAGTAGGTCCATCAAATCCACAGGCAACCACCTTGCCCAGGGTTCCATTCACAAAGCCAACTTCAAAATTGTTTTTTACAAACATAACTCTAGCTCCAACTTTTAATTTTAAATTATCTGGAGCCAAGCAACTCTTTTTAAGGATTTCCACAAGCGGGGATCTACCTTTAGTTATCATTCTATATTCCCTATATTCCCCATTTATTTTATCTAATTCAGAATCATTTATTGAATCAACATTTGCATTGTGAGTGTGAAGTTTGGTTGGTTCAATATCACATTTTGGTTCTTTGTTATATCTCTCTCTCAAATGACACATTGTGTCCTCGCAAACGGTATTGTTTCTAATATCATTGAGCACACTCAAAAGAACATCATCTTTTTGTCTGTGTTGTTCTTCTAAATAACAAATTTTTAAATCTAGCTCGCCCCAGATATCAGAATCAAAAGAAAATAAAGTTTCAGTGTCTTCATTCCTAGAAATAGGCGGAAGTTGAAAAAAATCTCCACATAAAATTACTTGCATTCCACCAAAAGGTAAATCAATTTGTGTAAAATGTCGGACAATCTGATCTACAAGCCCTAAACGAAAATGATTGAGCATTGAAATTTCATCTATGATCAAAACTTTCGTGTTTTTAAATCTGTCTCGTAAATATTTCTTTTCGTATAACGCTTCAAGGTCGTAGTGATTTACAGAATCCCGAATACCGAGTCCAGACCATGAGTGGATTGTCGTTCCTCCAATATGAGTTGCGGCAATTCCAGTGGATGCAGTAATACCAACCTCCACTCCTTTGTTTCTAAGGAATTTTATATATTCATTTAACAAGTGGGTTTTACCAGAACCAGCCGCTCCAGTAATGTAGCAGTTATACCCCATCTTCAAAATATCCATCGCTTCCGCTTGAGTCATGGAAGCATTTTATCATAAAAAGGAATTTTACTTTAACCCTTGTCTCCAGTCGTCGATTTTCTTATGATTTCCCTAAAAACATTTTTATCTGAATAAAAATGTTCGGGCGAACAATTTTTGAGAAAAAATTGTTTTAGCCTGACAATTATTATTTTTTAACACTAGTTCTCCATTTGTCTATTTCTGCGTGATTGCCTGATAAAAGTACCTTTGGCACTCTATATTTCTTTCCTTTAAATTCTAAGACTTCAGGTCTGGTGTAAACTTCCCCACTCGAGATTCTTTCTTCTTCGCGCGAATTAAAGTTACCCAGCACACCTTCAATTTGTCTTGAAATACAATCCATCATAATCATGGCTGGTAATTCTCCACCAGTAAGAACGAAAGGACCGACAGATATTTTTTCTGTCTTAAAAATTTTATTAACCCTTTCATCAATTCCTTCGTATCTTCCACAGATAAAAATAATATTTGAATATTTTTCAGTTATAGATTTTGCCAAGGGTGTATCAAACTGCTTGCCCGCAGGAGCAAAAAAAACGATTTTTGTTTTTCCTTTTTTTATCTTTGATAATGCTTTGTTTATCGCTTTTATCATCGGCACAGCTTGCATCACCATACCTGGACCTCCACCAAAAGGTTTATCATCTACTCTTTTATATGGTTTGTCCTTTTGAGCCTGCTCTTTGGTTATCTTTACAAAGTCTCGAGGATTATAAAAAGAAACTTTTATTTTTTTCTCTCTTATCGCACGCGCCAAAATAGACTCATTTAAGTATGAGCTAAAAGCTTCCGGAAATAATGTAATTATATGAAAATTCATTTACTTATATATTATAACACAAAAGACAATAAAAATAAAGCAGTGCCCATTTCGGTACACTGCTTTATTTTTTAATAGCTTAATTTATAGCTTAAGGTCTGCCATAGCCTCATCAACGGTTTTTGATGCCTTTGATTCTGTTCTGACTCCTACTACCTCAGGTCTTGTGCTTCCTTCTGGTTCGTTTATCTTAAGATTTACTCTTGAGTTGTTCTTCATTCCGACAACTCTCAAAAGTGTTCTGATGGCCTTTGCTGTGTTACCTGATCTTCCGATAACTTTACCCATATCAGCATTGTCTACTGTAAGTGTAAGTAATACGCCCATCTCATCAACGACTCTGTTGATAACAACTTTATCTGGAACGTCAACTAAACCCTTAACAACAAACTCTAGAAATTTTACGTCGTTTTCCTTTTCCATATTGTCTTTATAATTCTGATTGCTCGCAGTAATTCGACCGGGAATATTTAATACTGCCTAAAATAATTCTATCATATACAAAAAAACTCCGCAATCAATGCGGAGTTTTTTTATAGTTTATGCTTTTGGTTCTTCTGGAACAACTTCGACTGGAGCTTCTGGTGCTTTTGCTTCTTCTTCTTTTGCAGGAGCTTTTTCTGGAGCGACCTCTTCTTTCTTTGCAACAGTCTTCTTAGGTAAAACGTTAATCTTCTTTCCTGAAATAATTTTCTGTTCAACAAGCATATTGTGTACAGTTCCAGAAAGCTGAGCTCCTTTTGAAATCCAATATCTTATTTTTTCTGCATCTAATTTATTGTTTCCCTTACCTTCTCTTGCATCGTAAGAACCCAAGACTTCATTAAATCTTCCGCTCTTTGGGCCATTTTTGGAATCAGTAAGCACAACACGAAAAGACGGCTCATGAATTCTTCCTACTCGTTGTAATCTTATCATTAACATATGTGCTAAGCATTCTAGACGAAAAAAGGCTTTTAGTCAACTAAATAATATTTTCTTTGCGAAGATGTATTTTTAAAACACACAAAACTAGCCAAATCAAGCTTTTTCTGATATAATTCGCAAACAATGAATAAAAATTACAGAAAGGAACAAAAAAGAGAAAAAGTTCCAAATAGAGGTAACCTAACAGGAATCATAAAGAACATAAAAGGCGGAATGGGGTCTTTCGTATCAGATGACGGAAAAATCAATGCAGAAATACCATCCAAGTCTCTTTACTATGCAATGATTGGAGACAAGGTAGAGATAAGGATGTCAAAAAATAAAGCCAAAGGTAAATTTTACGAAGTAGAAAAAATTCTTACTCACTCAAAAAAATTCTTTGTCGGATATGTGGAAAAATCTGGAGATGGATTAGTTGTTATTCCAGACGACAGGAGGACTAAGATCACCGTCACGGTTAGCAAAGAAGATGAAAAAAAAGTTCGTCCTTTAGATAAAGTTCAAATAAAAATAAAAGATTGGAAAGAACTTCCTAATTTTTCGACCGGAGAAATATTAAGGGTTATTGGTAAAAAGGGAGAAAATAATGCAGAAATGGAATCTATTGTCCTGGACAAGGGATTTGAAGTTGAATTCCCCGACGCTGTAGAGCAAGAAGCAAAAAACATTTCTGAAAAAAATAAAGTAATATCAAAAGAAGAAATCGCAAAAAGAAGAGACTTTCGAGACACTCTCACTTTCACAATTGATCCAAAAGATGCAAAAGATTTTGACGATGCAATTTCGTTTAAAAAACTTCCTAACAACAACTATGAGATAGGCGTCCACATTGCTGACGTATCTCATTATGTCCGCGAGAGAACACCACTAGACGTTGAGGCACTTGAAAGAGGATGCTCAGTATATCTACCAGATAGAACTATTCCAATGCTACCTTTTGACCTTTCAGATAATCTTTGTAGTTTGATTGAAGGTCAAGAAAAATTAACCTTCTCAGCAGTTTTTGAAATTACCGAGAAAGGTAAGGTTGTCTCAAGATGGTTTGGTAAGACAGTAATAAAATCAGACAAGAGGTTCACGTATGAATTAGCCCAAGAAACTTTGAATAAAAAACAAGGTGTGTATTTTCCTGAGCTAGATACATTAAACAAAATAGCTAAGATCTTACAAAAAGAAAAATTTCAAAAAGGTGCAATAGACTTCGAGCAGGATGAAGTAGCTTTTGAATTGAACGATGTGGGAAAAGTAATGAGGATCTATAAAAAACAAAGACTGGACACTCACAAACTTGTCGAGGAATATATGCTTCTCGCAAATAGAGAAGTTGCAGAATTTATCTTTAAAGAAGAGAAAAAGATTAACAAGGCGATTCCCCTTCCTTATAGAATTCATGACACACCAAATAAAGATAAAATTGCTGAATTAGCACTCTTTGTAAAAGCTTTAGGTTATGAACTTAAACTAGATAAAAACGGTAACGCAACAGGAAAAAGTCTTCAATCACTTTTTGCACAGATAGAGGGTAAATCTGAAGAATCACTTATAAAGACAGCTTCCATTAGATCAATGGCAAAAGCTATATACTCGACAAAAAATATTGGTCACTTTGGACTGGCTTTTGAATATTATGCTCACTTTACCTCACCAATCAGAAGATATCCTGATCTTCTAACTCAAAGAACACTATATAAAATACTTTCCCATGAAAACATGACTGAAAGAGATTTTGCCTTTTATGAAAACGCATCAATCAAGAGCACCGAAAATGAAATCCGTGCTGCAGAAGCAGAGCGAGAGTCTAAAAAACTTAAACAAATAGAGTTCATGCAGGATAAGATTGGCCAAGAATTTGAAGGGTCTATTACTGGAGTTACAGATTGGGGAATCTATGTAGAAGATTCAAACACAAGAGCGGAAGGATTAGTTAGATTGTCTTCTCTTAAAAATGATTATTACGAAGTTGATACCAAGACATATTCACTTATAGGAAGGAAAACTAAGCAAAAATATTCTCTCGGAGAAAAAGTGAAGATCAAGATTGTTGGACTAGATTTAGACAGAAGGACGATGGATTTCGAAATAATTTGAGTTTAGATTTTAAAAAAATCCCCCGGGGCTCATGTGAGCCCTGGGGGATTTTGCATTCAATGTTCGATGCGACATTATACCCAATTATTCATC
The DNA here is from genome assembly GCA_964416925.1 of uncultured Candidatus Saccharibacteria bacterium. Lineage (GTDB taxonomy): Bacteria > Patescibacteriota > Minisyncoccia > Phycocordibacterales > GWA1-40-21 > CAYQFQ01. The sequence goes on from CAYQFQ010000010.1 coordinate 5,996, forward strand.
GATTTTCTTTATTGACTTCTTTCCTGGTAAATAGCATCCTCTGCATATTCTGAATCAGGCCTTGTAAAGATCCTGAACACCTCCCTTGCCTCCGGCAGGTCCAAAGCTGTGGACACTAAGACGAGAACCAAAGAAATGGCGTACAAGATGAACAACATGGGATGCCATTTAAGAAAATCTATCATCACTAACGGATCTCTCATCAGCAACCAATTTATTATGAGTGCAACCGTAGTCCGGGGTAGTACAAAAAGGAACACGAGAGGGAGTACTAACCCTACAAGAATGAAGAATACATTCTCAAACAACAACATTGCTATCAGTACAACACATATATATATTATTGTTAATTCCAAAAAAGGTAAAGGCAACCTAATTCCTGCCCTCTTTCTCTTGATAAAATCAGAGATAAGATATTGTCCCTTTATATTATCCATGGTCAGACCAACTATGGTAAGTGCGAGGATAATAATTTTTACTACGAGCAAACAATAAAAATCAATACGTCCTGGTACCAACCACGAGAAAGCACATAGCGAATAGCCCAAGAAAAGGGCATATGTCGCCCTGGGTGATCCTAACAAAAGGAACCCCACAAAAAAGATAACCGACATAGAAACAATCGCAGTCATTTCAGTATTCATCGACATCTCCTTATACCTACGGGTTTAAGTCAAAATACAATCTTTCACAATATTGCCACACAGATAAAAATTAATCAAATATAACAAATACTCAAAAGGAATATCAATACTTTCATCTACGCCATGGCGTAGATGAAACATTTCGGATATAATATATATTATTATGTCATTAGACAATAGAAACTCGCTTAACTATAAGGGCGTAAGAGTAAATGCGTTTGGCGTGCCGATTTTTTTTAAGCAGAAGACGAAAGAAAGAAAGATTCCTAGTAAAAACATCCCTCGCTACAACTCATTTTATAGTTCCTTTAAAAAAGATTCTCAAAAGGATCAACTTGTAATATATGATATACCACAGGATAAAAAACGGGAACGTGACTGGTTTCGAAGACAGCTAATAAGATTTGACTATACTATGGTACAAAAAAGCATATGGATTGGACCGTCACCCCTTCCCCTTAATTTTCTTGAGTACGTAAGATCGATTGGTTTAAAAAACAAATTTAAGATTTTTAAATTAGCAAAATCACGCAAACAAATAATCACTTAATATAATGTTTGCTTATATCTACGCCATGGCGTAGATATAAAAGAACCAAAAAATTACATTGAGATATTCTCGATATTTTTCCCCTACTTAGCAACCACAACAGCTTCGTCAAACTGAATTGAAAGGAGCCTGGAAATACCATCATTACCCATAGTTACACCATATATAATACCAGCTCGAGACATCGTCTCTCTATTGTGAGTAATAAGGATTAGCTGAGAATATTTAGACAAATTCTCTATCATATCTCCGTATTTCTTTGAATTAGCTTCATCAAGAGCAGCATCAGTCTCATCAAGAATAATAAAAGGTGGTGGATTAACCTGTGAAATAGCAAAAATAAGTGCGATAGAAGTAAGAGCTCTTTCACCACCGGACAACATCATCAATCCCTTTATTTTTTTCTTCGGAAGATTTACTTCGATATCAAGCCCCTCTTCTGTTTCTTCTTCCTCAATTCCAATTTCGCCATCTTCGCCAACAACTAGGTCAGTATCTTTACGTTTTCTTTTCTTTTCTTTTATTACAGACAATGACGCACTTCCACCACCAAACATAGCGATAAAAAATTCACTAAACTGAGTGTTTATTTTATTCACACCTTCTTTAAATTCAATAGTGAGTTTTTCCTCGAGTTCTTTAATAAGAATTTTTAGTGACTCTGAAGATTTTATTAAATCTTCTAATTCTTTTTCTAAGAAAGTATCTCTTTCACTTGTTTCTCTGTACTCCTTCAGTATCTCGTCTGCCCCAGACACACCTGCATCCTCTAAACGAATTTTCATTTTCTCCATGGACCTTTTTCTCTCTTCTTGAACAACCCTGTCTTCTGAAATAATATTTTCCATGGAGATCACATTGCCGGCATTGTCTTTTATCTCGATATCCTTATATCTCAAAGCAGAAACACCAACTAAAATTGAAGCTTCTTGAAGTTCTTTCTTAAATTCATCTTCCGAGTGTAGCAAGGCTTTTTCTCTTAGGAAAATAATATTAAGCTTACTTCTTATTTCATTCTGTTCTGCCACTACTCTAAATAATGCTTTTTCTGCGTCTCTGTTTGAATCTTTTTCTTTTTCAATTTCATCTTTAAGTGCAGAATATTCCAAAGTTAATTTATCCTCCAAAGATACAAACTCTAACATGTACATCTCTTTCTGCTTCTTCTGGTTTTCTAGAATACCTATTTCTTTTTTTATCTCCTCAGATGAATCATCTGTCTCAGTACTTCTATTTCTTGCGATAAACTCACTAAATAATTTTCTTATATTTCTAAATATTTCTTTTACCTTCGACAAATCCTCCATAGTCTCAACACTCTGGATTTCTAACTCGATTGATCTATTGAGATTTTCAACTGTAGAAAGTTCTATGAGTTTCTGTTGACCAACAACTCTTGCGTCATTTTGTTTTTTGAGTAAGCGCAATAAAGACGATATCTCTCCCTCTATCCTTCCGACTTCTCTCATTATTGAATCTTTCTTATCTCTATTTTCTTTAATCTGCTTCTCCACAAAGACAACCCTGTCGCTTTTTTCGTCTTTAGCCGTTGATCTTTCTAATACATTTTTTGCATCCACAAGTTCCCTTTCTAAAAGTTTCATCTTCTCTTCTGGCTCTTTTCTGTCTAATTGAATCAACTCTTTCTCCCTTTTTAAATAAGTTTCTTCACGTTTGAAATATTCATGATAAAAATTGTTCAAACTCTCCTTCATTTCCGCTGTCTTTTCTATCTTTTCCACCTGTTTTCTAAGGAATCTAATATGCGGAGCAATTTCCCTTCTAAGTGATTCTGTTTGTTTAATATTTTCCTCAGTCTTCTCAAGTTTTCTTTGACTCTCTTCTTTTTTATACTGATATATTTTAAGACCTAAGGCTTCTTCGATAATATCCCTTCTCTCACGAATATTTGCATTCAAAATCTTATCTGCCTCACCTTGTGAAATTATATGATATCCGGAAGACCCTATGTGCGCAGAGGCGAGAAGTTCTATTATATCTCTAAGTCTTACCTGGCTACCATTAATTAAATATTCACTTGATGAATCTCTATTGACGACTCTCTCTATCGAAACTTCATCAAAATCAATATTCAAAATTCTTCTACTATTATTAAAAATAACTTTAACAGCTGCTCTGTTTGATCGAGATGCGTCCTTACCACCATTAAAGATTAAATCCTCAGCCCTCTTACCTCTTAAAGATTTTATTGATTGTTCTCCCAATACAAAACGGAAAGCCTCAGCTACGTTTGATTTACCTGAACCGTTTGGCCCAACAATAGATGATATAGGAGATGTAAATTCCAAAAAACCCTTCTTCCCAAAGGATTTGAAACCACTAATTTCTATACTCTTTAACATTCCTTACATTCTATCAAATAAACGAATACGAAAAAAGGGCTATTCACCCTTTTGTAATATCGGAAGAAGTTTTTCTATTTTTTAAGCTTCAACTCTCTTATCTGGTGTGTCATAGACTTTTGTTTTTTCTGGAATACGCCCATCAACCAATCTCTGCCATAGTTCAAGTGATTGAAAATCTACACTCTCACTTTTCAACTGATCAGTAATTTGACCCCTGATCACAAGAAACTCCCTAAGTCTTTTTTTCCCATCTTCTGAAGAAAGATCACAATTCTCCACAAATTCCTGTTGGGCACGTTCTAAAACTTCGTGTATTGGTTTAACACCCTCGTTCTGTTCTGGCTTTATTATTGATTCTGGACTAAAAAATTCTCCCATAATATTTATTTCTTTATTTCAAGAGCCCTTTTCGCCGCTTCTTGTTCTGCTTCCTGTTTTGATTTTCCTGTTCCTTCGGCTATCAAATCTTTACCCAAATACACACCCACTGTAAATTCTTTGTCGTGATCTGGACCTTCTTCTTTGATTGTCTTGTATGAAGGCGTAGTTCCCATTTCTTCTTGAGCTCTTTCCTGAAATTTACTCTTCGCATCCATCCAACCCTCTTCTGAAACTATCTTATCTATGAGATAAAAAATATGCCTTGATATAAAATATTTCGTGACTTCATAACCCTGATCAAGGAAAATTGCACCAATAAGTGCTTCAATCGTGTTTGCAAGTATTATTTGTCTTGCTCTACCATTATCTTTTGCTTCTCCTTTTGATAACAGTAAATAATCATTCATCCCCATCTTTGATGCAGCATCAGAAAGTGTCTCAGCTTTAACAAGTGCAGAACGAAGTAGAGTTAAAGACCCTTCCGTCTGATCTGGAAATTTTGCAAACAAATGTTCTGTGACTATAAGCTCAAGCACAGCATCTCCAAGAAACTCAAGTCTCTCGTTATGAGACATTACTGTATCTCTATGCTCATTTAAATACGATCTATGGGTAAAAGCCAGTCTTAGTAGATCTGGATTTTTAAAACTTATTCCTATTGTTTTCTCAAAACTTGAAAAATCTATCATAAAATTAACTTACCTTTTCTGACAAAATCGTTATAGCTTTAGTGATAATTGGTAAAATATCATTATAGAAATTAAGACTCTCAATTTCTTGAAGTTTGAACCATTTTGTATCATCAAGGCCACCACTCTTTCCCAAAGTGAGATCCTTCATCTCAGGACATTTTGCTAGAAAGTACGTAACATTTTTTCTTATCTTACCCTCTTCTGGATGATTTGCAACATATTCATTATTTAAGAGCTCATCTTCTACCACTACGTCAATACCCATTTCTTCTTTAACTTCTCGGACAATACCATTCTGCATGGTTTCATCTTCTCCAAGTCGTCCTTTTGTAAGTGTCCATCTACCAAAGACATCATGAACAAATGCAAGATATATTACTCCCTCGTGTTTTGCATATACTACAGCACCTACCAGCCTCTTAATGGGCATTTCTTCAAAGGGGATATCTGCAATTTTATTTTTTCTTTTTGAGGTTTCTTCTTTCCCTGGTTCACCAAGTTCTTTATAAATGGTTCCCAAGACTCCATTAACAAAACTACCACTTTTCTCTCCACTGTAGCTCTTTGCAAGCTCTATAGCCTCATTAATAGCAACTTTTGCAGGAACTTCTTTTCTATCAGAAAAGATCAGCTCATATAAGCCAATTCTCAAAATATTTCTATCAACAGCTGAAATTTTTTCAAGTGGCCAGTCAGGCGCAGCTTTACTAATTATGTTATCTAAGTCAGCCTGTTTATCTAAAACACCTTTTAAAAGGTTCTCAATAAAGGGAACATCTGTCTCGCCATTTCCAAATTCTTCGTTTATTCTTTTCAGTGACGCCAAAGTCTGTTCTCTTGTAAGATTTCTGAAATCCCACTCAAAAGCGGTTTGGAGAACTATAGATCTAGCAAGGTGCCTATTTGACATAAAACTTTTTAAGTTTGTCTTAGAGTTTCTTTTTCCTCGAAACTCATTAAAGAACTAATAAAAAAACCTCAAACTTTAAATATTATTTAGCCTCAGTCTTTCCTGCCTTCTTAGCTTTCTTAACAGCTTTTGCTTCAAGATTAATAACAACTCTGCCCTTGTATTTTCCACAATTTGAACATGCTGTATGTCTCAAACAAGCTGATCCACAATCAGGACACTTAGTAATGGCATCATTCTTTAGAAAATGATGTGATCTAACTTTTCCCCTTTGGGATCTTGTATGTCTCATTCGTACTACCATAATGTTGAATATACTACCCTATTTCTGACTTTAATGCAAATTTACCCCGTTAAATTAGATTTGAGACTATTTATTCCAATCATTTTCACATATACAGGCATATTATACCTTGCCAGATAATGTTTTTCCTATAAAACTCAAATCTCAATTTTAAATTTGCCCATTATTGATTTTTTGAAAATTTAAAATTATTTAACTGGGCAGGTGGCAAAAAGTTCTCCTATGTTCAATACACATACCATATTTCTTTATCGCTTCCATATGAGCTTTAGTACCATATCCTTTGTGTTTATTAAAACCATATTCCTTATATTCTTCTGCAAGACTAACCATAAGCTTGTCTCTACTTACTTTTGCCACTATTGAAGCTAAAGCTATAACTCTTTCTTTTTCGTCTCCTTTTATTATCGTTTCCTGTTCAAATTCTTTTGGTGCATAAAGCCCTCCATCTAAGAGAACCTTACACTCTTTCGGATCTGCTTTTATATTTAACAGGGCTTCTTCCAAACATTTTTTTATGCAAATACTTATGCCAATGTTGTCTATCTCGTTTGCAGAGGCATAACAAACTGAATAATTGACGGCACCTTCTATTCTCATCTTTTCTAATTGTTCAAAAATCTGTTCCCTCTTTTTAGCCGAAAGTTTTTTTGAATCACGAAGTTTTCCAAAAATAGAATCATCGAAACCAATAGGCATAGAAAATGCACAAACAGCAACTGGTCCGGCAAGTGGCCCTCTACCTACTTCATCAATCCCTATAATTTTTGATTTCACATTCCTAGTATAATGCATATTTCCAGAATATAAAAATACGAGAACTCTTAAGGTTCGTGTCAATTCTTGTTTTTAAAAATTACTAGTATAATAGACCTTAATGGCATATAAATTTACACACCCCAGTAGTAGAGACTCGCAGACTCGTCTCACTACGGGGCAAGTTTACACACAATAAAAATAATGACTAAATTTACACACTTGCACACCCATTCACATTACTCTCTATTATCTGCCCTACCACAGATACCGGACCTTGTTAAAGCTGCGAAAAAAGATGGAATGACAACTCTTGCTTTAACTGATAATGGTAACTTATATGGTGCTATAGAATTTTTGAAGGCTTGCAAAAAAAATGAGATAAAACCAATAATTGGTGTAGATTTTTATGTCTCAGCAAGAACAAGAAGTGATAAGGTCGGTGGAGTAGATTCTAGAAGAACCAGACTTGTATTACTTGCAAAAGATGAAATAGGATATAAAAATTTAATAAAACTTGTAACATTCTCTCACCTTGAAGGTTTCTATTACAAACCAAGAATTGACCGTGAACTCATAGAAAAATACAAAGACGGACTTGTTTGTATTATGCCTCAGTTTAGCGGGCAGTTGAGTAACGCCATCAAACTCAAAGACACCGAAAAGATAAATTCGATATTAAAATGGTTTAAAGAAATATACGGGCAAGATAATTTCTTTTTGGAGATTACACATCACCCTGAAATTGAAGGTCAGGCTTTTCTAGAAAGTGAAATAATAAAACTTGGCAAAGAAACGAATACAAACCTCGTGGCATGCCATGATGTTTATTATTTGAAACTAGAAGATAGAAAAGCTCGAGATACCTTGCTTCAGGTAAATAGTCATTCTGATTTTTCAGAAAAGAATTCCGAAGATGACGAAGAAGAAGACTTCTCTTTTATTTCTCAAGAAAAGGCAAATGACTATTTCAAAGATATCCCTGAAGCGCTTGCGAATAATGAGAAAATTGCCGACATGTGCAAGTTTGACATTGAACTTGCAAAATGGAAATTCCCAACATTTATTGTTGAGAGTGGGCTATCTCACGATGATGAATTAAAGAAACTCGCATATGAAGGAATAGATAAAAGAGGACTTCCCCACAGCAAAGAAGTTATAGACAGACTTGAATATGAATTGAAAGTTATAAAAGACAAAGGTTATCCCCAATACTTTCTTGTTGTGTCTGACTTGCTTCGATTTGCACACGAGAACGGCATCTACACAAACATTAGAGGATCTGTCGCAGGATCTCTTGTAACTTATCTTACAAAAATTACAAACGTTGACCCGCTAGAATACAAACTTCCCTTTGAAAGATTTCTAAATCCAGAAAGACCTTCAGCTCCCGATATTGATATGGACTACGCCGATAACAGACGTGATGATGTTATTGCCTATACTCGACAAAAGTATGGAGAGAAAAACGTAGCTCAGATAGGAACATTCGGAACTATGATGGCTCGTGGAGCAGTTCGAGATGTTGCAAGAGCGTTAAAATACCCTTTACCACTTGCAGATAAAATATCAAAGATGATACCTATGGGTGCGCAAGGTTTCCCAATGACAATAGACAGGGCGCTCGCAGAAGTCCCAGAGCTTAAGACATGGTATGACCAGGAGAAAGATGTGAAAGCTATCATCGATATGTCAAAGAAGGTTGAGGGGTGTGCAAGACACATTTCTGTTCATGCTGCTGGTGTTGTTATTGCCCCAGGGCCACTCGAGGACTATGTACCAATTCAATATGATCCAAAAGGTGAAGGAAAAATAATTACCCAGTACGACATGCATGCCGTTGGAGAAGATGGAGTTGGTCTTTTAAAATTTGACTTTCTCGGTATAAAAAATCTTTCAATTCTTGCTGACGCTGTCAGGAGAGTAAAAATTATTGAGGGTATTGATATAGATATTGAAGAAATACCCCTTGATGATAAAAAAACTTTTGACATGCTCGCTCGTGGTGAAACTATTGGACTATTTCAGCTTAATGGTTCAGGAATGACAAAATATCTTAAGGAACTTAAACCTTCAAGAATTCATGACATCAATGCTATGGTGGCTCTTTATCGTCCTGGACCTATTGAATCTATTCCAGAGTATATTGAAAGAAAACATAACCCTGAAAAAGTTAAATACCTCGACCCTAGACTTAAAGATATTTTGGACCAATCTTATGGTGTTATCACATATCAAGATGACGTTATGCTTACCGCTATTAAACTTGCAGGTTACTCTTGGCTTGAAGCGGACAAACTCAGAAAAGCTATGGGTAAAAAAATTCCAGAAGAAATGGCTGCTCAAAAAGAAAAATTAATGAAAGGATTTATTGCTGGAGGACTATCAGATAAAAAAGCTGAAACTTTATGGAAACTTATCGAACCTTTTGCGGCTTACGGATTTAACAAAGCTCACGCTGCGAGCTATGGACGTGTTGCTTATCAGACGGCTTATATGAAAGCAAACTTCCCTGCTATTTATATGTCTGCAGTCCTTACAGCTGACGCAGGAGATGTAGAAAAAATTGGTGAGTTTATTGCGGAATGTAAAAGAATGAGTATTCCTGTTTTACCACCATCAGTAAATGAAAGTTACTCTGATTTTACTGTGGTAAAAATTGTGGGACAACCGGACACAATACGTTTTGGTTTAACTACAATTAAAAACTTCGGTGAAGCTATATCAAAAGCAATTATTGAAAACAGAAAGAAAGATGGGAAATTCAAATCACTAGAAGATTTTTTAGGAAGAGTCACGGACAAAAATTTAAACAAAAGGTCTCTTGAGGCCCTCATAAAGACAGGGGCATTAGATGAATTTGGTGAAAGAGGAAGATTGCTCACCAACATGGAAAATCTTCTGAAATTCAATAAGGAAATCGGTAAACAACCAGACTCTCAAGATTCTCTATTTGGGCTTTTTGATGGTGGTGACAAGGCAAGTAAATTCAAGCTTGATGAAGCACCAACGGCCTCAATAGATGAAGTCCTGGGTTGGGAAAAAGAGTTACTTGGATTATATATTTCTGGCCACCCGCTAGATAAATGGAAAGACGCTTTAAATAAACAAAAAATAAATATTAAAAAAATAAAAGACCTACCTGCGCAGGCAGGAGAGACAGACCCAATTTGGATTGCAATAGACAAAGGTCAGCCTATCGCTGGAATAATTGTTGAGATACGAATTATAAGCACGAAGAAGAATGACCAAATGGCTTTTATGAAAATAGCAGACCTAACAGATACCATTGAAGTTGTTGTCTTCCCAAAAACATTTACTCAATACAAAGCACTATTAGTACCTGACAAATGTATTGTAATTATTGGAAAAATCTCTGACAGAAATGGAGAAATTGGATTAATCGCGGAAAAAATGAAAGCTATATAAAAAAGGTATTTTCTGGGTCAGAGTAAAAAAAATAACATCTCTCGTTATTAAAAAACGTCCGACACACAAAGGTATCGGACGTTACGAGCTTCTCATTCAGATGAAAGGACAATTTTCCAGAGATCCTGCGAAAGGACAAAAAATGGGTTATTTACACCAACCCGAAACATCACCTCTTTAGTAAAAGGAAGGGCAATCTTATCAATAGGAGTTAAGTCCCTACGTAGATGCATTCCGAGAGCAACCCACGGACAGAGAAATAAACCCGCTATCGGTACAACCACGACGGGATGTTTGAATGGAGCTGTATTATCAGTCCCCGTCTTGGGTAGATGACTAACAAAACTTATGCCCTCCAAAGACAATTCGACATGCTCATCCGTGCCAAATTCTGCTCCGTAATGCTGATGCCACACTGTATTAATTCTATTGTGTCCGTCGTATAATACTTTTGTTTTCCTGCACGACATAAGTCTGACACAAGGACCATTCGAATATTTAAAATAACTCTCAGATTTCAATAGATGTTTACTAACTTCCCCAATAACCTGAAAGACAGTAGAATCAGCAGCTAAAACGAAAATTTCGTTTACCATATCTCTCCCCTTTTTAAATTTTTTACGTGTATCTATTCTCATAATATATACCAATACACATTAGGTCAAATCCAAAGCAATATTTCACCATTTGACATATTTATTACAAGAGCTTATTATTGATGAATAACAGAGATTGCTTGCGTCTACCAAACGCAGTTCGCAGATTGCGAAACAATTTGTCTAATCTGTTTAAATGAGAGTCCGCAAAAGGCGGAAAACTAGGTGGAACCACGAACAACGTGGCCGAACACAAAAGTGTTTTAGGCCGAGAGTTGTCCGCCCTGGTGAGAATACAAAGTTTTGTATTTTTACCAGGGCGTTTTTTGTCGAAAAATACTGAGCACAGCGAAAATATTTTTCACAACCCCGCCTCATCCCAGGATGAGTGCGCGTCCGAATAGGACACCCCTGATAGGCGAAGCACGAATCCGTGCGACCTATGAGGCTGGGGTTTATAAGTTTATTAGGAATAATTTTAATAATATGGAAAATAAAAAGATTGAAGTAATAAGACACTCACTCGCACACTTGCTCGGTGCGGCTGTTTTGGATATTTGTCCTGATGCAAAGATAGCCACTGGTCCAGCGGTAGATAATGGTTTTTATTATGATTTTGATTTTGCTTTACCTATCACAGAAAAAGACCTCGGAAAGATTGAACAAAAGATGAGAGAGATGATAAAAAAATGGAGAGCATTTGAGAAAAAAGAAATTTCATACAAGGAAGCAAAAGAACTCTTCTCAGGTAATCCATACAAGCTGGAACTGATTGAGGAATACAATAAAGATGGTAAAGGTTTAACTATTTATACCTCCGGAGATTTTACCGACCTTTGTGCTGGCCCACACATAGAAGATATTAAGGATATAAAAACAGATGCGTTCAAATTAGAAAGGATTGCAGGCGCATACTGGAAAGGAAACGAGAACAATAAGATGCTCACAAGAATTTATGGAATAGCTTTTGAATCAAAAGAAGATTTGGAATATTATATCAAACAAAAAGAAGAAGCCGAAAAAAGAGACCATAGAAAACTAGGGAAAGAGTTAGATCTCTTCCATATGGATGAAAAAGTAGGTCTTGGTCTTCCATTATGGCACCCAAAAGGTGCAATGCTTTGGAGGGTAATAGAAGATTTTTGGTATCAAGAACATATTAAGAATGGATATGAATTAGTAAGAAGTCCCCATATAGGAAATAAAGAACTTTGGGAAATCTCGGGGCATTGGGGGTTTTTTAATTCTAGTATGTACCCACCACTTGAAGCAGGACAAACATTAAAAGATAGGCAAGAAGGTAAAAAAGCTGAACGATCTGAGGAATATTTACTTAAACCAATGAATTGTCCTTTCCATGTTCAGATATACAAAGACTCACCAAAGTCATACAGAGATTTTCCTTTTAGATGGGCAGAATGTGGAACTGTTTACAGATTTGAAAAAAAGGGAGAATTATCTGGGCTGACAAGAGTAAGGGGTTTTACCCAAGATGATGCACATATATTATGTAGAAAAGAACAAGTTGAAGATGAACTAAAAAGTGTTGTGGATTTCATTTTATTCATCTATAAATCTTTTGGTTTTGATATTAACAAAGTTAAAGTCTTTCTCTCTTTAAGAGACCCTGAAAATAAGGACAAATACGCTGGAAATGATGAAGGGTGGGACTTTACAGAAAGTGTTTTGAGAAAAATAGCCACTGAGAAAAAATTAGATTTTACAGAAGAAAAAGGTGAGGCGGCTTTTTACGGACCAAAGCTAGATTTTAAAATAAAAGATTGTTTAGGAAGGTTATGGCAATGTTCTACATTGCAATTTGACTTTAACCTACCAGAAAGATTTGACTTGACGTTTGTCAACTCACAAGGTAAGCAGGAAAGACCCTATATGCTTCATAGAGCTTTGTTTGGTAGCTTTGAGAGATTCATAGGCCTTCTGATTGAACATTACGCTGGTAATTTTCCACTCTGGCTGTCTCCTGTGCAAATAAAAATTGTACCCGTTAGAGAAAACCACAACGAATATGCTGAGAACATAGCAAAACAATTAAAAACTTTTGGTTTCAGGATTGATTGTGATACACGCGAAGGAAATATGGGAGGAAAAGTTAGGGACGCAAAAAACAACAAAGTCCCGTACACGATAATCGTAGGAGATAAAGATATCGAAGCTAAAAAAATAACAGTTGAAAGTAGAGATAGAGGTAATTTAGGACAGTTAAATATAGATGACTTTATAAAAGAAATTACTGAAGAAAAAAGAAATAGAAAATAAAATTTTAAATTAAAAGAACACCACCTTAAGGTGGTGTTCTTTTAATTAAATTCCTATATTGTTTTACCTACATCTTCTTCTCCGATAACACACCATTCATCACTATTTTGTCCTTTATTTTTTCTACAAGAACCAATTACTTTATGTGCTAATTCCTTTTCATCAGAACAGTTAATCCTAGCAATTTTTACAATGGCTTCAATAGCACTGCTTGATAAGACTGTTTTATTATTCAATGCAATATCTTCAATGTTTTCAAATGCTTGTTTATCAGAAATAATCCTATTACAGACAAACTTCTCTGTCATAGCATCTCCATGTTCAACAGCAACAGACGACATCTCTTCTTCATCGTCATCAGCCAAAACACCAACGACTTGTTTTTTCCTAATTAATAAGTATGCAAGTTATCTTCTATACCAGTATATGGCACCTGACTCAAATAGACAGAATTTAAAGTTGGCAAATTATTGGTCTCAGTATATGCCAAGACTTGTCCAACATTAGTATTACATGTTCTTGTTATCGACTGACCACCAGAAGATATTGTGACAGTTGCAGTTTTATATCCTGGAGAATAATAAGATTTGCTTATATATTGTCCATTACCATAAAGTCCATCCGTTCCAGTCCAGTAATAATAGTAGCTACCAGATCCACCATAAGCTGATGCATTCCAGGAAACGTTTGTACCTACTTGTGCGTTATATGGAGACGCAGAACATGATCCCTCCAAATATGAAGTTGGGATATAATCATCATACACGTTTAAATCACAAGTTGCAGAAACACTCTGGGTTTCAGAATACACTGTAACTGTTGCTGTCTTTGTCCCTGTATAGCTATAGCTCTTATACACGTTTGAACCAGAACCCGACAGACCATCTGTTCCAGACCAAGAATACAAATAACTACCCTTTCCGCCGGTTACTGTTGAATTCCAATAGACTGATGAATTTTTTCTTATCGAAGAAGAACTTGGTGAACAAGAAACAACTAACGGAGTTACACCTTCAGACACAACTGCAGAGCAACTTGCAGATTTTGTTTTATCTCCAGAAGTTACAGTAACTAGAGCATTTTTTGTTCCTGTTAGAGGATAAGCTTTATTTACAACCTGAGAAGTTCCAGAAAGCCCATCAGTACCTGACCATGAATATAAAAAGTTCCCGTTGCCACCCGAGGCACTAACAGACCAAGTAATAACGCCGTTCTGACTAACTGAGGATGGATTTGAAGAACAAGATACTACCAAGGGTGGTTGACGTGTACAATAATTTCCAGAAACATCATGCAATCCAGTACCAGAAACTTGATTTGCAATTAACCACGCTGTTAGATTATTAGGAGTTTCCCAACCAGCACCTACATATGTATCAATCTGAACCATACATGCAGGAATATTTGCCTTTAACTTAAAACCTTGAGTGTGTGGTGGAATAACAATATGAACACCATCAAATTTGGTTTGATTTTGCAATATATTGTCATACATTTGAAATGTGTCTAAACCTACAGGCATACTGCAATCAGTGTTATTATTGATATGAGCTACAGCTTTACCTGCTTCATCATTTACAGACAAAGTTGTAGAAACTTGTCCGTGAGCTTTGAACCACTTGTATTCTTCGAACGTCATGGCCTTGCCAACACAATTGGGTGCAGCAAAAGCAAAATCTGCCTGCATTGAAAAAATTAATGCGGAAATAAAAAGCAGACCAAATATCTTTAAAATTTTTGTTGTGTTTTTCATAAAATTCAAGTGAATTAACTTAAGGACTATTATATAGGGAAAGTTATTAAAAGTCAATACCATTATGAATTTTATTCATATCTGAGACTATAGTCATATTATTAGGCATATTATATCAAATCCTTGCGAGAAAAAATATGTCTTTTAAAAGTTTCCGCTATATAAACCAATGTATTTAGCCTCTACGACATGTCTCTCTTCCTTCGCACCAAACGTATTACAAGTTGAAATAGTGAGTTTATTATCTGTACCACTAAACTCTACAAGTGCTTTATCTGCACCAACTAAAGTTACAGAAAGCACCTTATAAAGAAATGACTTATTTTCTGCATACACTATTATCTCGTCTCCAAATCCTAGCTTAGAGATTCCGTTAAATGTCTTATATGCGGGATTATTTACAGTGCTATAAATATCAGCACTATGACCGAATAAAAACATATTCCCCTTTCCAATAAGTCCTGATCCTGGATATCTTACGGCTCCTGAAGTAAGATATTTATTTAGAGATTTTATGTCAGTATTTTCAGGATTATAAACTAAAGCATCCACCCCTATTTTTTTGATAACAATACGAGTAGGTTCTACACCAACAAACATCGCTTCTGCCTCCTTTTGTGGATATTTAGCAATATTACTTTTCAATGATTCCGGCACTAGACCAAAAAGATAGAGGAAAGCGAAGGAGACTAGGCACACCATAACAAAGTAAAGGAAAAACTTTACAATCTCGCCCTTAGTCATTTTATCGTCTTTATAAGCCATATATACTATAATTATACTGTATTGACAAAAAAAGTCAAATATAATATAATACCTGTAAAGTCGTTGTTTATAGTTAGCGAAGAAATTCGCCCAATATTATGATACAAACATTTTGGTCAAAAATTAAAGATTCGTTTTTTGTCGCATTAACTGCAGTTTTGATATTAATCATCGCCGTTGTGGTGGTCTGGTTTGTTATTAAAATTGTACCGACAATATTTTCTGTATTCAGAAACGGTGTTGCAACAACACTGGACTCGGTGTACATATCAAATGATGACGCTTCTGCGTTAGTGAACAAGAAAACTATAACTTCTGGTGATACTTTTGTTATTTCTCTTGGTGAAGTAAATAACGGAGAGCTTTATACTTTTACTTATCCATGTACTGATGGTGTCTCATTCTCGCTCCAGGATTCTCAAAAAACAAAAATAGATTGTGGAAAAGATTTCTACTTACTAAACAATAGTTCAGAAGTTTCCGTATCCGGAATTTCAACTCAAAAGAGAATCGCTATGATACCTGTAAAGATTGGCGTCCAAACTCAAGACTCACAAAAGATTAAACCTGTCGCCTCTTTTAGCCTTACTATTACAAATACAGGATATAGCGCTCCAAACACCGCAACAAGTACAACTTACAAACCACCAGTAAATACTTACGTTCCACCAACCAATATTTATATCGGTAAGGCTGATCTTGCTGTAAGCATAATAGATACAGGAGTTATAGACAAAAATACATTACAATTCTCAAAGACTTCATATATTTCATCAACAGACAGAGTTGGTATTAAATTTGAAGTAAAAAATATTGGAGATAGAGCAACTGGTGTTTGGAATTTTTCTGCCATCTTGCCAAGTCAATCATCACCAACATATCAATCAGATATGCAGATTTCTTTAAACCCAGGAGATAAAATTCAGTTTACTTTAGGTTTTGATAACCCAACAAATGTTTATGGCGTTAACACAGTTACAATAAATGTTGATCCATCAAACTATGTTAGTGAAATTTCAAAATCAAATAACTCTGCGTCAATTAATGTCTCGACAAATTATAATTACAATAATAACTACAATTATAATCAAAACAACAGCGGTAATTTAGTTGCTTCTTGTTACAGCATCCCAACTAACCCAGCAATTGGAGAAAGTGTTACTTGGCATGCAACCGTAAGTGGTGGCACTGGGTATAATACATATTACTGGACCGGAACAGACAATCTCGTTGGTTCATCTCAAAATGTAAGCAGAATATATTATACGACAGGGCAAAAAAATGCGAACGTCATAATTACTTCTGGTGGATATACTGTATCTCGCGGATGTACTGTAAACGTTGGTGGATATAATAACAATAATAATTATGGTAATTCAGACTTATCTGTAAGGTTGCTAGGCGTTGGGATGCTTGATTCTTCAAATAATTTTGTTTATGCAACTCAAATTCCAAGGTATTCAAATGTTGCAGTTAAACTTGAAGTAACAAACAACGGTACAAATAATTCCGGACTTTGGGATTTGACTGCCACAATGTCCCCTTCAATGTCATCTTACACATATAGATCCACAAACTACCCATCCATTGCCCCTGGGCAAAGAACAGAAGTAGTAATAAATTTCTCAGGTGCTAATTATTTGGGAGATAATTATATATTTGTAAAAATAGATCCAAACAATCTAACTACAGATACCAACAGATCAAACAATACTTTAACTTCAACAATAAGAGTTTACTAAAATAAACAAAAACAGACGGGGCACTAAAAGCGCCCCGTCTGTTTTTTATAAAATATTATTCGATATCACGAACTAACCTTACCGGAAATTTTGTTTCACTTATAAGCGGACTCTCCCAATTACCACCAGTAAAATCTGGATCCATACTTACAGCCATACACCACCCAGCCAAACCAGAACCCCGTCTACTTTCAGGATCATAATCTCTGGACCAATAGTTTGTTTTTCTAAACCCCGTCACCCCATCTTTAAGAGCACCTTTTAACTCTAGCATCGTAGGTAATCTCCACCCATCAACTTTTGCATCCTCAGCCTTTCTATACGCCTCATTAGCTGTCATTTCGCCCACCTCTGGTCCCCACTCTAATTTCTGTCCTTCAGCTTTTGCTTCTGCTGCTGGCACATCGTTTGTCGGTTTTAATTCTTCTGACATAAAAAATATATTAGCTATTAATACAGTTAATTTTACCCCCCCCCTAAAACATTTTGCAAGCATAAAATAATATGTGTGTCTTGAGTACTTGGGCATCAGATATCCAACCCCCCCTCCGTCTTTGCGAGGAATGAAATAACGAAGCAAACCATCTTAAATAAGAACTGGATTCCCGATCAGGTCGGGAATGACACAAAAAACTGAATTGTTTCGCCTACCTGCTACACAGGTAGGAATCCATCTCCCCCATTCGTCATTCCCTCTCCGTCTGTCATCCCGACGCAGGTCGGGATCCATCTGTTCTTAATTCATAGAGATCATTCCACTCTGGATTATCTTTTTCAATCAATCTGATTTTCCATCTTCTCTGCCATTCTTTCAATTGCTTTTCTCTAGTTAGCGCTGATTCTACATTTTCTGTCTGCTCATAATAAACCAATTTATCTATATTGTATTTTTCTGTAAATCCTTTGATAATTTTATTCTTATGTTGCCAAACTCTTTTTT
>CAYQFQ010000010.1:24110-27751 GCA_964416925.1 uncultured Candidatus Saccharibacteria bacterium
ACGGAAGCGCAAAGGCTTTGCTTGTCTATTTCGGTCTCGAAGTAGGTTTTCATGAGATTAAGATGGATCCCGACCTACGTCGGGATGACAAAGAAAACAAGAATGTAGCGGGAATAACAAGAATTATTAAATGTCGATATTCGCCAACTTCGCATTTGATTGTATAAATGCCTTTCTTGCCGGAACATCAGTTCCCATAAGCATATCAAATACTTGATCAGCTTCTCTAGCGTCTTCAACTGTAACTTTTCTTAAGAGTCTTTTTTGAGGATCCATTGTTGTCTCCCAAAGTTCTTCGGCATTCATTTCTCCCAAACCTTTATATCTTTGCACAGAAACTTTGCTAGATTTTTTTGTCTTCGTCTCCTCAACCTCTTCTTCTCCACCTTCTTCTGCTACTGCAGAATCATCAATTTTAGATTTCTTGAAAAAATCAGTTTTCTCTTCTTCAGAATAGAAATAATGTATTTCTTTTCCAACTTTTACTTTATATAGTGGTGGTTGGGCAATATAAATAAATCCACCATCGACAAGGTCTTTAAAATATCTGTAAAACAATGTTAAAAGCAATGTTCTAATGTGAGCACCGTCAACGTCAGCATCTGTCGCAATTATAACTTTATGATATCGCAATTTGGAAATATCAAATGTGTCACCAATAGCAGTACCGAGTGCAATAACAAGATTTTTAATCTGCTCAGATGCAAGCATTTTATCAAGTCTTGCTCTTTCAATGTTAAGAATTTTTCCTCTCAAAGGTAAGATGGCTTGAGTTCTTCTGTCTCGTCCTGTCTTAGCAGTACCTCCAGCAGAATCTCCCTCAACAATAAACACCTCAGATTCTGAAGCATCTTTAGACTGACAATCTGCAAGTTTTCCAGGCAGAGTCATTCCTTCAAGGGCCCCTTTTCTCAAAACAGAGTCCTTTGCTGCCTTAGCAGCTTTTCGGGCTTTTAAAGCAAGTATAACCTTTGAAATAATAGCTCTGGCGTCATCTGGATTTTCCTCAAGGAAAGCATTAAAACCCTCGCCAAAGACCTCCTCTACGGCTCCCCTGGCCTCTACAGACCCAAGCTTTGCCTTTGTTTGACCCTCAAACTGTATATCCCTAATCTTCACAGAAACAACAGCTGTCAAACCTTCCATTACGTCGTCTCCTGTAAAGTTATCCTCACTTTCTTTTATTAAATTATTTTTTCTTGAATATGCATTTAATGATCTCGTAAGTGCGGTTTTAAAACCTGTAAGGTGTGTTCCTCCTTCTGGGTTATAGATGTTGTTTGCAAAAGCAAGAATTCTAGCAGAAATGTCATCAACATATTGCAAAGAAACCTCGACAGATTCAACTGTATCAGTTTTCTTTTCTACATAAAAAATATTTTTATGTATTGGTTTCTGATAGTGATTATAAAATTTTACAAGCGACAACAATCCCCCCTCGAAATAAAAAGTATGTGATGGGGAATCAATTCCAAGTTCTCGTACATAGAAAACTTCATCGGCGTCAAATTTTGATGTTACTTCTCTCAAATCCAAGACGGTGATACGTAAACCTTTAACGAGATACGCCTGTTGTCTCATGTGTCCAACAACACGGGCAAAATCAAATATAATTCCCTCTTTAAATATTTCCTTATCAGGTTCAAATGTTACTATTGTTCCATGCTTATCTGTTTTTCCGATTTTCTTAACCGCTGCGTTTTTTCTACCTTGTGAATATTCTTGTGTGTATATACCTTCATCTTTGTGCACTGTAACTTTCATAAAAATAGAAAGTGCATTTACAACTGAAGCACCAACTCCATGAAGTCCTCCAGAAACTTTATATCCTTCACCACCAAATTTTCCTCCAGCGTGCAGAACTGTCATTATTGTTTCAAGAGCAGAGACTTTTGTCTGTTTGTGAATATCGACTGGAATACCTCTACCGTTATCTGTCACTCTAACTCTGTTATTTGGTAGCAATGCGACTTCAATATCATTACAAAAAGCACCCATAGCCTCATCACGAGAGTTATCAAATATTTCTGTTATAAGGTGATGTAATCCGTCTGGTCCTGTAGTACCAATATACATTCCTGGACGTTTACGAACAGGATCCAAACCTTCAAGTACTTGAATAGAACTAGCATCATAATGACTTTCTTTTTTTTCAACTTTTTCGTCTTTTTTTGACATAAATATAAAAAAGCTTAAAGCTTTTACCCCGTAATTATAACAAATTTTTACTTTAAAAACAAAGATTAAAATACGAAAAAAGCCTCATGAAATCAGGCTTTTTTAAATAAAAAGTTATCAACACAAACAATACTAAATTACATTCCCTTCCTCCTCCGTTCCATCACCAAAGAAATATAAAGATTTAATTTCTTGTTCCGTTAGAGCCCTGTTATAAATACGAACGTCATCCAATTCTCCGTTCAAATAGTTAGACCAACTGCCCGACCAATCTGAACCAATCGCAGTATTTGCGGAGTCATCAAATATTGAGCCTTCAAATGTAATAGGCGTATCAGCAACACCATCTACATAAAAAGTTATTGTCTTTGCAGTATTATCAAGCACCATAGAAACATGGTGCCACTCACCAATATTTCTCGTTAACGTGGAATCGAACTGAACGGGATTTAAGTCACTAGAGAAAAAAGTAATATTATTTGAACTACCTAAAGTTATAAATAGAAAAGAATAATCTTCTCCTGAAGCTCTTTCGGAAACTATGGCATTCCACGCAGCATCAGAACTTGCTAATTTAATCCAAGAAGATACAGTGACGTCTTTGTCTGAAAAATCATAATCTGGTAAGCTAACACGATCACTGGAGCCGTTAAAATTCAAAGCATTATCTATTTTTCCTGCGGTAGACGCAGCTTGTGTATCTCTCGAAGCTGTCCCATTGTTACCATTCCCTAAACTATCAGCAACACGTGTGCCTGAAGTTCCTAGCAAGGTGATTTCTGATTGGGTTAATGCTCTGTCGTAAATGCGGATGTCATCTAAAGCCCCAATAAAGGCATAGGTGGTATCCACGTTACCTGAAGAATCACTTGGAACTCCAATTGCAAAGCCGTCAGAATCTACAGTCGTTCCAGTTGTTGGAGTCGAGTCCTCCAAAATACCATCCACATATATTAATAAATTAGAACCGTCGTAAACACCAGTTACTAAATGCCAAGCCCCATCATTTATATCTGTAACTGAAGTTACAAAAGCCCCAGGAGTCTCCGATGTCGTAACAAGAAACTTAGCCTTACCATCTTGGAGAGTTAATCCGTTCATAGAATAATAATATCCTCCTACGAGATTTGCACCATTACCACCAGAAATATTTTGAGTTGAATTAACCCACACTGAGAAAGTTTCTTCTGTTCTATTTGTTAGGAAGCTATTTAATGAGCTTACTTGAATGTAATCGCTACCATTAAAACTCAGTGCACCGTTTACCATTCCAGTCGTAGCTAGGGTATCTGTATTTGCTGTTGCTGTTCCATTACTACCTGAAGAACCTAGGAAAGTTCCAGTATTTCCATTACCACTAAAATCAGTCACTGATGTTCCTGATGACTCATTCATGTGATATCCCGCAACCAAACCACTATCAAAAGGTGCCACTAAAATATCACCCTCAATACCAAGTCCGG